>NZ_JBVAYF010000002.1:0-261843 GCF_055413345.1 Pseudaeromonas sp. HNCC25DJ180
GTATCTGAAATCCCAAGGATTGTTTGCGCTGCGCGATGGTTGGATACGGCTTCACCATTCTAAGTGAAACGCCCTGTGCGGACCCGCACGCAGGGTGTTGTGGGGGCTGGGGGCTAGAAACCCCCGGCTACCCGATTCGGTGGCCTTATGATTTTTTTCCGATATATTCATATTTTCTCTTATTTAATATTACTTTCAAAACTAATTTGTCACCGCTATTGAAACCTAATTTCCCCCATAATGATTTGTATGTTATTTTAAATTTATTTTGATCATTATCGATTAAATATTTTGGGCTTTGAACATAAATTGTGCTTCCATTAATTTTAAAAATTGAAAATAATGAAAAATCAGGAAAAACAATTATTATTTCATTTCCATCCTCTGGAAGCAAATCAAGCCGTCTCTCTGTATTTTGCTTTTTTGAAAATCCAATTTCCTGGTTAACATTGGGTTCCCTAATATAGGCTATTACATTATCACAATCGTTTTGAATAGCTTCCTTTTTATATACATCGCGTTCAATATTTATTTCTGATGATGCTTTTAAAATTGATTGAAATATTTTCTTAGAATATTCGTATGACTTAATCTCATTTGGTGATTTTGTTAAAAGTTCACTAGAATCTATTTCGAATATTTCAGATTTTTCTCCTGAAACATTACAAACTAAAAATATTTTAAAGGATGATTCCTCAATTTGTTTTTGCTGATTTGATGTAAAAGATATGAAGTCAAGTTCGCTAAATGGTTTCCCTTTTGTTTTTACTTCGGCATATTTTTCGTCAACAATTAAATCGAATGTTTTGTTATCACTAACTTTATAGTTCCTGTTGTTCGATGTAAGCCATTGCTTTAATCTTTCGATGCCTTTCTTTTCGATTTCGTTCATATTTTTCTGTCCCTTATAAAGATACCGTCTATTTAACTAAGAATACAGGCCACCGAACGTTTATATAACCGGCGCCTCTTGACACCAAAAAAGACCGGCAAGCGTCAAAGCGTCCGGTTGATATAGTTGTGTACGCCCAGCATGGGCATGAACTGATGGGGTGAAAGTCCCCTGTAGGAAGATCACCCTCGGCACTTTGGCTGAGGCTAACTACTAGCGAATGGCAAGGGCTAATCCGCGAGGAGCAGTCTGAAGGAAGCCGGAACGCAAATCTGCGAGCTGATGAACAAGAACATCATACGAGGCGTAGGCTGGCACTACCTCTTTCCTGCCACCCGGCTCAGTGCCGACCCGGCTCAGTGCCGACCCGGCTGACGGCCTGATCCGCCGCCATCACCTGGACCCTTCTACGGTACAAAAAGCAGTACGGCTGGCGGCTCGGCAGTTAGCTATCCACAAACCCGTCAGTTGCCATACCCTGCGTCACTCCTTTGCCACCCATCTACTGGCGCGTGGCGCTGACATTCGCACAGTGCAGGAGCAGTTAGGCCACAGTGATGTGCGGACAACCCAGATCTACACCCATGTGTTGCAGCAGGGAGCCAGTGGCGTGCGCAGTCCCTTATCCGATCTCTAATAAAACGCAGGGTAGGGCAGGTGGCATGAGGCTAACTAGCGGTTCCGAATAGCCGCTTAACCATCACAATGACGGGGTAGCACTAAGCTGACCCTCCGCGCCAGGGATGGTGATGCTTTTGATGTTTCACAAGCTATAAAGCAAACCCCACCCCAACCCTCCCCTTGAAAAAAGGGGAGGGAGCCTCAGCTTCCCTGGATTTCTCATTAACGCGATGGGTGTTGTGTATAAGAGACAGCCCAGGGAGGGGTTTACGGCGTGTCAGCGTGTGCTGGCTTGTCGATGTCGCAAAATTAGGATCGGTTATTTAGTAGAAATGACAGGCAGGCTACCGCACTGGGGGGGGGAGCACTATCCAGTGGCATAAAAGCACACAATCCATGTGTTTAAGCATGGTAATGGAAGGCGTCGCCTGACGCTACGCCCTTGACCTGATAGAAATCGCAACTTGAGTTGACACTCTATCTTATGCGGTGACGATATCACCGTTAAATCGACCTTAGGCCCAGGGGGTTGTTACCGTCACCGATGGCGAGCCACTGCCGGACGCCAGCCCCAAGCGGACGGGTGCCAAACAGCGCCTCCCTCGGGCAAGGGGGAGGGAGAAAAACAAACCCCAGCCAACGGTGGCGTAGAGACCATCAAGGCTGCGACGCCATGCGTACGGATATCGCCTGGCTATTCATGCGTACGAATACGCTACGCTATTCACACCTACTGGTTCCATATGGACTTAATGACTTAAGGATGCGGTGACGATATCACCGTTAAATCGACCTTAGGCCCCAGGGGGTTGTTACCGTCACCGATGGCGAGCCACTGCCGTACGCCAGCCCCAAGCGGGCAGGTGCCAAACGGCGCCCTCTCGGGCAAGGGGGAGGGAGAAAAACAAACCCCAGCCAACGGTGGCGTAGAGACCATCAAGGCTGCGACGCCATGCGTACGGATATCGCCTGGCTATTCATGCGTACGAATACGCTACGCTATTCGCACCTACAGGTTCCATATGGACTTAATGACTTAATGACTTAATGACTTAATGACTTAATGATGCGGTGACGGGATGACCTTTAAGCCGACCGAAGGCCTCAGGGATGAGGCCTTCGAGCCTTGGATGAATTAACGGCGTGTCGGCGTAAGGTCTTCCGATGCCGCACGAGCACCAACACATAACGGGAACAGCGCCGTCGTTCGGCATCTATCCCATCCAACGCCAAAGATCTGTATAAGAAACTGGCGTTACACCACTCATGGCTAGTTGATCACCTGCCAGCTTAAGCGCCCCATCTTCAGGCTGCTGGCCGCGCTGTTGCACACCTCGCCATTGCTGGTCTGACAGAGGTCCTGACGTTGCAGGCTACCTGGGGTGGGTTCCAGTACCACGGTGGAGAGGGCCGAAGGCAGGCCATTCACCTTATAGTTTTGCTGGCTGCTGGAGAGGGTGGCCCCTATCTCCGGCAGGGTAGCAGGAGGATCGAGATCGGCGCCGCTGGCGGCATCCAACTTCATGATCCACCCCGTCCCGCCCCCGGCGCAGGCGTCGGAGTTGGGGATCTGGGTGGTGAAGAGCACGCTGTTAAGCCAGAGGGTACTGTTGGTGATCTGCCGTTCGCCCTGATTATTCTGGCTAGCGCTGACCCCGGTATTGACCAGATCCAGATACCAACCCTTCTTGCTGCTCCAATCTATGGTGTTGTTGCTGATCACCCGGCGGTTGCTATCTTCGCGCAGTATCTGCTGTTGCAGTAGCTCGCTACGATCGCTATTGATGGCGCTGCTGTTCGCGCTCTTGTCCCACAGGGCGTAGAAGGTTTGGGTGACTTGATCCGTGGTGATCTTGTCGCTCTCCTCCAGATATTTACCCGTGCCAAAGAAGACCAGGATGCCGCCCTTGGGATGAATGCCCACCGAGGGAGTGCTGCTGATAGGTTGAGCTATCCAAGTGGTACCGCCCACTCTCTTGCCCTTGGCACTAAACAGCGGAGCCGGGGTTGTGAGGCTGCCGATGGGGGACTTCCACTCAGTACGGTCACTCTTGCTGATATCGAAGTGCCACATATTGCCAAACAGGTCACCGGCATAGAGGTTGTCCACCTTGCCATCGCTGTTACCATCGGCCAATGCGGGCTGCATCACGGCGTTAGGGCGGGCAGAGGCCGTGCCCAGCGGATCGGCTGTGGTGCCCTTCTTGGTCTCCAGTTTCTTGAGCAGGCTACCGGTGAAGAGATCCACCACATAAATGGCGCCATTGCCCGTAGTGCTGACCCTGCCATCACTCTCGGTATTGTTATAGCCATTGCCGAAGATGGCGACCCAGGTGCCATCCTGCAGTTGGCTGATGGTGGGGGTGCCGGCCACATAGCCCAGATCCGCATCGTTGCTATCGGTAAACTCCCACTTCACCAGGCTGGCGGCCGTGGCTTGGGTCTGGCTGAGGCCGTTTAGGGTACTCAGATCCAGCGCATAGACTCCCTGTCCGCCCTGGCCCAGGGCGCCCACTGCCATGGTGACCAGGCTGCCATCACTCTTCTTGAGGGTCGCAACCGTGATGCCCCCATCCACGTAGTAGTCGTGGGCATAGGTGGTACTAGCCAGCTTGTTCAACTTGCCATACAGGGGGCTGGGCACGAAGGCCATCAACTCCTTGCCCGCATCGCTGCCGCTAGCCTGGAATAGATGCACCATGCCATCGTTGGCCCCCACCAGCAGGAACGGGATGGGGCTGCTATCTTGGGAGACGCCATAGGTGGGCGCCGAATGGACAATATCTCCCAGCAGGTTGAGCCGTTCGCGGAACTTGTAGCCAGTCCCTTCTTGGCTGCGATCGCCGCGCAGGTAGGCCACCAGCGCCTTGAGATAGGCTAGCTTGCTGGCGGTAGAGCCATTGCTGTAACTGGTGTTGCTCAACAGGGCGGTCAGCTGACTGGCACTGAGTCCATTCTCCTCACCATTGAGAGTGTTGGCGGTGAAGGTGAAGGGGACCGGCTTACCCGAGGTGGG
Source organism: Pseudaeromonas sp. HNCC25DJ180 (assembly GCF_055413345.1). NCBI lineage: Bacteria > Pseudomonadati > Pseudomonadota > Gammaproteobacteria > Aeromonadales > Aeromonadaceae > Pseudaeromonas > Pseudaeromonas sp. HNCC25DJ180. The sequence continues at coordinate 4,530 of NZ_JBVAYF010000002.1, forward strand.
ATTGCGGCTGAAGATGAGCCGGCCGCTGCTGCCCTGCTGGGTCAGCTTGCTGCTGGCCTGCCAGCTGGGCGTGGTGGCAACCACGCCTGAGCCGTTGATCTGGTAGCCGCCTAACTCACCACTCCAGCGTTGGGCCTCAAAATTGGCCTTATACAGGTAGCCCACCGAGCTGATGGCGGCGGCGTCCAGTGCCACCGGGCTGGCAGCCTTGGTGTCGCTATCAATTTGATTGAAGGCTTTCTGCAGCTGCTCTTGCAGTTGCCCCGGATTGGTGACCGGGAAGTAGCCGTCGGGTTGGCCGCTCACCTTGCTGTCCCACTCGCCACTGTCGGGTACGCCATTATTATTCTTGTCGTTGAAATAGCCGTATTTGGCGGCATACCAGAGGGGGGACTTCAGGAATCCGGCCGCCGTGGCATTGCTGGCCACACTGAAGATGCGGGTCTGGCTGTCACGGGTCAGGGCATCCTTACAGTTTGCCTTGGTGCAACTGTTGTAGTCACTGGCATTGGTTCGCGAGTTGCGGGCATTGTTGGGGTAGGGGGGATCGGTGGCGGTGACGGTATCCAGCAGGTAGCGCGCCTTACTGGCATCGGTAGGGGTGCCACTCAAGGTCGTGCCATCTCTATCCATTACCTCTAGATAGGTGCCATCGGCCGTGGTGCCCGAGATCACATAGCCAATATGCTGCTCCGAGGTGCCACCGGCGTAGACAGATTCGACCGTGATCCTCAGTTGCTGGCCACCGTTGCCATCATCTATGACCGCATAGCGATAACGGGCCAGGGCATCCATATCATAATCGGCACCCTGTTCACTGTCTTCGAAGTTGATGAGGAAGGAGCCGCTGCTCTCGTCCAGTGACTCCACATAGAAGTCCACTATGGCATCGTTGGGGATGAAACCGTTGCCGTAGCCCTGCACCGAGCGGGCGAAGGGGAAGAGGGTGACAGTGGCATCGCCGACCTTGATCTTGATCTGGGGCAGGGGGGTGGAGAGGCCGATGACCATGGTATTGGCCTTCTGTTCACCCGCTACCGTACTTTGCAGATCGTGGGTTCGACCATAGTAGGCCACTCCGGCCGAGTGGTAGCTCCCCTGGTGGCTTGCTCGCTCAGGGAGGCCACGGATCACCCCAAAGCCGGAGATACTCTTGGCGGTCGGTACACCGGTATCCACGTTATTTTGGCTGCCGGTCTGGCCGATGAAGTAGTTGCCGCTGATCTGCTCCTTGGTGGAGATAAGGTTGGTGGCGCTCTCGGCGCTGAAGCCGCTGAGGCTGGTTGGCACTGCGTCGGCATAGCTGGGGGCCACGGCGTCGGGGTAGACGTGGGCGCCCGGCAGGTTGTTGGAATCGAAGGAGGGGTTGAGGTCACTGATCACCAGATTGATCGGTTTGGCACACCAGTTAGCACTGCCAAAGGGGTTGGTCCAGCTGTTGACTCTCGGTAACCCCAGTTTGGCATCCCGGGTATTATTGCCACTACCGTAGTCATAGCTGCCTGAACTGGCGGTTGCCCCGGCAAAGTAACGCATGGCTTCAAACAGCATCTCGCCCACCGGATTCCCCCAGTTACTGCAGACGCCGTCACTCAGGGTGGCAGCCTGCCAGCCGCAGTTATCCGTGTAGTTGCGTTCACCGGCTTTGTAACTAAAGCCGATGATCTTCAGCTTATTAATGGTGGATATGATGCCGTTGACTGAAGTAAAGGTGCCGTCTGTTGAGCTCACCTCATCGGTTATGGTGCTGATGGCGCGGCGCAGCATGCCGCCGCTGGTGTTTTTGTCATAACTGCCGCTGAGCAGACCAAACTTCATCTTGTTCATGTACTTTTGCAGCATGCCTTCGGGCTTGTAACCTGTGCTGCCATAGGCCACACAGTTATCTTCAACGCCGGGGCCGTCACTGCTGTTGTCGCACACCTTGACCCGCACCACTAATTTGGTGGGCAAAGGGTTCAGGGTGACATTGGTGTAGGTATGGTTGGTTTCATTGAGTACGCCAATCTCATCGCCCGCTACGGGACGCTCCTTGCTCACCCAGTCCCAGATATAGTGGCTGCTGGCGACTGTGGCTACCTCCAGCAGGGGGGGGCAGGAATCCGGGCAGGCTTCGTTACTCTTACTGGTGGTGGTGTTGGCAAAGAAGAGCTTCTTGCCACTGGCGGGTTCGTCATAAGGGGTGTAGTCGCTTACCTTGAACCCCTGTTTGGCTTCGCTCTCGAAGCTCTTACCCCAACTATGGGCATCCAGCGGGATATAGCTGCGTTCGAGTATGGTGGTGCCGGCGCTGTCGGTGGAGCGCTTGCCACCGTACAGCACCTTGCGCAGGGCATCGATGCGGCTGGTCGTCAGGTAGTTGAGGTAGTTACCACTCCAGCGGGCATCGCTGAAGCCACTGCAGATCTGGGTGCTGGAGCTCTGTTTGGGCACGAACACATCACTGCTGTAGGCATAGCAGGTGGTCGGATTGAAGTAGCCGTAATAGGTGTAAGTGGGCAGATAGTTGACATCGACTGTGCCAGCAACATCACCATCCAGATTGCTGTAGTCGTTGTAGGCTTCATAGTAGAGGCTCTCATCCCGGGACATCACCAGCATCACCATGGGGATAGTTTGCTGGGAGAGAAACAGGGGCGCGGAACTCAGGGCGAGGGGGGCAGCCTGGGGGGCGCTCTGTGGCCAGAGCGTGAGCAACAGGGTGATATACATCAGGCGCAGATATTGCGAACGCATGGTTCTCTCCTTACCAGCACTGGGTGCCGGTGGCACTTCGCGTGCCGTTATGACTCAAGCTCAGGGTGCCGCACTTATCCGAGGCTTGTGCGCCGCTCGAGAGGGGCACGGCCAGCAAGGTGTAGTCTCCGGCGCTGGCGCCACTCACCTGCAACTGGTAGTAGGGCAGCTCGCTGGCCAATTTGCTCGGTACTGTGGCACCTGAGTAGCTCATGTGATTAGCGTAGTAACCTTCCAGATGTTGGGCCAACTCCAGCAAACTCTTCTTCGCCGCCTCACGGCGGGCACTCTGAATGTGTTGCATATAGGAGGGCACGGCTATGCTGGCGAGTATGGCCACCACTATGACTGTCATCATCAACTCTAGCAGGGTGAAACCGCCGTTTCGTCTCTTCATGATTGACTCTGAGCCGTGGTGAAGAGGGCAAAATGTGATTGAATGAAGCTCAGCCCCCCCCCTAGGGTGCTGTCATAGTCGGGACCTTCCCCCCGGCTGGTGATGCGAAAGAGGGTTACCCCTTGGTTTTGCCCCGCCGAGGCGTTGATGGGGATGAACTGCCGCCTCTCTATGCGATACATACCATTGCCGTGCGTATAGCCTGTCAGGGTGTGCACCGCACTCAGACCGCTCCAGGTGCTCAACCACCAACTGCCACTATGGCTGCTGTCCAGGGCGGTTATGTTAGTGCTGGCCGTGAGCCAGCTGGATTCCTTACGGTGGTTCCAGAGATCGGCCTCAGCTGCCGCCAGGGCGGAGTCCGCTGTGTTGTAGGCCAGCACCTTGGTGTAGTGACGATTGGCTTGGCGTTGCCCCTCCAGCGCCGATCCGCCAATCCCCAAGGCGAGCAGAGAGATGATGAGCAGCATCAAGAGGGAGGCGATGAGCACGAGACCAGTTTGTGACTTGGGCATATCAACTCCGGTTATTGCGTAGCACCAGGGATTCGGTAAGGGGTTGGCGTAGCTGCGAATCATTGGCACTGCTTACGCTCTGATCCAGTATCTGATAACTGCTCCCGTTCAGTACGCCTGTGGTCGGTGTCTGCGCTTCAGTCAGCAGCAGGCCGTAACTCAAACGGTTGATGGTAAGCCAGAGAGCACTGCTCACCTGATCGGCGCGTAGTTGGCTGGAGGGGGCCGCCGGGTTGGAAAATTGCAACTGCAGGGTTTCGACCCCCTGATCCAGCACAGTATTACCATTGGCATCGGCGCAGATCAGTTGCTCGTCACCATCCACATAGAGGCTGACGTTCCACAGCGACTGAGCCGGTACTGTGCCACCGGCGCAGTTGAATACTAAAGAGCCATCCCCCAGGAAACGCAGTTGCAGGCGATCACTGCCACTCTTGAAGCCTGCGGTCGTGAGATTATTGTCGGCCCGCACTACCTGCCCCTTCAGCCAGGATCCTGACGCTATGAATGGGGTGTTACCCAGCAGGCTGTCGCGCATGGAGGTGTAATCCATGTATCCGGCCTGATTCACCATGGATTTGATAAAGTTGCTGTCCCGCTGGGTGCGCTCAGTGAGGCTGCCATTGGCCTGGGTCATGCTGTAGGTGAGACGCTGAGAGCTGAGCATGGAGTAGAGCCCGAGTACCAGCAGGCTCCCCAGGGTCAGGGCTATCATCAGCTCCACCAGGCTAAAGCCAGTGTGGGCTTGGGGTTGACGATGAATTAGAAGATCCATAGCTGACTCTCGACACAGCGATGGCTCTCATCACTGCACTCTGCACTGCCGTTGCCCGTTAGCTCGGCATCCCAGGTCAGGTTGAGGGTGACCCGTGCGCCGCTGACACTGGTGGCGCTAGACGCTGTGCTGATAGCAAAGCGCAGGGCTGGGATGTTGGTGGTGGCCAGGGCATACCAGCTAGCCAGCTCATTCAGCGCCTGCTGCTGGGTCGTACAGTTGTTGTTGGCGATGCAATTATTGTCTTTGCTCGGCGCGCTGGCATTCGCCAGATTGGTAAAGGTAAAGAGTCCATCCTTGGCCAGGCTGGCATTGGCTAAGATGCGTCCACACAGGTCATCCAGGGCGGCGGTAACCGCCTCCTGATGCCGGGCCTGTTGCAGCCGCTGCATGCTGGAAACCTGCAGACTGGCCAACCCCAGCAGGCCAACCGACATGATGACCAGAGCGATCAGCACTTCTATCAGACCCGAGCCTCGGGCCAGGTTAGCTGCAGACACCGCTCTTCTCCTGGGCAAATACTCGCCCTGTACTGGTCACCGAGATCTGATAGGCATTGGCCTGCTTGTTATCGGTACAGATATTGAATTGGGTTTGAGCCGTCATGCCGTTGGCCCGGAACAGCAGTGAGGAGGCCGTGGTGCTGATGGCCGCAGCCTGGCTGTTGAGCTTTTGCTTTAGCAGCTGATCCTGGGCAGTGAACTGACCATCGTTATTCTTGTCGATGAAAACCAACCAGCCCTGGTTCCAGTTTGAGCCACAGCTGGTACCGTTAGCGGTAGGACAGAGGCGGATGGGGGTGCTGCGGCGTTGCGCCTCATCTCGGGCTGAGCGCAGGGCTTCTAACAGGGCATCCTTGGTGGCCAGCTGATGCTGGGAGGCGATGAAGCTGGCCATGGCAGGCAGGCCTGTGGTGGCCATGATGGCGAACACACTGACGGCAACGAGTAGTTCAATTAGGGTTAGACCAGCGACATGTCGCATGACGATTCCTCTCCTCAATCCAGATGGTTAAGTACCGAACACTGCAGGATCAAAAAGTACAAATGGAGTTACATGTCTCGCATGACTCTCAGGCTTTTTATGAAAACGCAATAGGTAGAATTTATGGTTGACATGATACTGGTCCGACCCCAGGGCGCACAAGTGATCTAGCGCAAGTAATGAAGATCGTTTGTGCTTTTTTTCGCCTAATGCCGTGTAGTTATGACAGTCTCAGCGTAGGCCAATTGACCATAAAAAATGTGCTTACTAGCACGTTTCTGGTTATATCGTATGAATGAGTGAGCGGCCGCAGAAGCAGCTATTAGGGTCAGCCAACCCTGGGCTCGCTGGAAAAGCCACCGGCTCGCTCAACATGTCAGGATCTCTCTGGTACACTTCCTCGATGCCCGTCCTGCCAGGAGCTCTGCATGTACTGCCCATTCTGTAATGCCGACGATACCAAGGTCATCGATTCCCGACTGGTGGCCGAAGGACATCAAGTGCGGCGGCGCCGTGAATGCGTACTCTGCCATGAGCGCTTCACCACCTTTGAAACCGCCGAGCTGGTGATGCCGCGAGTTATCAAGAGCAATGGTAGCCGCGAGCCCTTCAACGAAGACAAGTTGCGCGGAGGTATCCAACGCGCGCTGGAGAAACGTCCGGTGAGCATGGAGTCGGTGGAGGAGAGCCTCAACCGCATTGAGTCCAAATTACGTGCCACCGGTGAGCGGGAAGTGGATGCCAAGTATATTGGCAACCTGGTGATGGAGGAGTTGAAGGTGCTGGACAAGGTAGCCTACATCCGCTTCGCCTCGGTTTACCGCAGCTTTGCCGATATCCGCGAATTTGGCGAAGAGATCGCCCGTCTGGAGAAATAAGTGTTCAGCGCCATGGATCATGATTATATGGGCCGGGCCCTGGAGCTGGCGGCTCTGGGGCGTTTTACTACCCACCCCAACCCTAACGTGGGGTGTGTGCTGGTGAACGCAGGAGAGATAGTGGGCGAGGGGTGGCATCGCCAGGCCGGTGAGCCCCATGCCGAGGTGCATGCCCTGCGCGCCGCCGGTGAGCGGGCCCGAGGGGCCACGGCCTATGTGACGCTGGAGCCCTGCTCCCACCATGGCCGCACTCCGCCCTGTGCCCTGGCTCTGCTGGCGGCCGGGGTCAGCCGGGTGGTGGCGGCCATGACAGATCCTAACCCTCTGGTGGCGGGGCGCGGCTTGCGTCTCCTCGCTGAGGCCGGCATCACGGTCGAGTCGGGTCTGCGTGAGGCCGAGGCACAAGCCCTCAACCCCGGCTTCATTCAGCGCATGAAAACCGGCCGGCCCTGGGTGCGCGTCAAGCTGGCCGCTAGCCTGGATGGGCGCACGGCGTTGGCCAATGGCCAGAGCCAGTGGATCACCGGCCCCGCCGCCCGTGCCGATGTGCAGGTCTGGCGGGCGCGCAGCAGTGCCATTTTGAGTGGCGCCGATACCGTACTCACCGACAATCCCGCCTTGAATGTGCGCTGGTCACAACTGCCAGCCGAGATCCAGGCTATCTATCCCGAAGCCAGCCTGCGTCAGCCGCTACGGGTGCTGGTGGATTCCCGCCAGCGCTTGCAACCGGACGCCCAGCTCTTCTCGCTACCTGGGCCTGTGCTGCTGGCGCGCCAACAGCCCCAAGCGGGGTGGCCCAGCCAGGTGGAACAGGTGAGCCTGCCGTTGGCCGCCAGTGGTAAGCTGGATCTGCATGCACTCTTGATGGAGCTGGGTGCCCGTGGGGTCAATGAGCTGTGGGTGGAGGCGGGTCGTCAGTTGGCGGGGGCTCTGGTCTCAGCGGGCTTGGTGGATGAGCTCATCCTCTACCTGGCGCCCAAGTTGTTGGGTGAGGGAGCCCAAGGCTTGCTGGCCTTGCCACCGTTGGACTCCCTGGCCCAGGCCTGGCAATTTACCCTGCGTGATGTGCAGCAGATCGGTGCCGATCTGCGTCTGACGCTAGAGCCCCGAGTCGGGGAGGAGTAAGCATGTTTACCGGAATTATTGAAGCCGTGGGCACGCTAGTGGCCATGGAGTCCAAGGGGCAGGATGTCTCGGTGCGGGTACGCACCGGCAAGCTGGATCTGGACGATGTCAAATTGGGTGACTCGATCGCCACCAATGGTGTCTGCCTGACCGTGGTGCAACTGACGGGGGATGGCTATGTGGCGGATGTCTCTGGCGAGACCATTGCCCGCACCGGCTTTGCCGACTACCAGGCCGGACGCAAACTGAATCTGGAAAAGGCGCTGATGCCCACCAGTCGGCTGGGGGGCCATCTGGTCTCCGGCCATGTGGATGGCGTGGGCAAGATAGTGGCCATCAAGCCGTTGGGCCGGGCCATGGAGTATTGGGTCGAGGCGCCCCGCGAGCTGGCCCGTTACATTGCCGAGAAGGGCTCCATCACGGTAGATGGTATCAGCCTGACGGTGAACAGTGTGGAAGGGGCGCGTTTTCGCCTGACCATAGTGCCCCATACCAGTGGCGAGACCACAGTTGGGGAGTGGAAGGTGGGGAGCCGGGTCAATCTGGAAGTGGATGTGATCGCCCGTTATCTGGAGCGCCTGGTGTTGGGTGACAAGGCTGCCGATGTGGCCCCAGCCACGGGTGTGACCATGGCGATGCTGGCCGCACAGGGTTTTTTGCGCTGAGTACGGAAATAGCAGAGTACTGAAATAGAAGGATTAGAACTATGGCATTGAGCAGTACCGCAGAGATTATTGAAGAGTTTCGTCAGGGCAAGATGGTGATCCTGATGGATGACGAAGATAGAGAGAACGAAGGGGATCTCATCATGGCCGCCTCCATGGTGCGCCCGGAAGATATCAACTTCATGGCGCGTTTCGGCCGGGGTCTTATCTGCCTGACCCTGACCAAGGCCCGCTGCCAGCGCCTGAACCTGCCGCTGATGGTGGGCAACAACGGCGCCCAGTTCTCCACCAACTTCACCGTCAGTATCGAGGCGGCGGAGGGGGTTAGCACCGGCATCTCGGCCGCCGATCGCGCTCGCACCGTGCAAGCGGCGGTCGCGCCAGAGGCCCTGGCCCAAGATGTGGTGCAGCCGGGTCATATCTTTCCGCTGATGGCCCAGGAGGGCGGGGTCTTGACCCGCGCCGGTCACACCGAGGCCGGTTGCGACCTGGCCCGTCTGGCGGGTCTGGAGCCGGCGGCCGTGATCGTCGAGATCCTGAACGAAGATGGCAGCATGGCCCGCCGTCCGGATCTGGAGACGTTTGCCGCCGAGCATGGCATCAAGCTGGGCACCATTGCCGATCTCATCGAGTACCGCAACCAGCACGAGACCACGGTCGTTAAGGTGGCGCAGTGCAAGCTGCCTACCGAATATGGCGAGTTTGAACTGGTCACCTTCCGCGACACCATAGACAACCAGCTGCACTTTGCCCTGTGCAAGGGCGAACTGGGCGGCGATGCGGCACCCTTGGTGCGGGTCCATCTGCATGACTACTTCAGCGATGTGTTGCTCACCGATCGTCATGCCCCGCGCAGCTGGCCCATCCACGAGGCCATGGCGCGCATTGGTGCCGAAGGGGGCGTCTTGGTTATCCTGGGCAACGAAGGGCAGGCCGAACTGTTGGCCCGCATCCAGCAGTTTGCAGCCGAGGATAGCGGTGAGCGTCAGGTGCAGAACAAGCGCCAGGAGGCCTCGCGTCGGGTGGGGGTCGGTTCCCAGATCCTCAAGTCCCTGGGGGTGCGCAAGATGCGTCTGCTCAGTGGTCAGAAGCGCTACCACTCGCTCTCCGGTTTCGGTCTGGAAGTGGTGGAGTACCTGGCGGATTAAGCTGTGGGGCGGCCATTTGTCCGCCGTCAAGGCGCAGTGCTGCGGAACCGGGCTTTTGTCACAGCCCGGTTGTGCTAGAATACGCCCACTTTTCGCCCCTTAAAATTTCACCCCATAGCGTAGAAAGGATTTCCCATGAAGGTTATCGAAGGAAACATTGCCGCCCCCGAGGCGCGCGTTGCCATAGTCGTGGCTCGTTTCAACAGCTTCATCAACGAGAATCTGGTCGATGGGGCCCTGGACGTGTTGAAGCGTCAAGGTCTGGTGCCGGACGATCAAATCACCCTGGTGCGGGTGCCCGGTGCCGTAGAAATTCCCTTGGTGGTGAAAAAGCTGGCCAAGAGTGGTGGCTTTGATGCCATAGTCGCGCTCGGTTGCGTGATCCGTGGCGATACCTACCACTTCGAGCTGGTGGCCAATGAGAACAGCAAGGGCATGGCTCAGGTCATGCTGGAATATGAAATCCCGGTCGCCTTTGGTGTGTTGACTACTGATAATGTTGAACAAGCGATTCAGCGTGCGGGTACCAAGGCGGGTAATAAGGGTGCCGAAGCGGCACTCAGTGCGCTGGAAATGATCAACGTCCTGAAGAATCTGGGCGTTTGAAAGGAGTAAGAGATTGAAACCGTCTGAACGCCGCAAGGCCCGCCATTTTGCCGTCCAGGCCATCTACCAGTGGCAGATGACCCAGGACAACGTGGCTGATATCGAAGAGCAGTTCAAGCTGGATCAGGACATGAAGGGCGTCGATCTGGGCTACTTCCGTGAGCTGTTGTTCGGCGTGGCTGGCAACGTCAACAAGCTGGACTCTGCCTTCTCCCCCTTCCTCTCGCGCAAGCTGGAGGATCTGGATCTGGTGGATAAGGCTATTCTGCGTCTGGCTACCTTCGAGCTGCTGTTCCGCCAGGATGTTCCCTACCGTGTGGTCATCAACGAAGGGATCGAGCTGGCTAAGGCCTTCGCCGCCGAAGACAGCCATAAGTTTGTCAACGGTGTACTCGACAAGCTGATCAAGGAGCGGGGGCTGGGCAAGTAACGCCGGTTTCGTTCTGATTGCATAGAGCCAGCGTAAGCTGGCTTTTTCTTTGGCTTTGAAATGGATCGAGGTAGTAGATGGGGGAGTTTGACCTGATCCGGCGCTATTTTCAGCGACCGGTACGCCGCAAGGATGTGGTGCTAGGCTCGGGGGATGATTGTGCCCTGCTGAGTGTGCCGGCAGAGAGCCTGCTGGCGGTGAGTACCGATACCCTGGTCTGCGGGGTGCACTTCTTTGCCGACATGGACCCGGTCAAACTGGGTCACAAGGCGCTGGCGGTCAATCTCTCCGATCTGGCGGCCATGGGGGCCGAGCCGCGCTGGGCCTCGTTGGCGCTGACCCTGCCTGCGGTGGATGAGGTTTGGCTGGAGGGTTTTGCCCGTGGTTTCCTCGCCCTGGCCGACTTCTATAATGTGGAGCTGGTGGGGGGGGACATGACTCGCGGGCCGCTCTCCATCACGGTCACTATCCAGGGGCTTGTGCCCGAGCAGGGCGTGTTGCGCCGAAGTGGGGCCCAGCTGGGGGATGCGCTCTTTGTGACCGGGACCTTGGGCGATGGTGCCCTGGCGCTGCAGCAGTTACTGGGCAAGGCTCAGGTAGCCAGCCCATGGTGGCCAGCCCTGCGTGACCGCCTGGAGCAACCGGAGCCGCGCATCCTGGCGGGTATGGCGTTGCGTGGCCTGGCCAGTAGCTGCCTGGATCTCTCCGATGGCCTGGCCTCGGATCTGGGCCACCTACTGCGTGCCTCAGGCGTCAGTGCCCAGGTGGAGCTGACCCAACTGCCGTTATCACCGGCGCTGGCGGCCTTGCCCAGTGAGCTGGCCTGGCAGTTGGCTCTGGCCGGTGGCGATGATTATGAACTCTGCTTCACCCTGCCAGAAGCGCATCGCGCTGCCTTGGCCACGGCTCTGCTTGGCACTGGGGTGAGTGTGACCGAGGTTGGTCGAGTGGTGGCGGGCGAGCCGGTTATCCAGTGGCTGCAGCAGGGGCTAGCACATAGTCTCATTCTGCAGGGTTGGGACCACTTCCAGTAGCTAACATGATGAAATTCAAGGAGCAAATATGATTAAACCCGAACTTAAACGCCTCTCCTGGCGTAACCCCTTGCACTGGATGGCCGTGGGGTTTGGCTCGGGCCTCTCGCCTTGGGCCCCTGGCACTCTGGGTACCCTGGCGGCCGTGCCCTTCTACCTGCTGGTGATGCACTGGCCGCTCTGGGCCTACGGCTCCCTGCTGGTCGTTGGTTCGATCGCCGGGGTCTGGATCTGCCAGTCGGCGACTCAGGCCATAGGGGTAGAAGATCATGGTGGCATAGTCTGGGACGAGTTCATGGGCTTTGGCATCACCATGCTGGCGGCACCTAGCGGTTGGGGTTGGATCCTCACCGGTTTTCTGCTGTTTCGCCTGTTTGATATTCTCAAGCCCTGGCCTATTCGCTGGTTTGACCGCCAGGTCAGCGGCGGTCTGGGTATCATGCTGGATGATATCGTCGCCGGGATCTTCGCCTGGTTTTGCCTGCAACTTCTGGCACATTTCGTGCTTCCGCTCTAATCAAGCTGTTAGGTAGGGACTAGCCGTTATCTCGGTTAGTTCCCACTTTTGCCAAGCAAAATAGCAGTAGTATTCAATTCTGACGCATAAGTGGCGATTTGTGCCTGTTCGAGTCTTTTTGCTAAAACAGGGAAAATGGCTGTTAGCAACTGGTCACACCAATAGATATGATGGCGTAGTTGATAACAAGCCTGCTTATGATGTTGAATTTGATCATTTATGCAAAATAAAAAACTGAAAACAGCCTGGCTTATAGCGATTAACTGCATATGTATCCGCGGAATTACGATTTACACAGCAGAATAAACGAAGTAACTTAGTCTGGTTTGATTGCCAAAAAACAGCATAAACCGCCTTTGGAATGCCAATCCCAAGGTATAAATAGGAAGTAAAACAGCAAAGGGCCAACGCCCTGCCGAGGTTGAGTCATGTCCTTGCTTGAAGTCAGGAACCTGCGGATCGAATACCCCTCCCGTCGTGGCGTCATGGCGGCGGTCAAGGATCTCTCCTTTACCATAGAGAAGGGGGAGATACTGGGGGTCGTGGGGGAGTCCGGTGCCGGTAAGTCCACCATTGGCAATGCCATCATAGATCTGTTGAGCCCGCCAGGCCGTATTGCCCGGGGCGATGTCTTTCTCAACGGAAAACAGATCTCCGGCCTGAGCCCACAAGAGATGCGCAAGGTGCGTGGCGCCCATATCGGCTTTATCTTTCAGGATCCGATGACTTCGCTGAACCCGCTCTTCACCGTCGAGCGTCAGCTGGTGGAAACCATCGAGGCCAACACAGAGTTGCGGGGGGCGGCGGCTTACCAACGCGCCATCGAACTGCTGACTTCGGTGGGGATCCCCCAGCCGGAGATCCGCATCAAACAGTACCCGCATCAGTTCTCCGGTGGCATGCGTCAGCGGGTCGTTATTGCCATCGCCCTCTCTGGCGACCCCGAATTCATCATTGCCGACGAGCCGACCACGGCGCTGGATGTCTCCATCCAGGATCAGATACTGGAGCTTATCAAGGCGCTCTGTAAGGAGCGCCAGGTTGGCTGCATGCTGGTGACCCACGACATGGGGGTGGTCTCCAATGTCACCGACCGAGTGGCCGTCATGTACCGCGGCGAGTTGATGGAGATAGGCCCCACCGCCCAGGTGCTGGGCCAGCCGGAACATCCCTATACCCAGAGCCTGATCGCTGCCGTGCCGCGCTCCGATATCAAGTTGGTGCGCTTTCCTCTGGTCAGCTACATCGAGGATGCCGGTGAGAGTAAGCCGCTGGATCTGAAGAATCACTGGCTGGGGCAGGCCATGAGCCAGCGCGACTACCAGGGTGCCCTGCTGCGGGTGGAAGATGTGAGCCTGCGTTTCATCACCAAAGACTCGTTTTTCGACTCCCGTCGCCAGTATGTGCAGGCCAACAGCCATGTGAGCTTCGAGATCCAGGAGGGGGAGACCTTCGGTCTGGTAGGCGAGTCGGGTTCCGGCAAATCGACCATAGCCCGGGTGATCGCCGGCCTCTATCCCCCCAATGAGGGCAAGATTGTCTTCGAAGGGATAGATCTGACCGCGCTCAAGAGCGAGAAGGAGCGTCGCCCCCTGCGTCGTCAGATGCAGATGGTGTTTCAGAATCCCTACTCCTCCATGAATCCGCGCATGAAGGTGGCGGAGATCATTGCCGAGCCCATTCGCTTTCACCGCTTGGCGGAAAATGAGCGGCAGATCGAGCAGATAGTCGCCGATCTGCTGGATCATGTGGGGCTGGGTCGTCTGGCAGGCCTCAAGTATCCCCATGAATTCTCGGGCGGCCAACGCCAGCGGATCTCCATCGCTCGCGCCCTGGCCACCCGGCCACGGCTACTCATCTGCGATGAACCCACCTCGGCGCTGGATGTCTCGGTGCAGGCCCAGATCCTGAATCTGTTGAAGGATCTGCAGGATGAGCTGCAACTGACTATGCTCTTTATCAGCCATGACTTGCCGGTGATCCGCCAGATGTGCGATCGCATCGGGGTGATGCAGAAGGGGGCCCTGCTGGAAGTGGCGCCCACCGAGCAACTCTTTACCGCCCCCCAACATGACTACAGTCGTAAATTGATCTCCTTGATGCCGGAATTCAAGGGGATGAGCCGAGATGGTCTGCAGATCGCCGGTTAAAACGGTTAACCACCCTAATCAAGAAACCACCACAGCAACACGGAGTAAGCAATGAAGAACGGATTTACCAAGATCGCAGCCGCGCTGTTTGCTGCCGGCTTAAGCTTCAACCTGGCCGCCGCCAATATCACGGTCGCCCTGGATGCTGACCCTGAATCACTGGATATCTACGAGCAACTCTCGGGCGGCATTTTGCAATACGCGCACATGTCGTTCGATCCCTTGGTCCGACTGACCAAGGATATGAAGTTTGAAGGGCGTCTCGCCGAAACGTGGGAACAGCTGGATCCCAAGACGGTCCGTTTCCACCTGCGCAAGGGGGTCAAGTTCCACTCTGGTAACCCCTTCACCGCCGATGACGTGGTCTGGACCTATAACCGCATCCTGAAGTCTGAAGACTACAAGGGGCTGTTTGAGGTGTATGAAGGGGTGAAGAAGGTCGACGACTATACCGTCGATCTGGTGGCCAAGGTGCCCTATCCGCTGGCCCTGCAAAACGCTACCTATATCTTCCCCATGGACTCCAAGTTCTATACCGGCAAGACAGAGGATGGCAAGGATAAGGCCGAAATCGTCAAGGCCGCTGGCACCTATGCGGCCACCCACGTCTCCGGCACCGGCCCCTTCAAACTGGTGACCCGTGAGCAGGGTGTCAAACTGGAGCTGGAACGCAATGCCGATTACTGGGACAAGAAGTCTCCTGGTAACGTCGAGAAGTTCAAGCTGGTGCCCATCAAGGAAGATGCGACCCGCGTCGCGGCTCTGCTCTCCGGCGATGTGGACATGATCTCTCCGGTGGCTCCCAACGATCAGGATCGCGTCAAGAAGGCGGCTGACATCCAACTGGTGACCGAGCCTAGCACCCGGATTGTGTTGTTTGAGATGAACCAGAAGGTGCAACCGGCCTTTGCCGACAAGCGCGTGCGTCAAGCGGTGAACTATGCGGTGAACCAGCAGGGGATTGTCGACAAGATCATGAAGGGTTTTGCCACACCAGCGGGGCAACTGAGCCCGATTGGTTACCTGGGCCATGTGGCCGATCTGAAGCCTAGCTATGATCTGGAGAAGGCCAAGCAGCTGATGAAGGAAGCCGGTTTCGAGAAGGGCTTCAAGGTCACCATGATCGCCACCAACAACCGTTACATCAACGATGCCAAGATCTCCCAGGCCGTGGCCGCCATGCTCTCCAAGATCAATATCAAGGTGGAGCTGAAGACCATGCCGAAGGCCCAGTACTGGCCTGAGTTCGATAAGTGCGCCAGTGGCATGCAGCTCATCGGCTGGCAGTCAGATACCCAGGATTCTGGCAACTACTTCGAGTACCTGTTGCAAACCCGCAATGACAAGACAGGTAAGGGTCAGTACAACTGCGGTAGCTACTCCAATCCGGAAGTGGACAAGTTGATCGATGCCTCCAATGCCGAAGTGGATGTGGCCAAACGTACTGCTCAGTTGCAACAGATCGAGAAGTTGCTCTCCGAGGATGCAGCCGTGCTGCCGATCCAGTGGCAGAACCTGGCGTGGGCTGCGAAAAACAATTTAGGCATCAAGGAGATAGTTAACAGCTATGACTATCCCTACTACGGTGATCTGAAGGTTAACGATAAATAGTCGGGGCTGTTTCCCGATGTAATGCCCAGTGCGTCCTGCTCTTTGCTCCCCCCCCAGCTCAGGGGGGGGGAGGGGGGGCAGGACGCGCCGTTATGATAGCGAGTTGAACGGGCCAGCCGTGTTGGCTCGAGGTTGCAAGGACACACCTGCATGTTTACGTTTTTGGTACAGCGGCTGTTTCAGGCCGTGATAGTCATGTTTGTCATCAGTCTGGTGGCCTTTGCCATTCAGGACAATCTGGGTGACCCGTTACGGGAAATGGTGGGGCAGAGTGTTTCCGAGGCACAGCGCGAGGCGTTGCGTGTTCAACTCGGCCTCAACGATCCCTTTCTGGTCAAGTATGTCCGTTTCCTCAAGGGGGCGGTGCATGGTGATTGGGGCACCTCCTTCATCTTCAAGAAGCCCGCGCTGCAGGTGATCCTGGCCAAGCTGCCAGCTACCCTGGAGTTGGTGTTTGGGGCCAGCCTCATCATAGTGCTGTTTTCCATACCGCTGGGGGTCTATTCGGCCATCCATCCGCGCAGCTTTCTGACCAAATGCATCATGGGGGCCAGCATCATTGGCATCTCTGTGCCCGTCTTCCTCACCGCCATACTGCTGATGTTTATCTTCTCGGTGCAGTTCGGCTGGTTGCCCTCCTATGGTCGTGGCGAGACCCTTAATCTATTGGGCTGGGATTCTGGCTTCTTCACCTGGGATGGCATCAAGCACCTGATCCTGCCCTCGGTGGCGCTCTCCTCCATCATGTTGCCACTCTTTATTCGCCTGGTGCGCGCCGAGATGCTGGAGGTGCTCAGCTCCGAATATGTGAAATTTGCCTGGGCCAAGGGGCTCGACAAGAAGAAGGTGTGGTACCAGCATGCGCTGAAAAACACCATGCTGCCGGTGATCACGGTCGGCGGCGTACAGATAGGTACCATGGTGGCCTACACCATACTCACCGAGACCGTCTTCCAGTGGCCTGGCACCGGCTTCCTGTTTCTGGAGGCCATCAACCGGGTAGATACCCCGCTCATCACCGCCTATGTCATCTTTGTGGGCCTGGTGTTTGTGGTCACCAATACCCTGGTGGATCTGCTCTACGGGGTGATCAACCCCACTGTTAACCTGACTGGCAAGGGGGCCTGACCATGAGCCAAAGCCAAACTCTCAGCCGTTGGGCCCGTTTTCGCCAATCGGATCTGGTCTATTACTTTCTCAAAGACAAGGTGGCCATCTGCTGCATGGCCATCTTCCTCACCTATGTGGTGTTGGCTCTCGCCGCGCCCTGGATTGCGCCCCATGATCCCTACGATCAATCCTCCTATGACATCATGGATGCCGAGTTGCCACCGGCCTGGCTGGCGGGGGGGGATGAACGCTTCCTGTTGGGCACAGATAATCAGGGGCGGGATATTCTGAGTACCATGCTCTATGGCTCGCGGGTCTCGTTGAGTATCGGTTTGTTCGCCGTCGGTTTGCAGTTGGCGTTGGGCATAGTCATCGGCCTGTTTGCCGGTTATGCCGGCGGCCGACTCGACAATCTGTTGATGCGCTTTGCCGATGTGCAGCTCTCCTTCTCCACCATGATGGTGGCCATCATAGTCTCGGCCATCTTCCAGACGGCGTTGGGCGGCGAATTCTATTCCCAGTACGCCATTCTGATGTTGGTGGTGATCATTGGTGTATCCGAGTGGCCCCAGTATGCGCGGACCATTCGCGCCTCTGTGCTGGCGGAGAAAAAGAAAGAGTATGTGGAGGCGGCCAAGGTTATGGGCTTCAAGGCGCCGCGCATCATGTTCCGCCATATTCTGCCTAACTGCCTGTCGCCGATTCTGGTCATCTCCACGGTCCAGGTAGCCAATGCCATCATGTCTGAGGCGGCGCTCTCCTTTTTGGGACTGGGCATGCCGGTAGATAAGCCCTCTTTGGGTTCGCTCATCAGCATTGGCTTCAACTACATGTTCTCCGGCTCCTGGTGGATCACCGCCTTCCCGGGCTTGTGTCTGGTGCTGCTGGTGCTGGTCATTAACCTGCTAGGCGATTGGTTGCGGGATGTTTTCAACCCCAAGATCTACAAGGGGTAAGCCCCGGCGTGGGGTGATAGTGAGCAGCAACGGCGGAGTATGACTCCGCCGTTTTTATTGTTCGGGAAAAGTTCATCATTTATGCCGATTGGCTAAATACGCAGCAAAATGCTACCCCGCCGGACCTGATGAGCCCGTTGCTGGATGTTTACTCTGCTATTTTTCTTTGGAGTGAGATTTATGATGGCGCCCAGACCATAGTAGGTCACTAAGGTGCTGCTTCTTGGCTCGTGGGTAGATTGTCTGCGCAAACGTTTATGGTGCATACTGCTCCGGCAGTCAGGATCGACGCGGTTTATCAGCTAAGGAAGGAGAACTATGATGAGTACCCACTCTCGACCACATCATGTGGCGTTCTTCTTTGCCGCCAAAGCCGATAATACAACCGCCCCTCGGTCCGCTGCCTGATCTTATCGTTCACAGGCCGCGGTACAAGCGGACTGTGGCACTCTCTGATACCCCACACTCTCTTGTCCCCGGCCTCCTTAATCTGAGTTTTTGGAGGTGTGTATGCGTCGTTCCGTTCTGATGAATTTGGCCCTGTGGTGTGTCAAAGCCGATGTTGCCCTGGAGCAGGCCCGCCTGCGTGGTGCCGTGCAGCAAGCCCGGGTCGAGATGGGCCATCTCTCTGGTCACCTGTTGCGTGATGTGGGTCTGGATGAGGCGAGCCTGGCTCGGGATCTGGAATCCCGTCACCGTGAGTCTCTGCGTCTGGTCTGTTGCACCCGTCAGCGGCACAGATGGCCCAGACCCAGATAGGGCGCAGGCAGGGGCGCGCACGCTCCTGCCCACGTCATCACCCAAACAAACGAGCCCTCATGATGAGGGCTCGTTTGTTTGCCTAGTCAGTAGTGAGGGGGCGGGGTCTCTTCGGACTGACTGGCCATGGGGGAGGGCGACGCCTCGCGTAACTTGGTAATGACGGCATCCAGTTGCATGCGCATCTTTTCCTGCACTCTTTGTTGTTCGGCCAACTCCTGGCTCAGTAGCTCTATGGTCTCATCTTGGAAGGCGACCCGGCTCTCCAGGTATTCGAGACGCTGTATCACATCATTGGGCATGGCTACCTCAGGATCAAGTGGCGGGTCGGGCGAGAGGCTTCTCACCCAATAGTGGGCGGCATCATAACGGTTAAGCCGTCAGGGACAAGAGTGAAGAGGGAAAAAAACATCGAAGTTAACGCGATATCGGCTCTGCTTGGGTCAGGTTTTTTGCTAGCCGATATGCCAGGCCTAACTAACTGCTTTTTAGCGGGATTTTTTAAAGACTGACAGTGGTTAATGGGCCATCAGTCGTCCTGCTGAGTCAGGTAGTTTTTTTTCAATATTGCCAAGCGAACCCTATGACTCTTGCCCCTATAGCGGTTAGTATAAAACGCTTTGTTACATAAGCCTCTCTATCCTATTAACGCAGAGAGCTGGATTGGTGTTTTGGAGAACATGATGAAACAGATTCTGAAGATGTCCCTGCTGGCCGCCGCCATGGCCGTAGTGATCACCGGTTGCCAAAAAGATGAAAAAGCTGCGGGCACAGAGAAAGCTGCTGCCGGAGCCCAGAGTGAACAGCTGAAGACTTTCGAAGAGACTTCAGCCTATGCCATTGGCCAATCCATGGGCCGTTACATCGCTACTACCCTTGAACGTCAGAAGAATCTGGGTATTACCCTGACCAATGACATGATCCTGAAGGGTGTACAGGATGGCCTGGTCAAGAAGTCCCTGCTTGACGACAAGCAACTGGAAAAGGCGCTGAAGGACTACGATCAGAAGATCAATGAAGCCTCTACCAAGAAGGCGGCCGAGGATGCCAAGGCTAGCCAGGAGAAGGGCAAGAAGTTCCTGGAAGAGAACGCCAAGAAGAAGGGCGTCACCGTCACCAAGTCTGGCCTGCAGTATGAAGTGATCACCGAAGGCAAGGGCGTCAAGCCCAAGGCTACCGACAAGGTGAAGGTTCACTATGTTGGTACCCTGATCGACGGCACCAAGTTCGACAGCTCTGTGGATCGTAAAGAGCCAGCTGAGTTCCCGTTGAATCAAGTGATCCCGGGTTGGACCGAAGGCGTACAGCTGATGACCGTCGGCTCCAAGTACAAGTTCTTCCTGCCTTCTGAACTGGCCTACGGTGCCCAAGGCGCTGGCTCCATTCCGCCAAACTCCGTTCTGGTGTTTGAAGTGGAACTGCTGAGCGTAGGCGACAGCAAGGCTGCCGAAGCACCTGCTAAGAAATAAGGGTTAAGCCCATCTGCGGATGGGCGGATCAGCCCATAAAAAACCAGTTCAGTTCGCTGAGCTGGTTTTTTTATGGGCGTTGCTCTACTCGCAATAGCTGCTCGCTGGCAAAGCCCATGGCCTTGGCCTGTTGCACCAGTGCTTGATACGTTGCTTCGGGCAGGGTGGGGGTGCGGGCCAAAATCCACAAGTAGTCACGGTTGGGGCCGCTGACCAGGGCATGGTCATACTCTTTGTCCAGCACCAGCACATTGTAGCCCCCATAGAAGGGACCAAAGAAACTGACCTTCAGATGTCCCTTGTCCACTCCTTCCACAAACCAGGCCTTGCCTTCGGCCTCTTTCCACGCCTGCCGCTTGGCATCATAGCCACGGTTGAGCACCTTAATGGAACCCTCTTGATTGCGACTATAGGTGGCGGTCACTTGACTCAATCCTCGCTCGAAGCTGTGATCTAGCCGGGCTATCTCATACCAGCGCCCCAAATAGCGCTCGGCATCGAAGGGCGCCACAGGGTGCAGCCCTGCCGGAGTGCCCGTGCAGCCCAGCAGCAGGCTGAGCATAAGGATTAATGGTTTGGGAGTGTGCATGACTATCCTTAATAAAGGTTTCCAGTGAGTTAATTACTCATACTGCCCGCTTTTTGATCACCCGCATCATAGAAGCGTCAAAATTTAGAACCAAAATGCACAAGAATGGCGAATAAATTCTAAGGTCCTTACTTCGAAGCATTTTTTTTCAGTAACATACCAGCTACAGTGTGAGGCCCATTTTACCAGGTGGCCTCTGTGGGGCCGCCAGGGAAGGTGGAATGGCGTGACGATACCCCTCGTAGCCGGCAATTAGACCGGGATGATCGGCATTGAGGACACGGATTGGGTAACTGGTCTGGTGTTAAAAGAGGGTGATTTTTGGTAAAAATCTCGTTTCGCTCCTCCTTCAGTTGGCTGCGCACTCCCTTAGCGAGTGGCGCAATGGTGCCCGCGTAGTGGCCGCTTGGCTCGTCAGACGAGCCGAAGGCACAACGGCGAATTTTACTTAATATCAGGGAAAAGAGATGCAGATTGGAATACCGAGAGAGAGTCTCGCCGGTGAAACTCGGGTGGCAGCCACCCCGGTGACCGTCGAGCAGCTAAAAAAGCTCGGCTTTGACGTCATAGTCGAAGCCGGTGCCGGTGCTCTGGCCAGTTTTGATGATGCCGCCTTCACCGCGGCCGGCGCCCAGGTAGTGGACTCCGCCACCCTGTGGCAAGCCCCCCTCATCTATAAGGTGAATGCCCCCAGCGATGACGAGATTGCCCGTCTGCAGGAAGGCACCACACTCGTCAGCTTCATCTGGCCGGCCCAGAATCCTGAATTGGTGGCCAAGCTCTCCGCCAAGAAGATCAATGTCCTGGCCATGGACATGGTGCCGCGTATCTCCCGCGCCCAGGCCCTGGATGCCCTCTCCTCCATGGCCAATATCGGTGGTTATCGCGCCGTGGTCGAAGCCGCTCACGCCTTTGGCCGTTTCTTCACCGGCCAAATCACGGCGGCCGGTAAAGTGCCGCCTGCCAAGGTGCTGGTGATCGGCGCCGGTGTTGCCGGTCTAGCCGCCATTGGCGCCGCCGGCTCCCTGGGCGCCATAGTGCGCGCCTTCGATACCCGCCTGGAAGTGGCCGAGCAGATCGAATCCATGGGTGGCGAGTTCTTGAAGCTCAACTTCAGCAATGAAGAGGGCGGCTCCTCCGATGGTTACGCCAAGGTAATGTCGGAAGAGTTTATCGCCGCCGAGATGGCGCTGTTCGCAGAGCAGGCCAAGGAAGTGGATATCATCATCACCACGGCCCTGATCCCGGGTAAGCCGGCACCTAAGCTCATCACCAAAGCCATGGTCGATAGCATGAAGCCAGGCTCGGTGATTGTGGACCTGGCCTCGGCGGCCGGTGGTAACTGTGAGTACACCCAACCGGGCGCGCTCATCACCACCGCCAGTGGCGTCAAGATCATCGGCTACACCGACCTGCCGGGTCGCCTGCCGACCCAATCTTCCCAACTCTATGCTACCAACCTGGTGAACCTGACCAAGCTGCTCAGCAAAGAGAAAGATGGCAACATCGACATCAACTTCGAGGATGTGGTGCTGCGCAACATGAGCGTGGTGCGTGACGGTGAGGTGACCTTCCCGCCGCCTGCCATCAGCGTCTCGGCCGCGCCGAAGAAAGAGGTGGCCGCCCCGGTCGTTAAAGCGCCGAAGCAGCCCTCCAACCTCAAGTATTGGCTGGCTGCGGCGGGTCTGGCTGGTTTCGGCTGGGTCGGTCATGTGGCGCCGCCCGAGTTTCTCTCCCACTTCACCGTGTTTGTGCTGGCCTGTGTGGTCGGTTACTACGTGGTCTGGAACGTGACCCACTCCCTGCATACGCCGCTGATGTCGGTGACCAATGCCATCTCCGGCATTATCGTGGTCGGCGCGCTGCTGCAGATTGGCGCAGGGTCGGGGCTCATCATGGGGTTGGCGTTTGTGGCCGTATTGATAGCGACCATCAACATAGTGGGCGGTTTCACCGTCACCCATCGCATGCTCAAGATGTTCCGTAAGGATTAAGGGGAATTCACATGTCTCAAGGATTGGCCACGGCCGCCTATATCATCGCCGCCGTCCTGTTTATCCTGAGCCTGGCTGGGCTCTCGAAGCAGGAAACCGCCAAATATGGTAACTGGTTCGGCATAGTCGGTATGACGATTGCTCTGGTTGCCACCATAGCTAGCCCGAACGTGCACAATGTGACCTATATACTGATCGCCATGGTGATTGGTGGGGCCATCGGTGCCCGTCTGGCGCTGAAGGTCGAGATGACCCAGATGCCTGAGCTGGTGGCCGTGCTGCACAGCTTTGTGGGTCTGGCTGCCGTATTGGTTGGCTTCAACAGCTATATCGAGATGATCCCTGCTGCAACCAGCAGTGTGGTGCTCTCCTTCTCCAGCCCGGAAGAGTTCATGGCTGCCGCTCAGGCTGCCATGGCCCAACTGGCTGAGCAGAGTGGGCAGGGGGCTCATCATCTCTCCGGTGCCATGCTCAATATTCACCTGACCGAAATTTTCCTCGGCGTGTTTATCGGTGCTGTCACCTTCACCGGCTCTATCGTGGCGTTCGGTAAACTCAACGGCATGATTAGCTCCAAGCCGCTGAACTTGCCCCACAAGCACAAGCTCAACCTGTTGGCCGCTGTGGTCTCCTTCCTGCTGATGGTTTACTTCATCAAGGTAGGGGGTTCAACTGCTGCCATCGTGCTGATGACCCTGATCGCTCTGGCCTTCGGCTGGCATCTGGTCTCCTCCATTGGCGGCGCTGACATGCCAGTGGTGGTCTCCATGCTCAACTCCTACTCGGGTTGGGCGGCGGCGGCGGCGGGCTTCATGCTCTCCAACGATCTGCTGATCGTCACCGGTGCCCTGGTCGGCTCTTCCGGTGCCATCCTCTCCTACATCATGTGTAAGGCGATGAACCGCTCCTTCATCTCTGTGATTGCCGGTGGTTTCGGTACCGATGGCGTCAGCTCCTCCTCCTCATCTGATGAGGAGATGGGTGAATATCGCGAGATGAAACCTGAGGATGTGGCGGATCTGCTGAAGAACTCCCACTCTGTTATCATCACCCCGGGCTACGGTATGGCGGTGGCTCAGGCTCAATATCCGGTGGCGGAGATCACTCACAAGCTGCGTGAGCGTGGTATCAAGGTGCGCTTCGGTATCCATCCGGTCGCGGGTCGTCTGCCTGGCCACATGAACGTGCTGCTGGCCGAGGCTAAGGTGCCTTACGATATCGTGCTGGAGATGGACGAGATCAACGAGGACTTCGCCGATACCGATACCGTGCTGGTGATCGGTGCTAACGACACGGTCAATCCAGCGGCCATGGAAGATCCGGGCAGCCCCATTGCCGGTATGCCGGTGCTGGAAGTGTGGAAGGCGCAGAATGTCATCGTCTTCAAGCGCTCCATGAACACCGGCTATGCCGGGGTGCAGAACCCGCTCTTCTTCAAAGAGAACTCTTATATGTGCTTTGGCGATGCCAAAGGCACGGTCGAGAGCATTCTCAAGGCGCTGTAACTCCTTGTGTTGCATACCCCAGGGAGGCCGATTGGCCTCCCTGTTTTTTAGCTTCGGTCAGGTGATGCAAGGCCGCTCGGTGCTAAACTGTGAGCCGCTGTGGCTCGTCGGCTGGAGCCACCCCATCAGGTTATGGTATTGTTAACATAGTGTTGAGCTTGTGGTGGGTGCAGTGAGTGAAAAAGTCTACACGCCGTCTGTTACTCTGGGCTCTGTTACTGGCTTATCTGCTGGTGCTGGTCCTGTTGGGGCGTTATCTGTTTTAACCCCAACCTCCTTTCTTCCGCGTTGGGTGTTCACAGTTTTGCCTGAATGGAGCTCAGTAGCTGACTGACTTCATCCGGGGTCAATGCCCCCTCTTGGCAAAATAGCACCTTACCGCTTTTATCCAGCAGCATTATGGCTGAACTCTCCTCCTGTAACCCCCAAGCCTGGCGCACTCGCCCGTCACTATCTAGCACGAAAGAGGACCAGGGGAACTGCTCCTTGCTCTGCTTGACGCTGCTGAGCACAAAGGCACCGGTACCAAACAGGGTATCGTCCAGATCGACTATGGTGGTGGTCTGGTAGCTATGGTGATCGAACTTAGCGGCTTTGATGGCTTCTATCAGCGGCGCATTCAGCGCCTTGGCACTGCTACGCCCAGCGATATGCTGGATCAGCCTGACTTTACCCGTGAGCTGACTGCTGCTCCAATTATGATAAGTGAATGTTTGGTCATGCAGTATCAGCTCCCCCTTATCGGCGATGGATACGCTAGGTGGCTGCTCGAATTGTTTGAGGTTGTGCGCAAGACAGAGCGTTGGCAGCAGGCTGAGCAGGATAAGTGCGGAGCGCATGAGCTAGACTTCCTAGTAAGCGATTTGGAAAGTGTGGGGTTGGATTCTAGGAGCCGGGCTGCTCCGACACAAAGGGATCGGCACAAATAAATGCACGGTCGGCCTGCGACAATACGGGCGTGACAAGGGGGCGAGATATGGCACTGGTTTGGGTATATGGCACGCTACGACGGGGTGAGAGCAATCATGGTTTGCTACGGGAGTGTGCCTATCTGGGGCAGTGGTGGAGCCCGCCAACTTTCTATCTGATCGATCTGGGGGAGTTCCCCGGCATCATCAAGGGGCAGCAGTCGGTGCTGGGGGAGATCTACGTGGTGGATGAGAGCACGCTGCTGTGTCTGGATGCGCTGGAGGAGGTGCCCCATGAATATAGCCGTGACATGTTGCTGACCCCCTGGGGGGAGGCTTTCTACTATCACTATCGTATGGAGTGCGGAGGATTGGCGGCCATCCCCTCTGGTGACTGGCGCTGCCGTTTTGTCTGCTGAGGGGGAAGCAGGCTGCGAGATAAAAAACTTCACCTGCTCTTGAGTATCCCGTATGTTAACCAAAGGTAAACAACGGGGATGCATTATGTATACAGTTTACGGCATGTCGGCCTCCGGCAACTGCTATAAGGTCAAGTTGCTGCTGAGTCAGCTCGGTCTCCCTTTCTCCTGGCAGGAGAGAGACACCCGAGCCGGGGCCACTCATACCCCCGAGTTCTTGGCATTGAATCCGTCGGGCAAGGTGCCCGTATTGCAGCTGGAAGATGGTCGCACTCTGCCGGAGTCCAATGCCATTCTCTGCTATCTGGCCGAGGGCTCCCGCTACTGGCCGGAGGATCGCTTCGCTCGGGCCCAGGTACTGCAGTGGCTCTTCTTCGAGCAATACAGCCATGAGCCCTTTATCGCCGTGGCGCGGGCCATTCGCCGCTTCTTTCCGGCCCGGGAGGCAGAGATCCCTGCCCTGTTGCGTAAAGGCGAGCAGGCCTTGCTGGTGATGGAGCAGCATCTGCAACGCTGTGACTACCTGGCGGCAGATCGCTATACGGTGGCGGATATCGCCCTCTATGCCTATACCCATGTGGCCCATGAGGGGGGCTTTGAGCTGACACCTTATCCGGCGATCCGGGCTTGGCTTACGCGGGTTGCGGCTGAACCGGGCCATGTGCCGTTAGGCTAAGCGGGTCGCGGCTCAAATCGCAGACAAAAAAACGCCACGCAATCGCGTGGCGTTTTTGCAGATGGGGATCTGGCTTACTTGGCTTCGTTGTAACGAACCACTGCAGAAATCGATCTCGCTTATTTGGCTTCGTTGTAACGAACTACAGCAGAAATCGATCTCGCTTATTTGGCTTCGTTGTAACGAACCACAGCAGAAATCGATCTCGCTTATTTGGCTTCGTTGTAACGAACAACAGAGGCTTCGATCTCGGCGATGGCGTCTGCCTTGTCGCCCCAGCCTTCTACCTTGACCCACTTGCCAGCTTCGAGCTCCTTGTAGCGCTCGAAGAAGTGGTTGATCTGGCCCTTCAGCAGTTCCGGCAGATCATTAACATCCTTGATGTGGTCATACATCTTGGTCAGCTTGGAGTGGGGAACGGCAACCAGCTTGGCATCTTGGCCCGCTTCATCGCTCATCTTCAGTACGCCAACCGGACGGCAGCGGATTACGGCACCCGGGATCAGCGGGTAGGGGGTCGGCACCAGCACATCGACAGGATCCCCATCCAGGGAGAGGGTGTTGTTGATGTAGCCATAGTTGCACGGATAAAACATGGGAGTCGCCATGAAACGGTCAACGAAGATGGCTCCGGACGCCTTGTCGATCTCATATTTGATCGGGTCGGCATTTTGTGGAATTTCGATGACAACATAGATATCTTCCGGCAACTCTTTACCGGCTGGAACCAGGTTCAGGCTCATGGCATTTCCTTTGACTAGGGTTAAAAAGCGTAAGGCCGTATTATAGCCAGCGCGCCTTAAATGGCTACCTTGGCGCAACAATCTCGGCTCTGAGAGTTAGCATGCGTGCCAAAGTCGTGGCTCGGTTGCTAGAATGCGGGCTCTTATTCTCAATGCGAGGAAGCGGTTGATGCACATTCATGTTCTGGGGATCTGTGGCACCTTCATGGGCGGCATAGCGGCCATTGCCAAACAGTTGGGCCACAGGGTGACGGGCTCCGATGCCAACGTCTACCCCCCCATGAGCACCCAGCTGGAGCAGCAGGGCATTGCCTTGATCCAGGGTTATGACCCCAGCCAGTTGGAGCCAGCGCCAGATCTGGTGATCGTCGGCAATGCCATGAGTCGGGGCAACCCCTGCGTGGAGTACATGCTGGAGCGCAACCTGCCCTACACCTCGGGTCCTGAGTGGCTACGGGATCACGTATTGCAATCCCGTTGGGTCGTGGCGGTGGCGGGTACCCATGGCAAGACCAGCACCGCCAGCATGGTAGCCTGGATCCTGGAAGATGCCGGTCTGCAACCGGGCTTCCTCATAGGTGGGGTGCCGGGTAACTTTCCGGTCTCCGCCAGACTCGGCGACTCCCCTTTCTTCGTCATCGAGGCGGATGAGTACGACTGTGCCTTCTTCGATAAGCGCTCCAAGTTTGTCCACTATCGGCCGCGCACCCTCATCATGAACAACCTGGAGTATGACCACGCGGATATATTCCCGGATCTGGCTGCCATCCAGCGCCAGTTCCACCACCTGGTGCGTACCGTGCCGGGAACCGGGCGACTCCTGGTGCCAGCCCATGATGACGCCCTGGATCAGGTACTGCGCATGGGCTGCTGGAGTGAGGTGGAGCGTGTGGATGGCGAGGGAGCCCACTGGCAGGCCAAGCTGCTGTCGGCGGAGGGTTCCCATTTCGATGTCCTGCTAGATGGCCAGTCGGTCGGTGAGCTCACCTGGCAAGGTATGGGGCTGCACAATGTGCACAATGCCTTGATGGCCGTAGCCGCCGCCCGTCATGCCGGGGTGCGCCCGGAAGATGCGGTGGCGGCCATGAGCCGTTTTGTCATGCCCAAGCGGCGCATGGAGCTCAAGGGCGAAGTGGCGGGCATTCGGGTCTATGACGATTTCGCGCACCATCCCACGGCCATTGCCACCACGCTCGGTGGCTTGCGCGCCCGGGTCGGGCAGGCGCGGATCCTGGCGGTGCTGGAGCCCCGCTCCAACACCATGAAGTTAGGCGTCCATCAAGCAGAGCTGGCCGCTTCTCTGGCTCAGGCCGATGCCGCCTTCCTGTTTGCTCCGGCCGATCTGGGCTGGGACATAGCGCAGGTGGCGAGTGAGGCTCCGGTGCCGACGCTAGTGTGCCATGATTTGACGCTCTTGATCCGGCAGCTGGTTGCCGTCGCGCGGCCAGGTGATCAGATCCTGGTGATGAGTAATGGGGGGTTTGGTGGCATCCATGACAAATTGCTGACTGCCTTGGCCCAACCATCTGCCAACTAAAGAGGGAATACCATGTCGCAAGCGGTGACATTAGCCATGACCGGGGCCTCGGGGGCCGCCTATGGTTTGCGCCTGTTGGAGCGTCTGCTGCAGGCCGAGTGCCGGGTTTATCTACTGCTCTCCAACGCGGCCCAAGTGGTGATTGCCACCGAGCTGGGGGAGAGCTGGCCCGAGGACCCCGCCGCCTGTGCCCATTGGTTGACGGAGCGCTTCGGCGCCCGCCCGGAACAGCTCAGCGTGTGTGGCAAGCTGGAGTGGTTCAGCCCGGTGGCATCCGGCTCGGCTGCTCCCAAACAGATGGTGGTGGTGCCCTGCTCTATGGGCACCCTGAGCGCCATTGCCCATGGCGCCTCCGAGAACCTGATAGAGCGCGCCGCCGATGTGGTGATGAAGGAGCGGGGCCAGTTGATCCTGGTGCCTCGCGAGACGCCCTATTCCACTCTGCATCTGGAGAATATGCTCAAACTCAGCCGCCTCGGGGTGACTATCATGCCGGCCTCGCCGGGCTTTTATCATGAGCCGAAGCAGGTGAGTGATCTGGTGGACTTCATGGTGGCGCGCATCTTGGATCATCTGCGAATCGAACAGCGCCTGGTCCCGCGTTGGGGATTTCCCGCCAGTTGATAATAAGCACTCTGGAATTGAATCGACCCGCCAAGGCGGGTCGATTTGTTGCTGCAGTGTGAGCTCTTCACTCAGGTTGTTAGCGTACGCCCAGCGTGACCTGGCAACTGCGCAGCATGAAGGCCTTCACCTCATCCCGGGGGGGTTGGGGCGTCTGGTAAATCATCTGGCTGGCCGGGTAATAGATGCTGTTCAGCAGCATGGCCATCTCCCTGTGTTCCAGCCCCGATTTGAATTCGCCCTGAGCTTCGCCCCGTTGCAGTGTGTTGACCGTCAGCTTGAGCATACCTTCACAGCATTGGGCAAAGCGAGGCCACACTTCGTCGCGGATGGAGGCGCCCCACTCCAGGGCTATGAGGTGGTAATCGCTCTGCTCGTAGGCGGCATCCACATAGAGATCAATGTGTGTTTTCAGGCACTCCAGTGCCGGGCTGCTGCAGTCATGGGCCTGGCGTGCCAGCTTGAAGAGAAAATTTTCCACTTCGGTGAGCACCGCATCGACCAGATCTTCGCGGGTATTAAAATAGTTGAACACTGTGGCAACCGAGACACCAGCCCGCTCGGCAATTTCGGCATGGCCAGCGCGGCCTATCCCTCGGCGAGCAAATACGGCGATGGCATGAGCCATCAGTTGACGATTACGTTCGTCTGGACTAAGTCGCGTACGGCGACGCTGTTCGGTTGTATATGACATGGCTACAGTTTGTCTCATCTTAAATTTATTGTGGATGCCGCCTTATTGTCTGGCGGTGACCTTTTTTATCCCGGAGTTGATCAAGCCAATCTGAGCGATTAGTGATAAAATCCACAGCTATCTTATCCATTTTTTAACCGATTTTCCTAGGCAAAAAGAGGCTGTACAGCGTGATGAACCACAGAGTTGATGTCATGATTCCAGAAAACGAGATCCAGGCACGGATTGCCGAGCTCGGTCGTGCCATCACCGAACATTACCAAGGAACGGAACATCTGGTCTTGGTGGGGCTGCTTCGAGGCTCTTGTGTCTTTTTGGCGGATCTGTGCCGTCATATCGATCTCCCCGTGTCACTCGATTTCATGACGGCGTCCAGCTATGGCAGCAGCATGAGTAGCTCCCGAGAGGTGAAAATCCTCAAGGATCTGGATGACGAGATCAAAGGAAAGGATGTGCTGATTGTCGAAGATATCATCGACACCGGCCACACCCTGAGTAAGGTGCGGGAGATCATAGCCCTGCGTGAGCCCAAGTCCGTGGCTATCTGTACGCTATTGGACAAGCCCTCGCGCCGTGAGGTGCAGGTAGCGGTGGAGTGGGTGGGGTTTGCCATTCCAGACGAGTTTGTGGTGGGGTGTGGCATTGATTGTGCCCAGCTCTACCGCAACCTGCGTTATGTCGGCAAGGTGGTGTTGCTGGAGGAGTAAATCGCCAGTGCGTTGTGATACAGGGTGGCCATGGCCACCCTGTTGCGCTTTATCCCTTTATCCTGGCGGCTCTGGCCCAGGCCAGAGGCAGGATTCGCCGACTGGAGAGTTTCAATGCAGGCGTTAACGATTAAAGGCTTGTGTAAAACCTACAAGGGGGGCGTCGAAGCCCTCAAGGGGATCGATCTCTGTGTCGAGCAGGGCGACTTCTATGCCCTGCTGGGCCCTAACGGGGCGGGTAAGTCTACCACCATTGGCATCATCAGCTCCCTGGTCAACAAGAGCTCTGGCTCGGTCCAGGTGTTTGGCCACGATCTCGATCGGGAACTGGAGCTGGCCAAGTCGCAGATCGGCCTGGTGCCTCAAGAGTTCAACTTCAGCCAGTTCGAGAAGGTAGTACAGATAGTGGTCAACCAGGCTGGCTACTATGGGGTGCCTCGGGCTCTGGCCTTCGAGCGGGCCGAGAAGTATCTG
Source organism: Pseudaeromonas sp. HNCC25DJ180 (assembly GCF_055413345.1). Classification (NCBI taxonomy): domain Bacteria; kingdom Pseudomonadati; phylum Pseudomonadota; class Gammaproteobacteria; order Aeromonadales; family Aeromonadaceae; genus Pseudaeromonas; species Pseudaeromonas sp. HNCC25DJ180. The sequence goes on from NZ_JBVAYF010000002.1 coordinate 35,265, forward strand.
AAACAGCTGGATCTGTGGGAGAAACGCGACCAACAGGCGCGAACCCTATCCGGAGGCATGAAGCGTCGCCTGATGATAGCGCGTGCCCTGATGCATGAGCCCAAGTTGCTGATCCTCGATGAGCCCACAGCCGGCGTGGATATCGAAATCCGCCGCTCCATGTGGCAGTTCCTGCAGCAACTCAATGAGCAGGGGGTGACCATCATACTGACCACCCACTATCTGGAAGAGGCCGAGATGCTCTGCCGCAATATCGGCATCATAGACAGGGGCCGCATCATAGAGAACACCACAATGCGTGAGCTGCTGGGCAAGCTCAAAGAGGAGACCTTCATCCTGGATCTGGATTGTTGTGCCTCGGCCATCACTCTGGATGGTTTCAAGTGGAGTCGAGTTAACGAGACCAGCATTGAGGTGGAGGTCGAGAAGAGTAAGGGTCTCAACCTGCTCTTTGCTCAACTCTCGGCCCAGCAGATCAAGGTGCTCAGCATGCGTAACAAGGCCAATCGACTGGAGGAGTTGTTTGTGAAACTGGTGGAGGAGGGGCGGCAATGAATCCAACTGTCTACTGGGTAGCGTTCAAGAGCATTCTCATCAAAGAGGTGACACGCTTTACCCGTATCTGGGTGCAGACCCTGGTGCCGCCCGCTATCACCATGACTCTCTACTTCGTCATCTTCGGCAACCTGATCGGTAGCCGTATTGGCCAGATGCATGGGGTCAGCTATATGGAGTTTATCGTGCCTGGCCTCATCATGATGTCGGTGATCACCAACTCCTATGCCAATGTGGCCTCCTCCTTCTATAGCGCCAAGTTTCAGCGCAACCTGGAAGAGATGTTGATCGCTCCTGTGCCCAACTATGTGATCATTTTAGGCTTTGTGGCTGGGGGCGTGGCGCGAGGGCTCTGTGTGGGGGCGATTGTCACTGCGGTTTCCCTCTTCTTCGTGCCCTTGCAGGTACATGACCCCTTGAGTGTGGTGGTGACGCTGATCCTGACGGCTACCCTGTTTTCTCTGGGCGGGCTCATCAATGCGATCTTCTCCCGCAGTTTCGATGACATCAGCATCATTCCTACCTTTGTGCTGACGCCATTGACCTATCTGGGCGGGGTTTTCTACTCCATCAACTTGCTGCCACCCTTCTGGCAGGCGCTCTCTCAAGGTAACCCTATTCTCTATATGGTCAATGCCTTCCGCTATGGCTTCCTGGGGGTGAGCGATGTGCCGCTCTGGTTAGCCTATAGCCTCATACTCCTCTGTATCGCCCTGCTCTATGGCACGGCCTGGAGCCTGATCCGGCGGGGTACGGGCATTCGGCACTGAGAATGTGGTTAAGCAGATGGCTCCTGACGGGGCCATTTTTTTTGCCTGTCATTCAGCCAAGCGCTGGCGCAGACAAAATAAAAGACCCTCTCGGGCCGTCTGGTATGGGTGCTTGATCTTGTTCTATGGCATGGGCCCTGATCGGGCAAAGCTTGCTGCTTGTGGTGATAAGGCTGGGATCAGTCGCGCTCGTTCTGGGCAGGTTGTGGCTTACGATTGAAGTAGAGGTTGCTCAGGGCCGCGAGGCAAAGCAGGTCATAATTATGCATGAGTGTAACTCCTTGGGTGATTAAGCGCTCATCCTCGAACGCGTCCAGATACTAGGTCTAAAGTGTGACGGTGGCAACGCAATTTTGTGTGTTTATTACGGCAATGGGTAGATGTGACAGGTGTTGGCGGCGGTTTAGTGGCTAAAAAAGAAAATTAATTACAAATTGATGATGGGATGAGGAAGTTTTACTTAAGACAAAGGCGTGATTATCTGGCTAGGTAACGGCTTCTGGGTTAAGCCATTCGTTTGGTTGTGGTGCTGGCCTGGTTTGTTGCGGATGGCAGAAACGAACAAGCCCCGCGTGGCGGGGCTTGCTGGGCAACGAGAGGGTCTAAATCAATGCTCAAACATGGCAGAGATGGACTCTTCGTTGCTGATACGGCGAATGGCTTCGGCCAGCATAGGTGCCAGGGTCAACATCTTGACCTTGCCTACCGCCTGCATCTCGGCAGAGAGCGGGATGGAGTCGGTGATGATCACCTCGTCGATCACGGATTCGCTGATGTTTTTGGCGGCGGTGCCGGAGAAGACGGCGTGGGTGGCATAGGCGAATACACGCTTGGCACCACGTTCCTTCAGGGCTTCGGCGGCCTTGCACAGGGTGCCACCGGTATCGATCATGTCATCGACAATGATGCAGTCACGATCCTTGACGTCACCGATCAGGTGCATGACCTGGGAGACGTTGGCGCGTGGACGACGCTTGTCGATGATGGCGATATCGGTATCGTCCAGCAGCTTGGCGATGGCACGGGCGCGCACTACGCCACCGATATCTGGAGAAACTACCACAGGATCTTCCAGCTTCTTGGCCAGCATATCTTCCAGCAGCACTGGGCTACCAAAGACGTTGTCTACCGGCACATCGAAGAAGCCCTGGATCTGCTCGGCGTGGAGATCCACGGTCAGAACCCGGTCAACCCCAACGCTGGAGAGGAAGTCGGCAACCACCTTGGCAGTGATAGGCACACGCGAGGAGCGTACACGACGATCCTGACGGGCATAGCCAAAGTAGGGGATAACGGCCGTGATACGACCGGCTGAAGCGCGGCGCAGAGCATCGACCATGACGATCAGTTCCATCAGATTGTCATTGGTGGGTGCGCAGGTGGATTGGATGATGAAGATGTCACCACCGCGTACATTCTCATTGATCTGTACGCTAATCTCGCCATCACTGAAACGGCCTACAGCGGCGTTGCCGAGTTTGATGAAGAGACGATCTGCAATTTTCTGGGCCAGTTCCGGTGTAGCGTTACCGGTAAACAGCTTCATGTCAGGCACGGTATAAACCTCTGGGTTGCGTCCTGTGGGGGGGAGGCGGACGGAGCCATCCACTTCACCTCGAGGGCGAGGTGCGGGATGTTAACGGCGGTCAGAGCTCCGATCACAAACCTGTTGCAAAACCGCTTGCAGGGGTGATAGGTTTAACCCTCTCGCGACAAACCCCTGCAACCAATTCGGCATATCTGCCAAGACTTTTCGAGCCGACGACTCCTCCGCAAACTCCGCGAAGACGCAGGCGCCGGTGCCCGTCATTCTAGACGGCGCATATTCTAACAACCAGCTCAATGCCTTGGCAACCTCAGGGTAACCCTTTTTCACCAGCAATTCGCAATCGTTTTTCCATGATCCAGCTCGCAGTTCCATCCAACTCTGCTTCGGCGTAGCGCGAGGCAGCTCAGGATCCTGAAAAATCAGGGCAGTAGAGACGTGAACGGGTGGTATAGCCACCAGATACCACTTCTCTGCCACATCGACTGGCGTCAGTTTTTCTCCTACCCCTTCGGCAAACGCGGCGCGTCCCCGGACAAATACCGGGACATCTGCCCCCAGGGTGCGACCCAATTGTGCCAACTCCTCTTCTGTCAGCCCCAATTGCCAGAGGTAATTGAGTGCCACCAGTGTGGTGGCGGCATCGGAGGAGCCGCCACCCAAGCCCCCGCCCATGGGGAGGTGTTTGTCGAGCCGGATATGGGCCCCCAGTGGGCGCTCACTGCGGGCCTTGAGCAACATGGCGGCGCGGTAGATGAGGTTTTGCGTCAAGGGGAGACCCGTGATCTCGGGTTCGATGCGGATCTGGTTGCTCTCATCTGGCGTGATGATGAGCTCGTCACAGTGATCCAGCAGGATAAACAGGGTCTGCAACTCGTGATAGCCATCGGGACGACGACCATTAATGTGCAAGAATAGGTTCAGTTTGGCTGGTGCTGGCCAGCGGATCGGTCTCATGGGATTATCGCTCATTTGTCTATCTGCCATTCATCTATGACCAGCTTGATACGGGTTTCGGGGCCGTTGAGTTCCAGCCCGGTGGGCAGCAACCAGAGGCGGGTGAGGGCGTAATCTTTGTAGTGCAGCTGCCAGTCGCCTTTACGCAACTCGGTGACCCGGCCATCGCCGCCCAGTTGATAATCGGCATCGCCAGGTAGCCCTTTGATCCAGGTGGGCAACTGCGCTATGGGGATAGCCCAGCCCGTCAGACGATAGACCAGGGCTTGCGGGTTGCTGTCCTGGCGACGCACCCCCTTGTCATCTGTGATGGTGACCACGCCCTGCTGGCGCTGGATCTCCATGATAGTGGTGCCGATGAGGGAAGTGAGCACTAACTTGTAGTCATCACCCTGCTGCTTCCAGTTGAGCCTGGCTGACCCTTTTTGCTGGGGAGTGAAGATGGCCAACTTGCCGGTCAGGCTCCAGTGATCCAGTTGTTCGAGCTTTTCGCGCTGGCCACGCCAGACCAGCTCATTATATTGGGTGGGTTGCAAGGGTTGGGCGCAACCGGCGAGGCCTAGCAGCAGGGCCAGGCAGAGGGGAAATAGGGGGGATCCAGAACGCAAGAAAGGCATAACTCCTCCGGTGAGTTGACGGCCGCTAGTATAGGCCTTGCCCGATTGCTTTCAAAGCCTGCCCCTTTTGCCGTAAAATGGCCCGCCTTCTCACTCCAGTTGTCACATCCTATGCAGCTTTTGGTTCTCGGTATCAATCACAAGACGGCACCTCTCTCATTGCGGGAGCGTCTGGCCTTTGGTCCCGAGCGCATCGATGAGGCGCTGGCGGGGCTGTTGAGTCTGCCTGGGGTGCACGAGGGGTGCATTCTCTCCACCTGTAATCGCAGCGAACTTTACTGTGTGGTTGAGCCGGGTTGCCAGGAGGGGTTGCGGCAATGGTGGGGGATCTTGACCCATGTGACGATGGCGGAGCTGGACTCCGCCCTCTATCAACACCAGGAGGGGGAAGTGGTGCGCCACCTGATGCGGGTGGCCAGTGGCCTGGACTCTCTGGTGCTGGGGGAACCGCAGATCCTGGGGCAGCTCAAAGAGGCCTTTGCCCGGGCGCAACAGCAGGGGCATGCCAAGTCGTTGTTGGTGCGGCTATTTCAGCGAGCATTTGCCGTGGCCAAGCGGGTGCGTACCGAGACCGAGATCGGCGCCAATGCGGTGTCGGTGGCCTATGCCGCCGTCTCCTTAGCCAAACAGATCTTCGCCGATCTGGCCGGGTTGCGGGTGTTGCTCATCGGGGCCGGGGAGACCATAGAGCTGGCCGGGCGCCACCTGCGTGCCCAGCAGATTGGTGCCATGACGGTGGCCAACCGCACCCTGGCCCGGGCCCAGACGTTGGCGGGCCCTTGGGGCGCCGATGTCATCACCCTGGATGAGATACCGCAAGTGTTGCCAACGGTGGACATGGTGGTGAGCTCCACCGCCAGCCCGCTGCCCATCCTGGGCAAGGGGATGCTGGAGCGGGCGCTCAAGGCGCGTCGTCATAAGCCCATGTTGCTCATCGATCTGGCGGTACCGCGGGATGTGGAGGAGGAGGTGGGCTCCCTGCCGGATGCCTATCTCTATACTGTGGATGATCTGCAGGGCATAGTGGCCGAGAATCAGTCCACCCGGCTGCAGGCGGCGCGGCTGGCCGAGCACTTGATCGATGAGGAAAAAGCGGCCTTCATGGGCTGGTATCACTCCTTGCCCTCCCAGGAGCAGATCCGAGCCTTCCGGGCCCAGGCCCAAGCGTTACAGCACAGCGAGCTGGCGCGGGCGCGTCTGCAACTCCAGCAGGGGGAGGATCCCGAGCAGGTGTTGGCGGCGCTGGCCCATAGGCTGACCAATAAACTAATTCATGCCCCGACCGAGGCGCTGCGCCAAGCGGGCGAAGCGGGCGATCGGGAAGCGTTGGCTATTTTGAGCCAGGGCTTGGGGTTGGATCCCCGCTAGTCTTTTGCCGGGTAATGACCCGACTACCAATGGAAATCGAATGAAAGAGTCTGTGATCAGAAAGCTTGAGGGCTTGCAGGAGCGTTACGAAGAGGTGCAGGCCCTGATGGGCGAACCTAACGTCACCAGCGATCAGGAGCGGTTTCGCAACCTGACCAAGGAGTATGCCCAGTTGGGGGGCGTGGTGACGGGGTTTCAACGCTATCAACAGGCGGCGGCCGATCTGCAGGCGGTGCTGGAGATGCTCGAAGGCGATGATGCCGAGATGCGGGCCATGGCCCAAGAGGAGTTGGCTGATGCCAAGAGCCGAGTCGAGCAGATTGCCGAAGAGTTGCAGATCCTGCTGCTGCCCAAAGATCCCAAGGATGACAACAACTGTTATCTGGAAATCCGCGCCGGAACCGGGGGGGACGAGGCGGCCATCTTCGCCGGCGATCTGTTCCGCCTCTACTCCCGCTTTGCCGAACGTAAAGGCTGGCGTACCGAGATAGTCAACGCCAACGAAGGCGAGCATGGTGGCTTCAAGGAAGTGATAGTCAAGGTGGATGGCGAGGGCGTCTACGGCATCATGAAGTTTGAATCGGGGGGGCATAGAGTACAGCGGGTGCCGGAGACCGAATCCCAGGGCCGCATTCATACTTCCGCCTGTACCATAATGGTGTTGCCCGAGGTGCCGGAATCCCAGGCGCCGGAGATCAACCCGGCGGATCTGCGGGTCGATACCTTCCGCGCCTCCGGGGCCGGTGGTCAGCACATCAACAAAACCGATTCCGCCGTGCGCTTGACCCACTTGCCCTCCGGGCTGGTGGTCGAGTGTCAGGATGAGCGCTCCCAGCACAAGAACCGGGCCAAGGCCATGGCGGTGCTGACCGCGCGTCTGGTGCAGTTGGAAGAGGATAAGCGTCGTGCCGAAGAGGCCAACACCCGCCGCAGCCTGCTCAGTACCGGCGATCGTTCGGATCGGATCCGCACCTATAACTACCCCCAGGGGCGAGTGACCGATCATCGCATCAACCTGACCCTCTATCGCCTGAACGAGGTGATGGAAGGGGATCTGGATGCGCTGGTGCAGCCCATCCTTCATGAATACCAGGCCGATCAGCTGGCCGCCCTGTCGGAAAGCTATTGATGCGGCTGGATGAGGCGCGGCGGCAACTGGTGGCTCACTTCAGCCAGAGTGAGTCGCCGAGTGCCGATGCGGACTGCCTGCTCTGTGCCGTGCTAGGTTGCAGCCGCACCTGGTTGCGTACCTGGCCCGAGCATCCCCTCACGCCCGAACAGTGGCAACAGCTGGTGTTGCTGGCTGAGCGTCGGCGCCAGGGTGAGCCGGTGGCTCATCTCATTGGCGAGCGCGAGTTCTGGTCTTTGCCCTTGAAGGTGAGTGCCGATACCCTGATCCCGCGTCCCGATACTGAGGTGCTGGTCGAGCAGGCGCTGGTTCATCTGCCCGCAGGGGCTCATGCTGTGCTGGATCTGGGCACGGGCACAGGGGCCATCGCCCTGGCGCTAAAACAAGAGCATCCTGAGCTGAGGCTGGTGGCGGTGGATCGCATTGCCGCGGCCTGTGAGCTGGCGCGGGAGAATAGCCAGCGCTTGGGTCTGGAGATCGAGGTGCGGGAAGGGAGCTGGTTTGCCCCTCTCCTCAATGAGCGTTTTGACCTGATCCTCTCCAACCCGCCCTACATAGATGGTGAAGATCCCCATCTGGCGCAAGGGGATGTGCGCTTTGAACCCAGTTCGGCCCTGGTCGCAGCTGAGGCGGGATTTGCCGATCTGGCGCACATCATAGCGCAGGCACCGGCTTACTTGCTGGACTCTGGCTGGTTACTGCTGGAGCATGGCTGGCTGCAGGGGGAGCGGGTGCGGGAACTCTTTCTCGCTCGCGGCTTTACCCAGGTAACAACGGTGCGTGACTACGGTGGTCAAGAGCGCGTGACACTGGGACAATGGCAAGGAGAAGGGCACTGAATATTTATCCTGAACTGGATGTAGAGCCCCTGGATCTGGGCTTACTGGCGCTGATGGCGTCAGAAGATATCCAACAAGAGTCCATATTGCTGCCTGGTCTGGAGGCGTTGTCGTTGCTCAAGCAGCAGATAGCCCCGTTGGTACAGGGCGTGGATGAAACCGAACGGGTCACGCAGCTGGTCCAGGCCTTCTATGGTGAGCTGGGTTTTCACGGCGACTGGGAGCACTTTTTCTCTTTGGATAACTGCCTGCTGGAGCGGGTGATGGCCAAGCGCAGCGGCATACCGGTTACTCTGGGGGTGCTCATCATCTATCTGGCGCGCTGGTTGGCCCTTCCCGTGGAGGGGATCTGTTTTCCTGGCCACTTCATGGTGCGCTTTGGGCGCGGCAAGCAGGCCAGAATACTGGACCCGTTCAGCGGCAAATTTTTGAGTCGGGCCGAGCTTTCACTGCGCCTGCGAGGTTGTCTGGGCGACCTGGCCCAGTTGCAAGGCCAGCACCTCAATCAGGCTTCTCAGACGGAGATCCTGACGCGGCTGTTGACGGTCACCAAGGCCACGGCCATTCAGGCTGATGAAAATCTGCTGGCCCTGCGCTGCAGCGAGCTGTTGCTCTGCCTGGATCCTGACGACCCCTATGAAGTGCGGGATCGGGGCTTGCTGTATGAACAGCTGGAGTGTGGCCAGTTGGCTGCCGACGATATCTCTTTTTTTATTGAGCAGTGTCCCCATGATCCGGTGACCGAGATGCTCAAGGAACAACTTGCGCGCCTGGATAGCTCGGCGCCCACCCTACACTAGACGGAGTCTGTGAGAATGCAAAAAGTGGTAAGTGTGAACGGGATTGAGATTGCCAACGACAAGCCCTTCGTGCTGTTTGGTGGCATGAATGTGCTGGAGTCGCGGGATCTGGCCATGAGCATGTGTGAGCACTATGTAACTGTGACACAAAAGCTGGGCATCCCCTTCGTCTTCAAGGCTAGCTGGGACAAGGCCAACCGCTCCTCCATCCACTCCTATCGGGGGCCGGGCATGGAAGAGGGGTTGAAGATCTTCCAGGAGCTCAAGGCGACGTTTGGCGTAACCCTGATCACGGATGTCCATGAGATCGCTCAGTGTAAGCCGGTAGGCGAAGTGGTGGATGTGTTGCAACTGCCGGCTTTCTTGGCGCGGCAGACCGATCTGGTGGAGGCGCTGGCCCGCACCGGCAACGTCATCAATGTCAAGAAGCCCCAGTTCCTGAGCCCGGGCCAGGTGAAGAACATAGTCGAGAAGTTTGCCGAGTGCGGTAACGAGCGGGTGATACTGTGTGAACGCGGCGTCAACTTTGGTTATGACAATCTGGTGGTGGACATGCTGGGCTTTGGCGTCATGAAGCAGGCGAGCCAAGGCTCACCCGTGATCTTCGATGTCACCCATGCCCTGCAGTGCCGTGATCCGCTGGGTGCCGCTTCTGGTGGTCGTCGTGAGCAGGTAGTGGAGCTGGCTCGTGCTGGTATGGCTGTGGGGCTGGCTGGCTTGTTTATCGAGTCGCACCCTAATCCAGACGCGGCGCGCTGCGATGGCCCAAGTGCCCTGCCGCTGGCCAAGCTGGAGCCCTTCCTGGCCCAGATGAAGGCCATCGATGAGCTGGTGAAGAACTTCGAGCCGCTGGATACCCGCTGCTAATCCCGCTCTGGGTGTGCTGTTTCGGTAAAGCCCCGTTGATCCGGGGCTTTCTTCTATCTGGGGGGATAGCGTGTTGCTAGTGATGAGTGAGTGTGGCGAAGAAAGGAGCCCCGAATGAACAGACAGGTACGCTATCGCCTGCTTGGGTGTCAATTATTGCTGCTGGCGGTTGCCACGCTGTTGGCGTGGCGTCTACCGGCCGCCGAGTCGGTTGACCGGCAAGGGCAGGCTCAAAGCCAGGAGCAGGCGGCGTTGCATCTGGGGCAACAGGTGCTACGTCTGCGGCAGGCGCTGGCCAAGCCCGAGGCCCCGGAGTCCATGCAGGCTGTGCTGGAGCTGGGCCAACAGCAGGCGGCCTATATGATGGTGCGCGGCTGGCTCAGCTATCAGCTACAGGCGGATTTGAGCCTGCTGGCAGCCAATCCCCAGGCTAATGCGTCGGTGCGGCAGCGCGTGGCCTTCTTGCAGCAGGCTATCCGGCGGCTGGATCTGGAGTAACGCGGCGGGTTGTATTGGACAAAAAAGAGCCCCGCTATGCCGGGGCTTTTTCATGGTTCTGATCTTGTTGCCGGTATTGGGATTATGGGTGGGAGGGATCTCCCTAGACATCCGTCAGGATGAGGGGGAGGAATTAACGCTCGTAGCGGAAGAAGTATTGACGAGTCGCTGGGGTGCTGTAGCGCTTGTCACTCTCTTTGCCATTGAGCAGTTCGGTAACGCTCTTGAAGATAGTGTTCATGGTGTGCTCCTTGGTTGGGGTTTTGAGGTGTCGTTTTTTGTGACTTGCCTCACGAATAAGAGTAGGGATCCAGGAGGTAATGGGCAAGTTAAAGTTTTGTTAAACGCGTTGATTTCATTATGAATTCGTTTTCATGAAAATGAAAACGGCTACAAAATGGATTCTTATGGATTCCACTTTCATGTGAAATAGATCACATCACGAGAATGGGGGGCCGCTATGGCTCATCATGCCAGGCGAGAGGCGAGAGGCGAGAGGCGAGAGGCGAGAGGCGAGAGGCGAGAGGCTGATGGTGGGATCGGCGTGCTCGCTAAGAGGTCGAAGCCGCAGCTTTCATACCGTTGGGAGTCTCTCGATAACACGCTTTGCTGCCATTGGGGCTTAAGCTTGGCTAAGCAGCAGTCTCTTATAATGGGTGCCAGTATGGCCCGGCTAGGGGGAATTTTTTAGTGTGCCACCGCGTGGCGAGTATGGGCTCAGGGGGGTGGCGCATCAGTGGCTTGGGGCCAGAGTGGCGATTAACGCTCGTAGCGGAAGAAGTAGTGGCGAGTGGCTGGGGTATAACGCTCGCTATCGGCGTGACTGCTTAACAACTCACTCATGTTCTTGAAGAGGTTTTTCATATTGAGCTCCTGATCGGAAAGATGATCTCGTCCTAATCGCGCTCAGCTTGGCTTCAGGCTTAGCGTTCGTAACGGAAGAAGTATTGACGGGTAGCAGGAGCATAACGTTCGCCACTTACCTTGCCGTTTAACAATTCGCTGACGTTCTTGATGATGTTTTTCATGGTGTTGTCCTTTTATGGTTTGGGTCTTCTCTTGCTTGCTGACGGAACTTTGTGACCGCCCTCACAAATCATGCTAGTGATCCAGGTCACGTTATTCAAGTTAAATATTTATTAAAACCTTTGTTTTTATTATGAATTCGTTTTCAAGGCTCTGAAATCGCAACTCAATGGGCTTCATTTCGGCCTGTTATTTTCCGTGATCGCCGTCACGTTGTTGCTCTGGGCTATTCCAGAACATTTTTCGGCCGACCGACTACAGTGAATTAAGCCCTGTAGCGAGCCAGCAATCGGTAGAAGAGAGGGGCTCCTGAGGTTATGACCGTCAAATACAACTAGACGACCGGTCTAGTTGTGCTTTAAGGTGACATCCTGCCTCGCTATGATGCTCTGGGGCAAAAAACTGATGAACCCAGTTGGCGCTGTGCGTGGCTGGGTTGGCCTCGATGATGAAAGGGAAGAACAATGAAGATATTGATGGTGTTAACTTCACATGATGAGCTGGGCAATACCGGGCATAAGACGGGCTTCTGGTTAGAAGAGTTCGCTGCGCCTTTCTATCTATTCAAGGATGCCGGAGCCCAGATCACCCTGGCTTCTCCGCTGGGTGGGCAGCCGCCGCTGGATCCGAAGAGCGATGAAGCCGCCTTCCAGACTCCGGCAACCGAGCGCTTCAAGCAAGATGCGGCCAGCCAGGCCTTGTTGGCTGCGACCCACAAGCTGGTTGATATTCAGGCTGAGGCGTTTGATGCAGTTTTCTATCCCGGCGGCCATGGCCCCTTGTGGGATCTGGCCGAAGACCAGACCTCCATTGGCCTGATCGAGCGCTTCTATGCCGCAGGCAAGCCCGTGGCGGCTGTGTGTCACGCACCTGGTGTGTTCCGCCATACCCGTAAGCCGGATGGTTCGCCCTTGGTGAAGGGGCTCAAGGCCACAGGTTTTACGAACAGCGAAGAGGAGGCGGTCCAGTTGACCGAGATAGTGCCTTTCCTGGTCGAAGAGATGCTGCTGGCTAATGGGGCTGAGTATCAGAAGGGGGCGGATTGGTTGCCATTTGCCGTGGTGGATGGTCAGTTGATCACGGGGCAAAACCCGGCTTCATCCGAGCTGGTGGCCGAGAAGCTGCTGGCTCAGCTGACAGCGTGAGTGAAATGTGGTCCCTATGATGTTGGGCAGCCGGGTGCTGCCTTTTTTGTGGCCGCCTGGCCGCCACGCGAGTGCTCATAGGCCCAGCGGTTGCTAATTGAGGAGCGCCGCATAGAAATAAGCCCCGGGATCCGGGGCTTCTCATTATGTCGCTCAATCAAATGGTATTGCCGGATTTGGAGTTGTATGTCGGGGTAGAAAACCCCTCAGATGTCCAGAGGGACAAGGGAAGGGGCATTAGCGGCGCTCGTAGCGGAAGTAGTATTGGCGGGTGGCTGGGGTAAAACGGTCATTACTGGCCAGTTCGCCTTCATCTCTACGTCCCTTGGTGCCAAGCAGCACGCTCAAGTTGTGATAGACATTTAACATGGTACACCTCGTTGCGTCTCTATGTGGCAGCTTGCCACGGGATGGTGGTTTAAACCGCTAACCACCCTCGAGATCATGCTAGGCTTAAAGTGTGACGTGGATCAACATATATTTTTTGGTAACCGCTTGCATTTTTATGAATTCGCTTTCAGGTCGGGTTAATGAGGGGCGTGCTGCTGGCGAGGGGCTCTTATGGCATCGCGCTTGGTATGCGCAGCGGTAGGGGCGCGATTTCTCTGGAGTGGTTATCTGCCACACCCTATAATCCGCGGCATTAGGAAAAGTTATGCGAATTTCCCCATGTCCCGTCGCTTACCCCCTCTCAATGCTCTCAAGGCGTTTGAGGTTGCCGCCCGTCAGTTAAGCTTCACCCGTGCCGCCGAGGAGTTGTTTGTTACTCAGGCGGCGGTGAGCCATCAGATCAAGGCGCTGGAAGAATTTTTGGGGATCAAGCTGTTCCGCCGCCGGAATCGAACTCTGTTGCTCACCGAAGAGGGACAGGGCTACTTTCTGGATATCAAGGACATCTTTACCGCCATTGCCGATGCTACCGACAAGCTGGTGGCGCGCAGTGCCAAGGGGGCTTTGACTGTCACCCTGCAGCCGAGCTTTGCCATCCAGTGGTTGGTGCCGCGTCTGGTGCGTTTCAGTGAGCGCCACCCCGAGATCGATGTGCGGATCAAGGCAGTGGATAGGGATGAGGGCTCATTGACCGATGATGTGGATGTGGCCATCTATTATGGTCGGGGCAATTGGCCGGGACTGCGCAGTGACAAGTTGCATACCGAATTTTTGACGCCGGTCTGTTCGCCTCTGCTGTTGGCCAGTGGCCGTCCGTTGCGTCAGCCCAGCGACTTGCAGTGGCACTCTCTGCTGCATGATGGCTCCCGACGGGATTGGCATCGCTGGCTCAAGGCGGTGGGGGTCGATATTCCCAACCTCAATCAGGGACCCATCTTCAGCCACTCCAGCATGGTGATCCAGGCGGCGGTACATGGCCAGGGGGTTGCCCTGGGCCATAGTGTGCTGGCTCAGCCCGAGATCGAGGCCGGGCGCTTGCTCTGCCCCTTCGAGCAGGTTCTGGTCAGCAAGAATGCCTACTATCTGGTGTGTCAGGAGAGTCAGGCTGAGCAGGGCAAGATAGCGGCGTTCCGCCACTGGATGCTGGAGCTGGTGGAAAAAGAAGAATCACTGCGGCGTAGCCGCCTGCTGGCCCATGAGTAGCTGGGCCGCTATTTCGAATACAAGCAAGAGGTTGGCGAGCTCAACCTTGCCACACTATTGCGGAGGATATGATGAATAATCTGTTGTTTTATTGCCGACCCGGTTTTGAGAAGGAGATGGCAGCCGAGATCCAGGATAAAGCCGTGCGCCTGGAGTGCTTCGGCTTCTCCCGGGTCAAGGACGACTCTGGCTATGTGATCTACGAGTGCTATGGCTCCGAGGATGCCGATAAGCTGGCGCGTCGCTTGCCGTTTCGCGAGTTGGTATTTGCCCGCCAGATGATGGTGGTGACGCATGAGCTGAGTGGCATGGAGGTGAGCGATCGCATCACGCCCATAGTCGAGGCCGTGGCTGAATACGGTCAGTGCGGTGAGCTGCGGGTGGAGACGGCGGATACGAATGAGGCGAAGGAACTCACCACCTTCTGCCGCAAGTTTAGCGTACCACTACGCCAGGCGCTGCGTTCGGCGGGTAAGCTGACGAAGGAAGAGACCCATAGACGCCCTGTCATGCATGTGGTGTTTCTGGCCAATGACAAGGCGCTGGTGGGGTACTCTTACACCATCAACAACTCGCCATTTCACATGGGGATACCGCGCTTGAAATTCCCCAGTGATGCGCCGAGTCGCTCGACCCTCAAGCTGGAGGAGGCATTTCACGTCTTCGTGCCTGAGGCCGAGTGGGATGTGCGTCTGACCTCCGGGTTGAATGCCGTCGACTTGGGGGCTAGCCCGGGGGGCTGGACTTATCAGCTGGTACGCCGTGGCATGATGGTAACGGCCGTGGATAATGGCCCCATGGCGGAATCCTTGATGGATTCAGGTCAGGTCAAGCATATCCGCGATGATGGCTTCCGCTTCCGCCCCTCCAAGAAGAACACCTACTGGCTGGTGTGTGACATGGTGGATAAGCCGGCGCGGGTGACGCACCTCATCGCCGGCTGGTTCCGTGATGGCTTGTGTGAAGAGGCTATGTTCAACCTGAAGCTGCCCATGAAGAAGCGCTATCAAGAGGTGGAGCATAATCTGGATCTGCTCAAGGAGTGGCTCTCCCAGTTGGAGGGGGATTTCGTCATCCAGGCCAAACAGCTCTACCATGATCGGGAAGAGGTGACGGTTCACATCTACGATACCCGTCAGCTGGCGCGCCGCATGTCGGGCGCCTACAACTAAGTTTCGCGGTTACTTCGGTAAAAAACGGCCTATCACATCAGTGTCAGGCCGTTTTTTTATCGGGTTACCAGGGGAGCGCCTTGCCGTCGTAACGTAAAAACTCGCCACTGCGTTCGGGCGTCAGCTTGCTTAGGGTCTCCAGCAGGATCACGGCCGCCTCATCAGCCAGCATGGGTGCCTCTTCGCCCCCCATATCGGTTTTCAACCACCCCGGGTGCATCACGAAGACCTTGATATGGTCATCGGCCAAGTCCAACGCCAGACTCTTGACCACGGCATTGAGCGCCGCCTTGCTACTGCGATAGAGGTAATACCCCCCCTCTTGGTTATCGGCAATCGAACCCATTATGCTGCTGATGCAGAGCAGGGTGCTGTCGGTGCCCTGCTTCAAGTTGTCGATGAACTGCTCGGCCAGACGCAAGCTGGCCATGGTATTGATGGCAAACACTTCGCTCCAGAGGTGGTAATCGGTCTGGCCAAAGCCCTGCAGTTGCGGGCCGAATGCTCCGGCATTGGCGATGATCAGATCGATGGCTTCCTCTCCCACGGCTTGCTTCAGCTCCTGATAATCCTGGCCATGGGCTACATTCAGCTGATGGATCAGCAGGTTAGGATAGACCTCGGCCAATTGGTGTAGGGATTTGGCATGGTAGGGATCACGGCAACAGGCGAACACCTTGTCGTCTCGCCGTAGACAGGCATGGGTGAGGGCTAACCCCAAACCGCGGTTGGCCCCAGTGATGAGTACGGTTTGCGTCATAGTGACTCCTTAGTGCCAGCAGGCTAGCTCACAGCAAGGCCCATGGACGGGCAGTTGCATCGCGGTGATCCACGCTCCTGCCGAATCATCACACCGGGGTGGGGGAGTAGCGGATCTCCTTTAAGTTAAAGCCTAGCGGAATATCGCTACGCAGGCGTACCAAAGTTTGCGCCAGACGTGCCTCGTGTTGGTGGGCATGGATCTTCTGCAGGCGCTTATCCTCTGCCGGATCCAGGCTCAGCAACTGCTCCAGGCTGCTGTGCTGTTGCAGCAACTCCTTGGCACTCTTGGGGCCAATACCGGGAACCCCCTTGATATGGCTGCCACTGATGCCAGTGAGCGCCCAAAAGTCGACGAGCTGGCTGGGCAGGATGCCGTATTCCGTCAGCACGAAGGCGCTATCCAGCCAACGCCGGTTGAAGTAGTCACGGATCTGAAGGCCCGAGTCCAGCAACTGGCAGAAGCCTTTGTCGGTGGAGATGAGCGTGACGGCCTGACGGTGCTGGCTCATCTGCTGGTTGAGGGTGGCGATGAGATCATCGGCCTCATCGCCTTCGGAGAGCAGCGCATCGACTCCGCAGCGCCAGAGTGTCTCCTGCAAGCGAGGCATACCTGAGTACAGCTCGGGGGGCATGGGACTGCGCCCCGCCTTGTAGTCAGGGTAGAGTTGATGGCGCCAACTGGGGGCCTCGCCATCGAAGACGGCGATCACATGGCTGGGGGTGACCTCTTGCAAGATCCCCCGTACGGTACGCTCCAGACGTTGTTCGGTGGCCAGCAGTAGGGCCTGTCCATCCAGGGGCTGTTTGCCCAGGGCGGCATGCAGACGGCGGATAAGATTAAGTGCATCAAAGATCAGTAGATGGGCCATGGTTTGGATCAAGGAGTTAGCGGGCTCAGCGAGCCCGGTAGGGTGGAGGTATGTTAACGCATGCTGCAGAGGGCGCGCTGGGCTAACGGACAATCTCGTAGCAGGGAATATACTCGGTGCCGGGGAGTTTCATCCGTCCCTGACTCAGGAAACTCTTTAACAACTTGTCCATCAGTGTCATCAGCTCCTTGTCACCGCTGAGCTGGAAGGGGCCATGCCGCTCGATAGCCTGGATCCCTCCCTCCTTGACATTACCGGCGACGATACCGGAGAAGGCGCGGCGCAGATTGGCGGCTAGTTGGGCGGGGGGTTGGTCCCAGTGCAGATCGAGAGCCGCCATGGTCTTATGATCCGGTTCAAAGGGGAGTTGGAACTCGGGCTCCACTTTCAGTGACCAGTTGAAGGAGTAGGCATCGCCAGTGGCCTTGCGGTGTTCACGGACCTTGGGCATGGCCTGCTTCAGGGTGCGGGCCACGGCCACGGGGTCATCAATGATGATCTGGTAGTGACGGGTTGCCGCCTCGCCCAGCGTGGCGCGCACGAAGGAGTCCAGGGTTTCGAAGTAGTCGGCACTCTCCTTGGGCCCCGTCAGGATGAGGGGCATGGGCTGATGGGCGTTGGCCGGATTCATCATGATGCCAAGAATATAGAGCAGCTCTTCGGCCGTGCCGACTCCACCGGGGAATATGATGATGCCATGGCCCAGGCGCACGAAGGCCTCCAGCCGCTTCTCGATATCGGGCAGGATCACCAGCTCGGTGACGATAGGATTAGGCGGCTCGGCGGCTATGATGGAGGGTTCGGTCAGTCCAATGAAGCGGCCACTATGGTGGCGCTGCTTGGAGTGGCCGACCGCCGCTCCCTTCATGGGGCCCTCCATGGCGCCCGGGCCGCAACCGGTGCAGATATTGAGCTCCCGCAACCCCAGTTCGTTACCCACTTCCCGGGTGTAGTGATACTCGATGGGATTGATGGAGTGGCCGCCCCAGCAGACCACCAGATTCGGGTCTTCACCGGAGTGGATGACGCGGGCATTGCGCAGGATGGAGAAGATCCAGTTAGTAATGTGTACCGAGCTGGTGAGGTTGAGGGTGCAGTCGGCTTCCATACGGTTGCTGACGTAGAGAATATCGCGCAGCACGGAGAAGAGGTGCTCCTGGATGCCGCGGATGATCTCGCCATCCACGAAGGCGGGCTCCGGGGCGTTGAATAGCTCAAGTTTGACGCCGCGCTCCCGGCGGATCACGTTGATATCGAAGGAGAGGTGTTTTTCCAGTATCTCTTTTGAGCTATCGGTGTGGCTACCGCAGTTGAGGACAGCCAGGGAGCAGTTGCGAAATAGTTGGTAGATGGCGCCGGAAGCCGTCTGTTTTAGCTGGTCTACCTCTAGCTGGGATAACAGCTCCATGCTGCCGACTGGATTGACATAGGTGATCATAAAACCCCTTGCTACAGCTGTGGTGTTTTCTCTTATTGGAGACTGTGCGCGGCGAGCCATCGGCTGACTCTGTGCTTAAGCGGCGAAGCCAAAAAGAGGAGTGTGCGTTGGTCGGAGGCCGGATGATCGGCGGCTAGGCGAGGGGGCCCCTCGCACTATAACCGATTAAACATGCTGGACGATCCGATCCCGACCGTCATTTTTTGCCTCATATAGTGCCTGATCGGCACGCTCAAAGGCCTCCATGGCCGAGTCCCCATTGCGGAACAGGGTCATGCCTATGGAGATGGTGATTTCGACTCTATCATCCTTGAAGCGGAAGGGTATGCTCTTCACCACATTTCTGAGTTTTTCCAATGGCGTGAGGCTGTTGCTGGCGTCCACGCCGGGCAAGAGCACCACAAACTCCTCGCCACCATAGCGGGCGATGAAGTCCGTTTCGCGCAGGGTACGGCTCATGGCCCGGGCTATGACCTTGAGGGCTTTGTCACCAGCCAGGTGGCCAAAACGGTCATTGATGGATTTGAAGTGATCGATATCGATGATCGCTAGGCACAGGGGGGCCTGGTAGCGTAACCAGCGCTTGTATTCCAGGTCCAGCCGTTCATCAAAGGCGGCCCGGTTAAATACCTGAGTCAGGCTATCCAGCAGCAACTTGTGTTTTTGCTGGGCAATCCGCTTCTTGTACTCGGACGTCTCCTCCTTCATCAGATTGATTTTTTGCTCCATGGCGGCCATGTCATGCAAGAAGCGTTGCTCACGCGCCAGCAACTGGTTGCGCTCCAGCAGCAGGGTTTGCAGTACGCTCAGGCTCTGGCCTATGTTCTGCTTCAGCTGTTCATAGGGGGGGGAAAGTTCCAGTTGCTGGCCTATGCTGTCTAGGTGGCGGTGGATCTCGTCGCCGGCGCGCTGGTGCTGTTCATGCATTGCGCGCCCCTCATCCAGACTCTCGTTGAGTCGTAGATGCACCGAGCTGATACTGTCATTCAGACTGGTGAGGAACAGGTGTGATTCCCGTCGCTCCTGTCTTGCCCCCTCAATGATGAGTTCGATCAGGCCGAGGCAGAGTTGTGGCAGCGCTTCCAGGGCCACGCCGTGTAACAGTTGCGCTCGAATTTCGGCCAGTTTTTCGCCCACAGGCCCGGTAAAATCCAGCTCTGTAATGAGACGCTGCAGTTCATCACATAACTTATTACGCAGCAAAACATGGTCGGATAATTCGACTTGGTCATTGAGCTTGACTGGGCGCAGGAGCAGGGAGCGAACGGCCTGCTGGTATAGCTCCAGCAGTCGGGTCACCTGCTGTTGGTGCTCGGCGAGGGCATAGGGACTAGCCTGGGTGAGGAAGTCGCGCACCTCTTTGCGGATCTTATCCGGCACCTCTTTGGTGGTGGTGAGGAGTCGACCTCCTTCCCGAATGCTCTCGCGGCTGACGCGCAGGGACTCTTCCAACAGGTTGGCATGTTGTTGCAGCAACTTCTCGGCGGCCTGGATATCCTCGACCAGGGCAGGCAGGGGAATGCGCTCATCAAAGCGTTGACGCAGACGCGCCAGCTTGTTGTCCAACTCCCGATCATGACCACGACAAGCTTGCATCAGACGAGTCATAAACTGGATGTTCCGGTTACGCTCTTCGTCTGTCAGCACCACCAGGTGGCGGTATTCAGATTCCTTCTGCTCAAGCCGCTCGCGAAGTCTGGCTAACTGCCCTGCAGCGGCAGATACATCATTCATATCCGTAATCCTGAAACGGCGATAATGCCAATAAAGTTCAAATCGGGCACAGCAGGTTATTTAATTAAACGGCTAGTGAGTTGCGACCAATCAATCCATTGTTTGTCATGTGAAGCATTCACTTTCACCAACCCCATGGCTATGGCCTGCAAGGCATTGATGCGGACTTCGCCATTAAAGAACGCGGCTTGTTGGCAATCAATGGCCGAGAGTTCGACCCAGGCGGCTTGCTGGCTCTGTTCGCAAATCTGTTCCGCGGCGGCCAGGGCCAGCAGGCTTAACTCGACTGCATCTTCGCCCTGCACGGCCCAGGGGCAGCGTGT
Source organism: Pseudaeromonas sp. HNCC25DJ180 (assembly GCF_055413345.1). Lineage (NCBI taxonomy): Bacteria > Pseudomonadati > Pseudomonadota > Gammaproteobacteria > Aeromonadales > Aeromonadaceae > Pseudaeromonas > Pseudaeromonas sp. HNCC25DJ180. The sequence continues at coordinate 55,273 of NZ_JBVAYF010000002.1, forward strand.
AAGGAAAGGATAGCCTACTAAGCCAGCCGCGATGAGTGGCGAGCTACCATGTTTTATCATGAGAGTGGCCAGACGTTCGAACAAATTGGCGACCACTTGCGATAAAGGTTGCGTCGGGCTCACACTTTGCATCAACAGAAATCGGCTGGTGGTCAAGTGATAGAGTTGACAGCTGTCATCGCAACGTGCCTGCAACTCGCGCCCCAGCTCGGTGAAGAGAAGGGCGGCCTTCTGTTGGCCCAGCCGCTCCATGGCTAGTGCTAATCCCGGGAGATGAAAATGAATGAGTTGGCGCGAGGTGTCGACTGGAAACTCTTCATGCTCTGAATCCCAGGTTTGCTGGCGTCGCTGAGTAGGTTGTTCCTGCATGCCTAGCAGGGTTTCCGCCAACTGGCGTTGGTTGGGCAGCCCCGTCAGGGGGGCGATAAACTCTTGCTGTTTCAGGGTGTGGAACTGTACCTGTTCACGGCGATGAGTCGACCAGAGCCGCAGTAGCAGATAACTCAGCGTAATACAGCCGAGCATGACCAGACCGAGTAGCCAACGATAACGCTGATTCTGGGTATCGAGTTCTTGTTGCTGGGCCAGCAGTGTCTTATTGCGACGCTCCAAATCGACTTGTTGGTAGCTGTCATGGAACTGGCGGCGCCCCTGCTGGCGGGAATCTTTTTCTACCAGTTGATAGTCAGCGGCAAAACGCTTGAAGTTTTCCAGCGCGGGTTGATATTGCCCCTTGGCTTCATAGGCTTGGGATAATAGGTAGTAGAGGCGGGGGTCTCCTGGAACATCCGTTAGTTTTTGCAGCCCATGTTCCAGCAGCAGAATCGCAAGACCGGCTTCTCGTTGTTGCAGATGCAGTTCCGCCAACGTCAGCAGTGTGCTCAGCTCCCCAGCCTGATCTTGACTGAGCTTATAGCTGTTGCTGGCCGCAGTCAGGTAGGCGCGTGCCGAGTTGGTGTTGCCCATGGCCAGATAAGTGCGGCCAATTTCATGGTTGAGGTTGGCCAGCTCCAGCGGGCGATTGAGATTGTGATAGAGATCCAATGCGTTGAACAGCAAGGAGAGCGCCAGGTTGTTGTCACCCTGTTCCCGGTTCAATCTGGCCAATTTGATCAACTCTTGCGCCAGCCAGGAGGGGTTACCCACCTGCTGATATTGGTCGGAAGAGAGTTCGGCATAATGAATGGCTTGGGCGAGATCGCCACGGCGCAAGACGATCTGACTCATCTTATCGGCAAGCTGGGCCTGGGATAAGGCATCATTTAGGGCTGATGCAATCTTCAGCGCATCGGCGTAATAGGCCAGAGCCAGTTCATCCTGCTGCTGATTGTCTTGCAGGTCGCCTGAGAGGGTAAAAATAGTGACGGCTAGGTCGGGAGGGATCCCTGGATTTTGCGTGGGATCAAGCCGGCGCAGGAGTTGAGCGGCCAACTCATTTTTATGGGTGGTCACGGCATAGGCAGCGCGCAGCAGTTGAGCATAGAGTGGCAACTGCGGGTTGCTCAGCGGAGCTTGGGTGACCAACTCCTGCATCTGTATCTGGTGCTGCTTTGCTTGCTCGTGGCCATCCGGGCGTAGCAGGAAGTTTTTGCCGAGTTGGTAATGGGCTATGGCTTCAAGCGTTGCCAACTTCAAGACGCCGGCTTCTTGCTGGGCATGATCCAGGCTTCGATCCGCCGCATCAAATTGCTCCAGGCGACTAAGACAAACTCCATTGATGATCCGCGCTTCTATGCTCTGTTGCCGGGTGCGGTAGTGGGCATCGGTTTCGCGATAGCTGTTGGGGTTGCGGCTAAAGGATGAGTAGTTATTATCCACCAGTTCGCGCTGCAAAAACTCCTGACTCAGTTGCACACACAGTTTCGGGTGCCCCAGCCCCTGACGCTGAGCCTGCACCAGCACTTCAGGCATCAGCGCTGTATCCAGCTCCAGAGGAGGCAAGGCCAGATTAGAAAGTAGAAAAGCGAGATAAATCAAAAAAATACCACCTAAACCGCCAGAGAACATCCAAGGTGAGCTGCCAATGACCAATCTATCCCATGGTTATTGGCGGATCAAACGGTGTGTAACGACCGTAGATTGCCAGTTACTGCGGAATGGATTGATGTCCAGGCCTCCACGGCGGGTATATCGAGCATAAACGGTGAGCTCGGTAGGCTGACAATAGTGCAGCAGATCCATGAAGATGCGTTCGACGCACTGCTCATGAAACTCGTTGTGTTGACGAAAGGAGATGAGATAACGCAACAGCGCCGCGCCCTCAATGCGGGGGCCCCGATAATGGATCAGCACGCTTCCCCAATCGGGTTGGCTGGTGACCAGACAATTGGACTTGAGCAGGTGGGAGTGCAGCATCTCCTCGACAATCTCTGGCTGAGTGCTGTTAGCCAGCAGCTCGGAGGAGAATTGGTACTCTGATATCTCCAGATCCAGCTCATCCAGACTCTGACCCGGTAGACGGGCAAACTGGTGGGGAACGTCATCCAGCGTATAGAGTCGCACCTCGACCTGGCCCTCGGCACACTCGGCCAAATCCCGCGTCAGGGTTTGTCGCACACTCTCCAGATCGGTGAATCGAGTCTGATTGAGGCTATTTAGGTAGAGCTTGAAGGACTTGGACTCGATGATGTTGCGGCTGCTGGCGTCGACTGTAACCTCACCCATGGCGACCATGGGTTTGCCTTTACTGTTGAGCCAGGAGAGTTCATACAGGGTCCAGAGGTCGGCGCCATGAAAGGGTAGGTCAGATGTGAGCCCCAGTGCATCTCGGTTGAGGCTACGCGGGACTGCTTGCAACAGCTGCGGGGCATATTCGGCTATATAGTCGCTTGCTTTACCCAGGCTCAGACTCTGGAGCAGTGGACTCTGTTGGTAGGGGGCTTTATCTGTCATGACGGCCTGTGTCGGGTTAAAATACAAACTGGTGACTCATTGTGGGAAAAAGTGATGCCGGATCAAGTTGTTTCCGCACTCTCGACGCTGTTTGCGCGTTGGGTTCGTTTTCAGTTTCAGAGTGGGGGATTACCAGCCCGGGATTTCGATGCCGAATGGCGCTCACCCTGTGAGACCGACTGGCAGGATGGGCCGACTGTGCATTGGCAACCCTGCCGCCGGGAAGTGGCGGGTTCCTTGGCCAATGTGGCTACGGGCCTGGAGGTGGTGTTGCACCCGAGTCTGTATGGTTACTATGATCACTGGTTTGCTGGCCCCTTACTGTTTATGTTCAAGGGGCTGAGGATTGAGCTGACTCTCCCCTGGAATGAGGACGACTATCTGCGCCTGCAGGAGAATCTCATCGGCCATGCCTTGATGCAGCGCCAGCTTCGTCTGCCGCTCACCTTTTTTGTGGCGGCGACCCGCAGCGAGCAACACATCATCTCCCTGGATAACGCCACTGGCGAGGTGCTCTATGAGGCGCTGGGTAAGCGGGAACGCCGCGTGTTGGCCGCCTCCTTACCGCTATTTCTACAGCGCTTGGAACCGTTACGCGCGTGAGTCGTCGTTAGCTTGAGAACTCAGCTGCCCGTTTTTTCGCGCAGCTGTTGCACCAGGGCTTGTCGTAACTGCAGCACCTCGAGTCGCAACTGCTGTATCTCCTGCTGCATCGGGGTCAACCAGTACGCCAGTTCGGCGGGCATGCTGGGGGCCGCCGGGGTAGGCTCGGCATTTTCTGCGCTGGGCGGGGTGCTGCCGGATTGCTGATTCCGCCAACGCTGGAGGCCGGAGATGATTTCCGGTATCGGTTTGGGCTCAGCTAGCCGTGACTTGATCAGCGCGACCGATGGGCTTTTACCCTCGGTTTGTAGCTGACTGGCAATCTTGGCAATGACGTCATAGGACATGATGGGCTCCTGAAAAACGGGGGATGAAGAGGGCAAGTGAACCCACTCAGTGCTGTTTGGGGCGAAAAGGAAGTACGTTGCTGTGTGCTTGCCCCTGTGATGGAACCTGGTCGGCGAGCCCGGAAGAAATAGCGGCCTCGTGCCGGTTGGGCTGGGGCGTAATGATGCGAAACAGGGGTTGGGCCAGGCCCGTTAGGATCAGCTCACCACTCCCTTGATCTTCACCATTGGTGCTGAATTCAAAGACAAAACAGCTGGGGCGGCGCAGCAGTTCTCGCAATAATAGCGGCATCAATTCACTATCATGGCGCGACAGGGTGATCCATTGCCACTCCTGACGACGACAGTAATGCTCGGTCAGGCGCTGGGCCAGCTCCGTCTGCTGGCGGCTGCGCCAGAATTCGGCGACGATCAGGGCTATCAGCAGGGCGATCAGTAATTCACTCATATGGGTACCTTGGCTGCTGCCCCTTGGGTCAATGCAGCCGCATGTTGAATGCAGAGGGGGCCTATGTCAGCCAGTGGTGTCACGCTGCTGGGAATATAGGGTGCGACGTAGATAAATGCTATAGTGCCGCCGTTTTCGGGGAGGGTAAAGATGAGTCGAGATAGAGAAGTGAAGGGCTTGTTGCTGGCCGTGGCCCAGGAGCTGAACGCGTTGGCGCTTTGGCAGCAGGAGTCGCCTAGCGCCGAGGCATTGGCCAGCACCTTGCCATTTTGCATGGATACGCTGGAGTTTCATCAGTGGCTGCAGTTTGTGTTGCTGGCACGCTTGCAACAGATGCTGCAACAACAGCAACCCCTGCCGACGCAGATCGCCGTCTATCCCATGGCCACCGAGATATATAAAGAAGAGTTACAGGCCAAGCGCTCTTTGCTCGAGCTATTGGCTCAGCTGGATGAGTGTCTGACAGGTCAGGCGGTGGCGCGGTGAGTGCCTCATTACGCCTGCTCTATCAGGACGACTATCTGGTGGCTATCGATAAGCCCGCTGGTCTTTTGGTGCATCGCAGTTGGTTGGATAGCCATGAAACCCGTTTTGCCATGCAGATGACGCGGGATCGTATTGGTAAGCATGTCTACCCGGTTCATCGTCTGGACAGACCCACTTCGGGTGTCTTGTTGTTTGCTCTAGATTCACAGATCGCCCGTCAGTTGAGCCTGGATTTTGCCAGGCATAGAGTTCAGAAGGAGTATCTGGCACTGGTGCGGGGTTGGGCTCCCGAGCAACTCTTTATCGACTATCCGCTAAAAGAGGAGTTGGATCGCATTGCCGACCCCTTTGCCGACCCGGATAAACCGGCTCAGGCGGCGCAAACCTGGCTGCAGCGCTTGCAGCAGGTAGAATTACCCTTTGCCGTCTCTCCTCGCCACCCTTCCAGCCGTTATAGCTTGCTGAAATTACGGCCCCATACTGGGCGCAAGCATCAACTGCGCCGTCATCTGGCCCATATTTCCCATCCGATCGTCGGCGATACCAGCCATGGCGATGGGCGGCACAATCGTTTCTTTCGCGAACAGTTTGCTTGCCAGCGTCTGATGCTCTGTAACCGCAGCCTGACCATCACCCACCCTGTGTATCAGTTACCTTTGCGTATTCAATGCGAGCCGGATCCCCAATGGTTGGCGTTATATCGGCAATTCGGCTGGCCTGATCAGCCAACCTGATCATCAGGTGTTGCGCTGAGTAATGCGAAGCCCAACGCCTGACTCTTATACACAACTCCCATCCCGTGAATGAGAAATCCAGGAAAGCAGAGACTCCCTTCCCTTTTTTCAAGGGGAGGGTAGGGGGAGGTGCCCTTACGAAGCATTTTCCGGTTTTTTCTCACCAAACGGCCAAAGATGTGTAGAAGCGATAGGGGGCGGCCTAGTTCATTTTTCTTAGCCAGAGAGTTCTGCAGCAATAAGTTGGGTGGTTATTTGTACAAAATAACGGCCGGTTTACCACTTCGGTGGGAAGGTGAGTCGCAGGAATAGGCATTGAAACTGTTTTCATGAGACATCAGGTAAAAAAAAAAGTTCCGATGATCTGGTGATCAAGATCAAGATTGTTCCATGCCGCCAGCCGTCGAATGTTATCGATACCTTGTTTTAATCTTTTTATTACGCCTTGTTTTAGATTTTAGTTCTGTTTTGTGTGCCTTAGTGGGTTGTTTGTCTTGATTTTGGGTTTTTCATTAGCAACCTGCCGCAGGATAGATGAGTTGTCATTTTGTGACCTAGGTCAATTCCATACGGGAAAGCGGATCCCTATAATGGGCTCCGGGCAGTCGTGGGTGTTTTCATCTGACGACAAGTTTCCGCTAATTAGGACCATTTACCCTCAAGGGATAAAGGAAAAGATATGAAAGCAAAGTGGCTTCCAATTTCTGCAGCAGTAATCATGGCTCTGGGCTCAGCTTCCGCGTCCGCCGTTGACTTCCACGGTTACTTCCGTTCTGGTGTTGGTGTTTCCGATAACGGCGACATGCAAACTCTGGCCAAGCAAAAGGTCGGTCGTCTGGGTAACGAAGCTGATACCTACACCGAAATCGAACTGGATCAAGAAGTTTACAACAAGGGTGGCAAGACCTTCACGGTTCAATCCATGATCGCTGCAACCTCCAATGGTTCCAACGATTGGGAAAGCACCGCTGGCGCTGGTGGCGCTGATAATGGCGCTGACTTTGCTCTGCGTCAATTCAACGCACAAGCCAAGAACCTGTTCGGTGGCGATGAAGTGACTTGGGTTGGTAAGAAGTATAACCAACGTCATGACATCCACATCACTGACTTCTACTACTGGAACATCTCTGGCGCTGGCGCCGGTGTTGAAGCCATCAAGGCTGGTCCAGGCCAACTCTCCTTCGCTTGGGTGCGTAACGACCGCGCTGCTTCTGAAGGCACCAACGTTACCGGCGCTCTGAACGTCAACACTCTGGATGCCCGTTATGCCGGTATCCCGCTGTGGGCTGATGGTACTCTGGAAGTGGGTGCTGACTATGCCATGGTTAACCCGACCGATGCTCAGGATAAAGAAAACACCAACCTGAACGATGGCGTGATGCTGACTGCTGAACTGACCCAAGGTATTATGGGCGGCTTCAACAAGACTGTACTGCAATACGGTACCGAAGGTTACTCCAAGAACTTCGCCTTCCAAGGTGACGGCAGCTGGTATGGCGCTGAAGCCAAGGATGGTGCCGATGGTTACCGTATCATCAACCATGGTGCAATCTCCATGGGCGATAGCTGGGATCTGAGCCACCAAGTTGCTTACGGTGTAGGTAACGAGATGTGGGGCGGCAATGATAACTGGGAAACTTTCTCTGTTGTAGTTCGTCCTGTCTACAAGTGGAATGACACCATGAAGACCATCTTCGAAGCTGGTTACAGCAACGATAAGATGAACAACACCAATGGTACTTCTACTTCTACTGACAACCAAAAATACACCATCGCTCAGGCATGGGGTGCGGGCAAGGGCTTCTGGGCTCGTCCTGAACTGCGCGTGTTCGCTTCTTACCTGAAGGCGAACGGTCAAATGCGTCCTGACGACAAGGGCGTGAATCAAGATGATGCCATTAACTTCGGTGTACAAGCCGAAGCTTGGTGGTAAGCTAAGCTTGCTTAGTTAAGACTGCCCCCGTCTATCGGGGGCATTTTTTTTGGACTATTTTCAGGGTATGTCGATGAAAGCGATAAGAGTAACCTTTGCCTTGTTTATTGCATGCACCATGGTGGCTTGCTCCGCCATGGATGGCATCGTGGCGCCAACCAGTGAATATAAGGCGGTATTAAACGGTCGTGATGCTGCCATGGATGGGTTGTCTCGAGCCACTGCCTGCTGTCAGGATTACTCGACTCTGCCCTATGCTAGCCTCAATGCGAGCGATGATAAGTGGATGGGAATTGATGGCCACTCCCCGGTGTTTAATTTCAGTGAGGGCAAGAGCTATATGGCCGCCTTCAAGTTGCCGCAAAATAGTGGTGACCTGAAAATCACTGTGGCAGCCCAAATTGACAAGACGCTATTTTTCCCTTCAGTCGTATTATTGGATAGTCAGTTTAAAGTAACGCGAGTCATTGACGATAAAGTTTTTGAGTATAAGCCAGCGCAGATGTTTGAAGGGAATCGGATCGAGGCGGTATTTACCATTGATCGCACCTATGTTGGTAACCCCAATAATGAAAGTTACTTTGTGATCTATACTCCTGAAAACAAGCTGTTAGAAACAACGACTATCATGAGTGAAGAGAAATTGATGGCTCGCGCTACGGCTGTCGTTGCCCCAAATGTCAAGGACCCGGTAATTCCGCATTCACCTTGGGGTCTGATGCGAGTAACAGTTGAAGACCTTTCTAGTTCATCGGGGAAGGATAATGTTTATAAGCCTGCTTACCAAGAGACTATTGACGCCAATGCGGTCAAGGTTAATTCTACGCCCAATAAGTTGGTCATAGCCCCTGCTAGCGCAACAGCCAGTCAGGCTGCGGTTGCTACGGTGGCAACTGCTACTACCGCTGCTGCGTTGAAGTCGACTTCAGCACCTGCCGCAACGTCGGCCGCCATGCTGGCAGAAACCGAAACTTTCTATAATCAGCAGATCAAGAAGGCGGTGAGTTCTGGCGATATTGAGAAGGCAATGACTTTGACCAGTGAAGCTGAACGCGCAGGCTCTAAGAGCGCCAAGCAGACCTTGGTTGATGCTATTAAGTCATCACAAAAGTGAGTTATAGTTAAAGCTTCAAATAAACCCCGCTTGCGGGGTTTATTTTTTGGTAGACTAATATCAAAATAAAGCCATGCGGTAGTGCACATAATTATGGCTGTTACCTTTGGTTACATCCTGATATGTTCCGTTATTTTATGATGCACTGCAAAACAAAGTATAATAATTTGCGACAATACTTGTCATAAGAGTTGTGTAGAATAAACTGCCCAATTATTTGCTTTTGTAACTTATTGGTTTTTGTAATAAATTCTTTGTGATCCCCCTTTTGTTTTTCACATCAAAATAGTTAGTCACCCTGCTCCTCGCGCTATATTTCCTGTGTTGAATACACTGCAAGGCAATAATCAATAAGACGGTCGCTTAAGCAACCATCCTGTGTATTACAATAATCACTCAAGGACGCAAACTCCTCAGGAGCTTACACTATGTTAAAAAATGCTTTTGCAAACCTGCAAAAAGTAGGTAAGTCATTGATGCTGCCAGTCTCCGTACTGCCCGTTGCAGGTATTCTGCTGGGCGTCGGGGCTGCCAAATTCACTTGGCTGCCTGCCATTGTTTCTCAAATCATGGAACAAGCCGGTGGGGCCGTATTCGGCAACATGGCCCTGATTTTTGCCATCGGTGTCGCTCTAGGCTTCACCAACAACGATGGGGTTGCCGGTCTGGCAGCTACCGTTGGCTATGTGATCCTGGTCAAGACCATCTCCGTGGTTGCTCCTGTGATTGCCGGACTGGATCCTGCTGCGGCCGATTATGCTGCCATGGCGGAGAAGGTCTCTAACGTTGGGGTACTGGGGGGGATCGTAGCCGGTGGTATTGCCGCTTACATGTTCAACCGCTTCTACCGCATTTCCCTGCCTGACTATCTTGGTTTCTTTGCCGGTAAGCGTTTCGTTCCGCTGTCCACCGGTATCGTTGCCATTATTGCTGGTGTGGTCATGGCATTTGTTTGGCCTCCCATTGGCGCGGCTATCCAGACGTTCTCTCACTGGGCGGCTTATCAAAATCCAGCTCTGGCCTTTGGTATCTACGGTGTTGTTGAACGCTCCCTGATCCCGTTTGGTCTGCACCATATCTGGAATGCTCCTTTCTTCTTCGAAGTGGGTGAGTACACCAATGCAACGGGTCAAGTATTCCACGGTGAAATCGCCCGTTACATCGCTGGTGACCCAACTGCCGGTAACCTGGCTGGTGGTTACATGTTCAAGATGTGGGGTCTGCCTGCTGCTGCTATTGCCATGTGGCATTCAGCTAAGCCGGAAAACCGTGCCAAGGTTGGCGGTATCATGATCTCCGCAGCCCTGACCTCTTTCCTGACCGGTATCACTGAACCTATCGAGTTTGCCTTCCTGTTCGTAGCACCGATCCTGTATGTGATCCACGCTATCATGGCTGGTTCTGCGTTCGTGGTGATGATACTGCTGGGCATGAAGCACGGTACTACCTTCTCTCATGGTCTCATCGACTTCGTTGTGCTGTTCTCTCAGTCCTCTAAGGGCTGGATGTTCCCGATTGTGGGTCTGATCTACGCTGGTATCTACTACACTGTTTTCCGTGTGGCTATTTCTGTGCTGGATCTGAAGACTCCGGGTCGTGAAGATGAAGTAGAAGAAGAAACTGTAGGTGAGATGGCCGAACACTACATGGCCGAGCAACTGGTTGCCGCTTTCGGTGGCAAGGAGAATATCTCTTCCCTGGATGCCTGTATTACTCGCCTGCGTGTCGGTGTGAAAGAAGTGGCCAAGGTTGACCAAGCCAAGCTGAAGAAGCTGGGTGCGGCCGGTGTCGTGGTTGCAGGCTCTGGTGTCCAAGCTATCTTTGGTACCAAGTCAGACAACCTGAAGACCGATATGGACATTTGGATGAAATCCAACTAACTCCGCGTCAATTATCAATAAGGGAAGCATTGGCTTCCCTTTTTTTTTCTGCTCTATAATGACTCAGCCTTTCCTGCACAACTCAGCTGCTTGGGCATAGGCCTGCGCCGGTGTTTTCATTTTTAGTACCTGATGTGGACGCTTCTGGTCGTCGTGAACTTGTTAAACCACATTGCACTGCTCTCTCTTTCTTTGCGCCTGATTCTCTGCCCAATACCCTGCGGCAAGCTCAGGGCTAGAGGGGATCGTGGCCATAAACGACACGCATCCATCCGCTGTTTACAACCTCTTTGATTATATAATGGCCGCATAGTGGCAAAGCCTTGGCTAATTTTTACTCTTATTATTAGGTCGTTTTGCGTAGTAAATGGCCGGGTTTTTTAAGCTGTTGATACGAAAGGGTGATTTCAGAGGATTTGTGTTGGTTGTTTTTTGCTCTGTCTGGAATGAGATATGCAACGGTTTTCACTGAGGGTGGTGATGCTACATTCAGGGTGAAGGCTCTGTGTATCATGATGTTAGGTTCAGCCCTCTGGTTGTAGTTTTCAGCGGGGGTGGTAGATGATCCTGAACATGATTGGTACGGCGTTAAGCCTGATTAGTGTTATTCGTTCCCAGATCAAACCGAGTAATAACGAGGCGGTGGCGGCAGCAGATCCCTGTGTGTCGTCGGCAATTCCATCTCGAGATTTCCTTGGTAATACTTTAAAAAACAATGGGATGGCTACTGATTATCAGTTGGGTACTCCAGGCGTGCAGAGCGCGATCCAGGGGTTGGTGAATCAATTGTTGACTCCAGGAGAGTCTGATCCTGTGCCAGGCGAACAGAGTACCTCTTCTGGTATTGGTTATGGTCAGCTGCGTTGGTTGGATGCAGCTGCAGACCCCCATAGTAACAAGGGTCAAGCGGCACTGGTTCATTACCAGCAACTGCTGGGGCAGTTGGGTTTATCTCAGGAGCGGGCACCTGACCTGTCAGATCTACTCAGACAGTATTCTGGGGCGCTGGAGGCCGATGGGGCTGTGCTGAATAAAGGCGCCATGCTCTCCTTGGTCGCGTGAAATCAATACTTTTGTGCGGGGATATCTCAACTCAAACCACATAAGCTAACCTCGAGTGAAGTTGACACTGTTGTTTTGTTGTCCTGTGTGGTTGTTTCTGTAGAGTGGTTCACCGAATTGAGCACCCTCTTAGGGGCTCTGCTCACACTTCGGTTGTTGTGGTTCTTGGCCCCACGGGGCCAATTTTTTTCCCAGACAGGGCGAACAAGGAATGATTTGGGCACAGAGATGAATAAGATGAGACGACTTCTGCTACTTCTACTGCTCATCCCACTCTGGAGCCAAGCCCAGGAGTACGGCCATTTCGATTTGGCCAGAGTCATGGAGGTTTCTGAGCAACAGGGACAATACCAGGCTCGGGTTAATTACGCCTATCTGGATAATATTCTGCAGGATTTACAGAGCCATGCGATGGATTATCCTCCTCGCTTTGATTCCTTGCTGGATCGCAAGCGGGCGGAGAAGGATGTAACCCGATTGGGTATCATGTTGGGTGTCATGATCAAGCAAGAGGGCTCAGCCGATCTACTTTGGCGTGCCGCCCAGCTAGGCACCATGGCTTATGCCTTGGATTTGCCGGGTGCGGCTAAACGTACAGAGGTATTGTTTGATCAACTGATCCAACTCAAGCCAAGAGATGGGCGTGCCGAATATCGCTATGGCCTCTTCCTCGCGGCCAAGGGGGATTCGGAGCGTTCGCGTCTGCACCTCGAGAAGGCGTTGACGCTGGGGATCATGGAGTCTGAATTTTCGTTGGGTCAGTTGTTGCTCGGTATGGGGCATAAGGATGAGGCCGAACGCTATCTCAGTCACTACCATATTACTCACCCGGATGATGAGCGAGTTGCCAGTCTACTCACTCTGCCTAGCGGTAAAGGGTCATAACCCCATACTATTTTCCTGTCGGTAGTTATTTCACGGCTGCCGTTTGTTCATTCTCTCCTCCTCTCTATTTCTTCGTTTTTAACAACTCTCTGTTGCTTGGCCATTTTACTCTGTTTGCGCGACAGCACATTTTCACGCCCTGACAGGTGGCTAATCTGGGTGACAACTATAGTTAAAGAACTGGGTCTTATTTGACTGGATGCCAGCCATTATCTCTGTTGCTCAACTTAGACGCATGAAGTCCGTAACTATTTTGGAGGTTAGATTAATGACATCCACGCATTCTTTTCTTTCATCTCTGTTTGTTGCTGCGCTGCTTAGTGCAGGCGTATGGTTGAGTGGCTGTGATTATTCTGATGAGAAGACAGCCGACAATATCGGGCAGGTTTCCGTCACTGGGAATGAAGGGCTCTTGGTTGGTGAGGGGGCTATGCTGGTTCAAGGACATCACATTGTCGTGCGCATGGGGCGAGTTAATGTCGATGGACAGGATTTTGGTGGAGTTCCCGCTGGCGCGGAAGTCTATTTCCGTAGCAATGGTAATTATCGCCAATTACGGGTGAATGGTGAGGACAAAAGCCCGATCAAGAAGCCCTAGGCGTATCATTTTTACACCAGTATCGCAGGCTAAAGGGCGGTACTGTTGGGTACAAATCCAGCTATGACGACACCATTGGGCTAAACGATGCCGAGGAGAGAGCGGCTACCCCTCCCTCTGGCTCAAGGCCAGTCTGTTTTATCCAATATGACCGCAGCCCAGGCTGCGGTTCGTTCATCTTGGGTTTCAAGTTAAGTATCAGGCAGTCTGTTCGGCGCGACTCAACTTGCTGGTAGCTGAATCGTAATCGAGGACATCCACTTTTATTGCGGGTATCTAACGGGCTGTGTTCCCGTTAGGTATTGACCATCCTTGTTCGGACACCTTTTCACCAGCTATTGCCAATATCCGGGCGGAGAACGCTGTCCGGCCCATATTGCGATCAATTCTACTTATTCTGTTGCGGGCGACTTGACGTTTGTGGGGGGCCGAGCACCGCTTAACGAAAACCAGAGTCCCTGCTCCTTGAGTGGTGTCAGGGGGGGCAGTAGGGGATTTTGCAGGTAGACGATCTCTCTATGGGGCAGGTCGGCTTTGTCGAGTGCCAGCTTGTGGGCGGGATAGTTATATAGCAACCGCGCAAAAGAGCCATCGGCGATGGCGGCTCGCAGCCCCTGCTCCAGCTGGTTGGCGAGGGCCTGATCCTCTTTGTGCACGAAATAGTAGACGTCTGTGGGGTAGACCAGCAGGAAGTGGCGATCCACCACGGTATTTTTTAAGTTCTTATATTCAATTTCGCCCCAGGCTTCCAGAATGCCGCGCGGAAAGCAGCGAATGGTGCCCTTATCCAGCATGGCATGAATGCGTTTGTAATCGGAGACGCCGCGTACATTGAAATGATTGGCAGCGAGAATATCGGTGTCAGGCCAATCGGCACCCTGATAGCAGGGCATCTGCTTGAGCTCATCAACGCTCATTTTGGCGAAATGGGCCTCATCTCGTTTGTTGATCAAGATGACCCGGTAGCCCAGCAGCCCCTGCATCAGTGGAATGCGGATGGGTAAGAAGTCTCTCTCCCGCTCTATGTCCGTCATGCTCCAGAGCAGATCAATCTCTCCGGCATTGATGAGGCTAAAGGCCCGGCTCTGGGTAACCTCTCGTGGATAAGTGGTTAATTGATACCTTCCCTTCAGTGCCGTGTGATCCAGCGCTAGCTGTAGTTGCTGGACAAAATAGGGATATCTGGGATCGTTTGGCCCTTCAGGGGCGGGAATTCGGATGGTCATGGCGTGCGGCGCAGTGGTCATGCCGCAAAGCAGAAGCGCACAAAGAAGGCAGAAGATGCGCCGCATAAGAGAGTTCCGCAAGAGGGGCCCACTATTGAGTCTAGTTGCTTTTTGCCGCTGGGTTGGCATGCAAAACATCATTCACAGAGGGTGAGGAGATCCATCTCGCAGAAGCTCAAAGTGGGGTGCGATTCCCATTATGTGTTGGCGCTAGTGCGGCATCGGGACGACCTTACGCCGACACATAGTTAATCCCGACCTGGCGGCTCGAAGGCCTCAGGTCGGCTTAACGGTTAGCCCGCCACCGCATTTATGAGTCACAACACCCCATTTAAATGACCAACACGATTAGGGAACTGCGCCCTAAGTGGATGTCCATTTATCTGCAACAGCCCTTTTAGCGTAGCGGGTGAGGCGCCCCCATCGGCGTAGTATCGCCCAGCAGCTCGATAAAATGCCGCGCCGGGGCGCTGAGTTCGCGATGTTTGGCCCACACCAGCCAGAGTTCGGAGATGGCATCCGGCTCCTCCAGCGGCAGCCAGCAGATCTCCTCCAGCCGTAACCGGCGATAGGAGGCGGGCAAGATGGAGACCCCGAGTCCGGCGGCGACCAGCCCCAAAATCGTCATCGCCTCGCCGACCTCCTGGGTCACAGACGGGGTGACACCATAGCGCTGGAGTAAACCGAGGATATCGTCGTACAGGCCCGTCCCCGCCAGGGGGTCGAAGAAGACAAAGGGCTCGGCGGCCAGCTCGCGCAGCGAGATCTGCGCTCGACCCGCCAGCGGATGACTGTGGTGTACCATGGCCAGCATGGGCTCGCGCAGCGCCACCCGCCAGCAGAGGGTATCCGGCAGCGGCGTGTTGCGCATCAGCCCCAGATCCAGGCTGCCATCGCCCAAGGGGCCTATCTGCTCGCGGGTATGGCTCTCCTGGGTCTGCACATGCACATCCGGATAGCGCTGGCGGTAGAGCAGCAGGGCATCCGATACCGTCTTGATAAAGGGGGCCGAGGCGGTCAGCCCCAGCCGCAGCTCGCCGGTTTCCCCCTGATGCAGCCGGGCGGCGCGGCTGGCCGCGGTCTCCACCAGCCCGAGGATCTGCCGGGCATCAGTGAGAAACTGCGCCCCGGCCGCGGTCAGGCTGACGCTGCGGTTGGTGCGTGCCAGCAGCCGGGCACCGATCTGCTCCTCCAGCAGCAAGATCTGCTGACTCAGGGGTGGTTGGGAGATATTCAGCCGCGCCGCCGCCCGGCCAAAGTGCAGCTCCTCGGCGACGGCGACGAAATAGCGCAGGTGACGCAGCTCGATATTCATACTTATAACCTATCAATCCAGATTATTAATATATTAGACAGATTATTGCCCGCTTTTTACTCTGATGCCAGGCCTTACCCGTCGCCTCTTGTCTCACGGGAAATGCGTTCAAGGATCTGTTGTGCACTCTACCGCCCCTGTTTCTGCTTCGACTGTTACCCCGGCTTCGACTGTTACCCCGGCTTCGACTGTTACCCCGGCTTCGACTGTTATCCCGGTTTCGACTGTTACCTCGATTTCGACGCCTGCCACGGCGGGCCCCACCCGGCCGGAGTCGCTGGCCCACGGCGGCTATATCCAGCGCGGCAGCACGGCGTTTTGGCGCGTCACCCTGGCACTCTTTGCCGCCGGATTTGCCACCTTTGCGCTGCTCTACTGTGTGCAGCCGATCCTGCCGGTGCTCTCTCACGATTTTGCCATCTCACCGGCGACCAGCAGTCTTGCCCTCTCTTGCGCCACCGCTATGCTGGCGCTGGGGCTCCTGGTCAGCGGGCCACTCTCCGATGCCTTCGGCCGCAAGAATGTGATGGTGACGGCGCTGCTGCTGGCCTCACTCTGCACCCTGGTGTCGACCCGGATGCAGAGCTGGCACGGCATCTTGCTGCTGCGCATGTTGATGGGGCTCTCCTTGAGCGGAGTCGCCGCCGTGGCCATGAGCTATCTGGCCGAGGAGATCCACCCCTCGCAAGTGGCCTTTGCCATGGGGCTGTACATCAGTGGCAACTCCATTGGTGGCATGAGTGGGCGGCTGATCTGTGGCGTGCTGACCGACTTCTATGGCTGGCGTTTCGCACTGACCGCCATCGGCTGTTGCGCCCTGGCCTCCGCCCTGCTGTTCTGGAAGATTCTGCCCGCCTCGCGCCACTTCCGGCCGATGTCGCTGCGGCCGCGATCCTTGCTGGTCTCCTTGCACCTGCACTGGCGTGACGCCGCGCTACCCTGGCTCTTCGTCGAGGGGTTCCTGCTGATGGGGGCCTTCGTCACCCTGTTCAACTACATCGGCTACCGCCTGATGGAGTCACCCTGGCACTTAAGCCAGGCGGTGGTCGGCCTGCTCTCAGTGGTCTATCTCACCGGCACCTGGAGCTCGCCCAAGGCCGGGTTGATGACCGCCCGCTTCGGCCGTGGCCCCGTGATGGTGGGCTTTCTCGGCCTTATGCTGGCCGGTCTGCTGCTGACGCTGTTTCAGGCGCTGTGGCTGATTGTCATCGGCCTGCTGCTGTTTGCCGCCGGTTTCTTTGCCGCCCACTCGGTGGCCAGCAGCTGGATCGGCCCGCGTGCCCGCCGCGCCAAGGGGCAGGCCTCGGCGCAGTACCTGTTCTGTTACTACGTCGGCTCCAGTCTGGCCGGTACCCTAGGCGGCCTGTTCTGGCACCGTTTCGGCTGGCCCGGCGTCGGCGGCTTTATCGCCTTGCTGCTGAGCCTGGCCCTGGTCGTCGGCTGGCAATTGCAGCGCCGGGTGGGGTGAGGGGGCTGTCAGCCCCTTTTCATCTCGCGCCCTCAGGCGGCCATGGTCACATCGGCCGCCAGTGGTTAATAAGGTTGCGATCGATTCTGGGCACCAACCAGTAAAACAGCGCCATCATCGGCACTGCCAGCACCAGCATGGCAGCGGCAAAGTCGCCCCAGAGGTAGTGGTTGGGGTAAAAGTAGTCATTCATTCCTTGAGCGAGAGTCAGTTGCTGATAGTCAGGGATCAAGCTAAAGGTGTTGTCTCCCATCTGTTGTAAAAACAGCAGCCCACTCAGGGTCAAGAGTAGGGGTCTTAGCCGTATCAGGCTCTCTTTAAGTGAAAGCATTCTGGTTTGCTGCTGCAGGGCTACGGTGAGGGGGAAAATAGCCAGCAGCACTATGCCTGCGTTGGCCATCAGCTGGGCAGGTAATGCATCCAGCAACAGATCGTTCCTTATGGTGGGAGTGCTCCACAGCAAGTAGATGGCCAGTAGCAGCAGGGAAGGCATCATGGTCTGCAATATTATGCCAAGACGATAGAGACTCTGACGGGCGGCAAACTGATAATGGGCCAGCGCCCAGGCGGCAGGTAGGGCGAAAGCCAGGGTCAGCAGGGTCATGCTACTGGCATAGCGTAGCGAGTTGCCAAGCCACTGCATAAAGGGAAATGGCGGTGTTAAGAAGCTACCATCCTGGTAATAGATGGTCATATCAAATGCCGATCTAAAGTGATCCAGGGTGAACTCAACGGATAAGAGAGACCAGACCGATTCGCCCATATCTAGGTGAGCAAACTGTCCCTGCCGCAAGGAGACAAACAGCAGTAGCAACAACGGTAACCAGAGCAGCAGCGCCATGGCGCCAAGCCAGAGTCTTGGCAGCAGATGGCCAGTGAGCTTGGTCTGCGCCGGTTCTGCTATTTCCGGTTGGAGAAGAGGTGCTTGTTGCTGTAGCGCCTGATAACGCCACCATCCTAGCAGCAGCGAGATGGGAAAGATTAGTAGCAGCAAGGTGCTGGCAAGTCCATAGCGCTCATCCCCGTCGCCGAAGGCCAGCTTCTGGGCAAGTGTTGGCAGATGATCCAGTATCCCGGCCTGGATATGAGCGCTGTCGCTGGCAAAACCAGGATAGAACTGGGTCATCAGAACGAGCGGCTGAGACAGCAGTAGCACACTAAAGAGCATCAACAATGCCGGTTTGGATTGTTTTCCGAGTTGGTAAAGGTAAGCAAGAAATGAGGTGGATCCGGTGCGGGTAACCAAGCGGGAAAACCAGAGTGTCAGTAGCGGAACCAGGATCAGGGTGCTTAGTAGCAGCTGACCGAGGCAATAATAGAGAAAAATGAGATCGATGCCGGAAGGCAGTGGTGGCAGCAGGGGACGCAGAGTCAACTCAAGCTCTCCGGATGTGTGATGAAACAAGCCGGAGAGGATCAGCAAATAGAAAACCAGCGGAATGGCGGCTGGCAGTACCAGCACCCTGAGCCAGCGCAGAGGATGCTGGCTGGCTTGCAGGAAATAGGCATTGGTGGCTGCTAGCATGGCGTTGAGAGTGACCATCAGCAGTGCGCAACTCAATGAGCCGAGCAGCAGATAGAGCAAGGGATAATGGATCAGCTGCAACAGGAAACTATCTTCGGATGAGTCAGAACCATAAAAATGGACATCTTGCTTGAATGTCAGGAGCGCGCTCAGATTTTGCCAAAGATGCTGCGGTGCATAGCTCATAAAGCCTGGAGTTAGAGGCTCACCCAGCTTCTTGCCTTGCGAGTCAATGATACGGTAATACCCTTGCTGCTCATCAGGAATAACCCGTCTGCCGGTTTGCGTCTCGAACAATGCATCAGAGCCATCGGCGACACTCAGGTAGCTGGCAGTAAAGGCCGCATACTTTCGCAGCCCTTCGTGCTGCAGATAAACCGGTGCCGGGTTGCCCTCAGAGGGCAGTCGCAGGATCAGGGCGTGGAGCACCTTTCTGAGTTCAATCAACTCCTTGATATCACACTCTCGGCCAGGTCGGTCGGCGGATCCGCGCTGTAGCTCAAGCGTTGGCGCTTCTTGCCGGGTCATGCTCTTGAGGTCAGAGGGTGTCGAGTGGTAACGCTCCGCGCTATTGTCCGGATTGGTCAGGCTTAACGTATAGTTCCCTGCCGCGTCTTGATACAGGGTCAGCAAGTATTGTGCTTCCAGGCGGCGAGTTTGCCCAAGCAGCTGGGTTTTCACCTGCTTTATCGTCAGCAGATGGGGCTCGGAACTGCCATAAGTTGTGTAGGGATCGCGCAAGTTGGAAAAGCTAAGCAACAGGGTAAAGGCCATCGGCAGCAAGATGCTCCAGGTCACCGCCAGCAGGGCGGGGTAGAGCAGTTGCCAGTGGCGGCGGGATTTGGCAAAGCAAAACAGCGTCAGCAGCGGTGTAACGATCAGATAGCCCAGCCGCCCCCACTCTTCATCAGCCATCACCGCCGGCATAGGCCAGAGACAGAGCCCTGTCACCAGCGCAATCCAGCTCCAGCGCAGCCAGGCGCCATTTACTAATTTGTGTCTGATCCCTGCACGCATCAACCTGTCCTTGTTGTTCGCAGTATGGTGTTGCACCACGCCATCCAGCCATTGGAGCAAGGACTCAATAGTAGCGAGATTTTGTTTCTAGAGCGCTGAGTTGAGTCTGATTTTGCGGCAAAAGGAGCACAGTGCGTTAGAAGGGAAAGTGATTAATAAAAACACAACAAAATCAAATAGATATAAAATAACCAATAAAATCAATTAGATATAATATATTGATTTTATTGGTTATTTATATTCTCAATTGTACCTGATGGCGCCGAGCTCTTATGGCTGCAGGCGCAAGCAAGGCTTTGGCTTTGCTTCTCCACCTTTGCTAGGGGTAGGTTGGGGGGAGGCAGCAAGGGGGTGGCAGGGAGTGGGGGAGGTGTTTGGGTTTTTCCAACTGGATGGCCTTTGCCGGTTGCCGACCGCCGGTCCGTTCGGCCCTCCACTTGGCCCGACAGACGGCTTGGCGTTTGGGTGGGGTACGCTAACGAGCAACAGAGTGATTCGCTCTTCCCTACGCGCGGGATTTTCATCGCCAGAAGTGACCTTGATTTCAAACTGTTTGATTTGTCGCATAAAGCGCCGTGAAATTTTTGAATACTCTGCTACCAAGGGTCAGATGAATCGTGGATCGATGCAGGGCATAGGGTGGCCGCAAACCCGTGCGGTAGCCATGATCAACGCCAAGAACAACCTGACGATATCACCGGGCTCTTAGCGTGTTGCTAACCACGGCACTACGCCCAAAAGAGCCCGAACAGGTCCCCAACGAGGATAGACAGGCCAGCGGCCAGCTACCCTGCAGATTGGCCCTAAATAGAACACCGAGCGCTTGATTGGATAGATAATCCAAATAAGCGGGTAAAAGAGATGCGGGAATATCCTCCTAAAGATAGAGGGATGCTTCCGGTCGATAAGATGTTAGCCATTAGGAGTACAATCTTGGCACTTAGACGCAGTCACGAACAATCAGTTATTGATGGCTTCTTTGATCGATTTAAAGACGTCGCAATCAAGAACGGATTGCAATTCTTTCGCTGTTCACTCGATGGGCAAGATACCTTGACCGGTGCTGATTATCTCTTTACTCAAAGCTCTTGGTTTGCGCTGGTGGAGTTCAAGTATGAGGAATCTGAAATTGCTGATGAAAAGACTAAACCGCGTCGACTAGCTCTCTGCAAAGCATTGGATGCGGACCGTCATCGACTAAGCCAGCACGTGTCATGCCATTTCATTGGATGGTCTACACGTAGTCCGAGAACTGTCTTACTGAACATCTATAGACACGAAGTCTGCCATCAAGCCCTTTGGGGAAGCGAATCCGGATTATCACTTGCCACACCAAAGACAGAAACTCGAATTGAGGCAGACAAATTCATGGAGGATTTCTTTAACCAAGACGACTCAGCGGGCTCGTCATTCGAGAACTTTGATAACTACCTAAAGTGGCTGCTTGGCACGGGTGGGAAAAGTGGCTCGAGTGATATTGAATTGTTGTTGTACAACCCCGGTGACAGTCGGTGCGTCTTCCACGAGTTCTCATCGTTAACCGCGCTCAAGAGTTGGTTCGACAATAATCCACCCCGACCAACGAACAGTCCTAGATTGGGGCCGTAATGGCTAACCATGCAATCCACCTGATCTGCGCGAAAAGCCGCACAGTCCGGTGATTTTCGATGTTAGGCCACAACAAACACGGGAGTATCAATGGCAAAGCAGCTTTCACCTGCCGGCGTAATGGCGCTTAAAGAAGCGCTCTGCTCCGTCTACTGGTACAAATCAGATCTGCGCGGCTTTCTGAGTCTTTGCCTTTCGAATCCCGCTGTCCTGAACTCCTTCAACTGGGAGAACTACAAGCGCCAAATTGCGTCTGATGTCGTTGACTTCCTTGTTGCCAACCCAAGCAGCCACCTTGGCGATCTCACGAAGATTTGCTACGAGCTATGCAAGCTGACTGACTTCTCACACCTAAAGCCCCTTGATGATGGCTCTGCCAAGGTTGAAAAGGCGCGCAATGCAGTCAATCAACTGAAGCAACTCGTGGAGCCACATCAAGAAATCAAGCGAGAGCAGGACGAAATCAAGAAGCGACAAGAAATCGCTGCACAAAAGCTGCGGGAGAACGCAGCTGTTCGCCAGAAACTTGAGTCAATCAAGAACAAGTACATGGCACTAATCAGTTCAAGCGACCCGCAGGGCCGTGGGTTCGAGCTAGAACGCATCATGTATGAGCTATTCGAGTTATTCGACCTTGATCCAAAGGCCTCCTTCAAGAACCTTGGCGAGCAGTTGGACGGTGCATTTACGCTCGATGGCACAGAATATCTTTTCGAAGCGAAATGGCACAAGGAACTAGTCAATAAGGCATCACTGGCTGCATTCACTGATAAAGTTCGTACGAAGCTAGAGAACACGCTTGGCATCTTTCTTTCAATCAATGGGTTCTCTCAAGACGGTGTCTCTGCCCATCAAGCGGGTGGTGCTTCAATTCTCCTCATGGATGGCGGCGACCTAATGGCCGTCTTCGAAGAACGAATCGACTTCGTGAGTTTGCTCCTAAGAAAGAAGCGCCATGCGGCTCAAACAGGCAACATCTATTTTTCCTACTACCAAATGGTCTCTGGTGCCTAACTTGGCGTTCAACGCGGACGCCAATACAGGCCATGCCTTCGGCATTTTCATGGCCTGTGTTGGTACTCTCCGCGCTTCGAACTGAAAAGGACACCCACCTCAAATGGGCGCTACAGGTAGAGCTCCCTCCTGCATCACTCGGCCTGAGGGTAATAAAGATGTTCAATGACTGGTAACTGCAACCGCTACACACGTCTTTCGTGGGCCCCCTGTTGGAGCAAATAAAGCACAGCCCTTGCTCGTTTCAGCGACACCCCACCCCAACCCTCCCCTTGAAAAGGGGAGGGCGCAAAGCAATAGCCTAAGCCGGGCCAAGCGCCGGTCGGCTAACCTCTATCCGGCGGCATTACTGCCGCCCACTATCAGCAACAATCCCAGTTATACCAAACCCGCGAAAAATCCCCTGCCGCCAGCCGTTCCGGCTCGATAAAGAAATTTCCGACTCCACAATCCCCCCACATGATCCAGACGCCATCCTCTTCATCATAAGTATCCATCTGGAATAACAGCTGCCAGGGCTGCTGGCTCTGCAGCTGGGTCTTGGCGTATGGCCGGGGATCGTCCTGGGTGAAATAGGCATAGCCTCCCAGCTTGCTGCCGGTGCCCAGTCCTGCGTCAAATAGCCCATCGATCACGGTATCATCGATATTATCCATCTCGCGGGTGATGGCCTCGAAGCGGTAGTCACTGGGCGCGGGCAGATCGCTGATGGCACTCAGGCGCAGCGCGTATTCACCCGACACCGGCAGCAACGACTCGGCCGGTCGCGCTGGCAGCTCGGCGGGCGTCAGCGCCTCGCCGTCACACTCTGGATGGTAGACCACCCGGTAGCCATCGGGGCTGGCCAGCACCTGCTCCAGCGGACGCTCGAAATCCAGGCCATGGCTCTCATCCTCGGCGAGGAAAAACTGCAGCAACCCCTGACGCGGCCATAACGGCAACGGCGGCAGCTCGGCCAGATTGAACTGCGCCAGCAGTGACAAGGGCGCACCGGCTGCGGTCTGCGGATAGGGCAACTGGCGCGGCCACCAGGGCAGGCCGCCAAATTTGCTGCTGGTGGCACTGGCCGGTGGCTGTGCCAGCGGGGTGATCTGAACGGCGGGCAAGCCGTGGGCCGCCAGATCCTCGAGTACGCTCTGTATCTCGCTGTGTGTCGTCATCAACTTCTGCCTCATTGGGCGCCTGCTCTGCCCGGAACCGTCCGTCAGCCATCTTCGGCACCATGGCGGCCAAGGTAGCGCAAAGAGCCTGGGCAGGCCAGAACGACCCAGCGAAAATGGCCCTGCAGCACGCGGCAAGCTAGCCCTTTAGCCGCTGCGCCGAGCGGGCACTTGCCCTGGCGATAAGACTTGCCCTGGCAGTAAGACTTGCCCTGGCAATGAGTTTGCCCTTACAGGCGGTGAGCCTGGAGGGTTTGGCGCAGCCATTGGGCGGCGGGGCCGAGGGGGCGAGCGCTGTGCCATAGCAGTTCGATGGAGAGCTCGGGTATGGGGGGGAGCGCCTCATCCGGCAGGCAAACCACATCCCCATGGGCCAGGGCTTCGGTGAGTAAAAAGGCGGGCACTGTGGCCCAGCCCAGGCCACGTTTGACCAGCTCCAGCACACCCAGATCCCCTTCTACCCACCAGATGGCCGTGGAGAGCCTAAAGCGTTCCCGCTCGGTTCCCGGCTGGCGTGCTGTGACCATCAACTGGCGGTGTTGCCGCAGATCCTCAAGGCCCGGTGCGGAGAGCTGAGTCAAGGGATGGTCAGGGGCGACCACCAGCGGCATGGCCATCCGACCCAGGCCAAAGCGGGTCAGTGCCACGGGTGTCACCAGCCCCTGATAGCCAATGGCCAACTGGGCGCGCCCGGTCAGCAGCATGTCGCTAAGATCTTCCATCATGGGGAACAGCAGCTCCAGCTCCAGCAGGGGATAGGCGGCAGCCAACTGCTCCAGTACCGGCGTCAGCCAGGGCAGCAGGGAGTCATCATCTATGGCCAGGGTCAGCCGCGCCTCTATGCCTGCGGCGAGTTCAGCCGCCAGCGCCTGCAACTGTGCCTGTTGTGCCAGCAGGGCGCGCGCCTCGGCGACCATGCGTTCACCGGGCGCGGTCAGGCGCGGCAGGCGGCCACTGCGGTCAAACAGGGTCAGCCCCAGATCTATCTCCAGATTGGCAATTCCGGTACTGACCGCCGATTGTGCCTTGCCAAGCCGACGCGCCGCCGCCGAGAAGGAGCCGCTATCCGCGGCGGCCACCAGCAGCTGCAGGCTTTCCAATGAGAGGCTCATCTATCTTGATTCCTGATAGGTTCTAACTTGGTTCCATATCAATAACTATATAGATTGCAGCCACTCACGCCAATTGTGATGACAGGAGAGCAAGAGAATGCAGATGCGTACCGGTGCCGATCGTTTACGGCATACCCTGGGTTTCGAGGGGCTGGGGATGATGATCTCTATCCCCCTCTTCAGCCTGCTGACCGGCCAACCGGTTGACCATCTCGGGCCGCTGGCCATCGGCTTATCCTTGCTGGCCACCGGCTGGAACTACCTCTACAACCTGCTGGTCGATCACTGGATGCTGCGCCAACTGGGGCGGTTGGAGAAGCGTCTCATCGAGCGGGTGCTGCATGCCCTGCTCTTCGAGCTGGGCCTGTTGCTGGTGGTCCTGCCGCTGACCGCGCTGTGGCTGGGTATCTCGCTATGGCAGGCGCTGTGGCTGGATATCGGCTTCTCGCTCTTCTTTGTGCTCTATGCCTTTGGCTACAACCTGGCCTACGACCGCCTCTTCCCGCTACCGGCGTCCTGAGCATGGTGGCCTGCAACTGTGCTTGTGCAACAGAATTTGGCAGAGCCGCTTAGGCGCTGATGCCCTGTCTCTTATACAGATCTTTAGTCGATTGATGAGATAAATGCCGAAAAAGGCGTCGAACAGCTCCTCCCCCTGCCAAGGGGGAGGTTGGGAGGGGGTCGCTTTTGATGTTTCACAAGCTAAAAAGCAAAACCCCATCCCAGCCTTCCCCTTGAACTAAGGGGAAGGAGCCTCTGCTATGTGCGCCACCGGGGCAACCCCTGATAGTTGTGTATAAGAGTCAGGTCCTGGCGGTGATGCCTAAGCGCCAGGTCAACCTGGGATCAGGTGTAAGCCAGAATAGTAGACTTAAAAATAATAAATAAAATCAAATAGATACAAAATACCCAATAAAATCAATAATATATAACATATTGATTTTATTGGCTATATATATTCTCGTTTGGGTCATCCAGCGAAAAGATGGCCCGCGTTGGGCGGGCCAAAGCGGTTAGCCTTGCTGGGGTTGGGGGCTGCGGGTAGCTGCCGTGGCCTGCTGCTTGTTGGCGATGGGGCGCTGGTCGGCCGGGGTGGCATACCAGTAACCCAGGCCCATAAACAGCACGCCGGAGAGGGTGTTGCCCAGGGTCACCCATAGCAGGTTATAGCCGATGCCGGAGAGGGTGAAATCCGGGCTGTGGGCGCCAAACCAGGAGAGGGCAAACAGGGTCATATTGGCGATGGAGTGTTCATAGCCGGAGGCGATGAAGGCCAGCAGGCACCACCAGATGGCGATAAATTTGGCGCTGCCCTCGACGCGCTGGCACATCCAGATCGCCAGACAGACCAGCCAGTTACAGAGCATCCCCTTGGCGATCAGTGCCACCACCGGCAGCTGGGTCTTGGCCAGGGCGGCGCTGTGAACCAGGCTGGCGCCATCGGGCAGCAGCTTGCCGCCACCGGTTTGCCAGAAGAGCCAGGCCACCAGCAGGGAGCCCAGCAGATTGCCGCCCCAGCTCTGGAGTCCTGCGCGCATGGCGCTGGCGCTGCTGATACGACCGGTCTTGACGCCGAAGGTCAGAAACATGGTGTGGCCGGTATAGAGCTCGGCACCGGCATTGATCACCAGAGTCAGGGCTATGCCGAAGGTAGCGCCCATCACCAGCGGCCGCAGGGCGGGATCCACCAGGTTACCCAGGGTGAAGATAAGTATGATGCCCAGGCCCACATAGGCACCGGCCATCATGGAGGCGACCCAGTAGCCGAAGGGGTTTTCCCGGTCGAGTTTGACGACGCGCTCGGCGGTGGCCGCGCACTTATTGATGGTCTCCGTAAACATGGTCTGCTCCTTTAACGCGCTAGATAAAAAATCGGTAGATAAAACTGGGTTGAAAAAACGGCACCCCGAAAGGATGCCGTTGGATAGTTAAAGCCCGACCGCCACCTGATCGCCTTCGATCTGTACCGGATAGGCGCGTACCGAGAAGTCGGCATTCTCCAGACAGACGCCATCTTTGAGGCGAAAATGCTGCTTCTTCAGCGGGCTGGCGACCCATAGTTCCCCCTCGTGCTCGGCGATCAGCCCACGGGAGAGCACATTGGCCTGGGCAAAGGGATCCTGGTTATCGATGGCGTAGACCTGAGCCTCCGCCGAGGGGCGAAACAGGGCTATCTGGCGGCCATCGAGCAGGGCGCAGACGCCGGTGCCCGGCACTATGGCGGTCAGGGGGCAGACGGTATGCCAGGTGGTATGACTCATGGCTTCTCCTCCAGATCAAGGGTATAGACGGGGATGCGTTCGGCCGCCGTGGCCGGTCTGTGCTGGGCACGCTCGGGGACAAACTGCACGTCCGGATCCCGCTGCGGGCTATTGATAAAGTGGGCAAAGCGGGCGTGCTGGCTGACATCTTCCACGGTGCGCTGCCATTCACAGGCATAGGCCTGGCGCAGGGTGGCCATCTCGGCCTCCAGCTCGCTGCAGAGCCCCAGCTTGTCCTCTATGATGACGCCGCGCAGATACGCCATGCCGCCTTCGAGGTTATCCAGCCAGCTGGCGGTGCGCTGCAGCTTGTCGGCGGTGCGCACATAGAACATCAGGAAGCGGTCGATGTAGCGGATCAGGGTCTGCTTATCCAGATCGCTGGCCAGCAGATCGGCGTGGCGCGGTTTCATGCCGCCGTTGCCGCCCACATAGAGGTTCCACCCCTTGTCGGTGGCGATGATGCCCACATCCTTGCCCTGGGCTTCGGCACACTCGCGGGTGCAGCCGGAGACGCCGAACTTCATCTTGTGAGGCGAGCGGATCCCCTTGTAGCGGTGCTCCAGCTCGACGCCCAGGCCCACGCTGTCCTGCACCCCGAAGCGGCACCAGGTGCTGCCCACACAGGTCTTGACCATACGCAGCGCCTTGGCATAGGCCTGACCCGTTTCAAAACCGGCGGCAATCAGGCGAGCCCAGATGGCGGGCAGATCATCCTTGTGGGCACCGAACAGGCCGATACGCTGGGCGCCGGTGATCTTGGTGTAGAGGCGATAATCACGGGCCACCTCGGCTACTGCCAGCAGCCCCTCGGGTGTCACCTCACCACCGGCCATACGCGGGATCACCGAGTAGGTGCCATCCTTTTGCATATTGCCCAGGAAGATGTCGTTGGTGTCCTGCAGGCCGGTAAGCTCAGGCGTCAGCACATAGTCGTTCCAGCAGGAGGCGAGGATGGAGCCTACTGTCGGCTTGCACACCTCGCAGCCATATCTGTGACCACTTTGGCCCTGACCATGTTTGGCGATGGCCTCCTCGAAGCTTCTGATTTGCCCCACCTTGAGCAGGTGGTACAGCTCCTGGCGCGAGTAGGGGAAGTGGGCGCAGAGGTGGTTTTTCACCTCGACTCCCTGCTTGGCCAGCTCGCTGTTGAGTACCTGGGTGATGAGCGGTACGCAGCCGCCGCAGCCGGTACCGGCCTTGGTTTCGGCCTTGATGGCGGCGAGGGTATGATGGCCGTCGGCTACCGCCTGGGCGATGCGGCCCTTGGTCACATCGAAGCAGGAGCAGATCTGGGCACTCTCGGGCAGGGCATCCACACCGAGGGCAGGTTTGGCTCCGGCATAGGCGGGCAGGATCAGGCTGTCGGGATGTTCCGGCAGCGGCATGGCGTTGAGGGTCATCTGCAGCAGATTGCCATAATCCTCCACATCCCCCACCAGCACGGCGCCCAGCAGTCGGTCACCGGCCTCGCTCACCACTATCTTCTTGTAGATGCCAGCCTGCTCATCCTGAAACAGGTAGCTGCGGCTATTTGGCGTACGGCCATGGGCATCGCCGATGGAGCCTACCGATACCCCCAGCAGCTTGAGCTTGGCGCTCATATCGGCGCCTTCGAAGCGGCTCTGCCCGCCTAGCAGATGATCCACGGCGATCTGGGACATCTTGTAGCCGGGAGCCACCAGACCGAAGAAGCGCCCCTGCCAGGCTGCACACTCGCCGATGGCATAGATGTGGGGATCCGAGGTGCGGCAGTGATCATCGATGACGATGCCACCGCGCTCGGCGATGGCCAGATCGCCATAGCGGCCCAGCGTATCCTGGGGACGCACGCCGGTGGAGAAGACCACCACATCCACCTCCAGCTCACTGCCATCGGCAAACTCCAGACGGTGCAGGGCGCTCTTGCCGCCGTGCATCTGGATCTCCCTGGTCTGCTTGCTGGTATGCACCTGCACGCCCATGGACTCAATCTTGCGGCGCAGCAATTCGCCGCCCAGACGATCCAGCTGCTCGGCCATCAGCACGGGGGCGAACTCCACCACATGGGTCTGCAGCCCCAGCGCCTTGAGGGCGCCAGCTGCTTCCAGACCCAGCAGACCGCCGCCGATGACCACGCCGGATTTACCCTGCTTGGCGGCGGCACGGATGGCCTTGAGATCTTCGATGGTGCGGTAGACAAAACACTCATGATGCTGGCTGCCCTGGATGGGCGGCACCCAGGGGTAGGATCCGGTGGCGAGGATCAGGGTGTCATACTCGACCTCTGTGCCCTTGTTGGAGTAGACCACCTTGGCGGCCCTGTCTATCTGTTTGACCGCTTCGCCGAGCAGCACCCGTATGCCGTGACGCTCATAGAAACCGGGTTTGACTAAAGAGAGCTCCTCACTGGTGTGGTGGGAGAAATAGGAGGAGAGGTGCACCCGGTCGTAGGCAAGTCGGGGCTCGGCACAGAAGAGGGTGATCTCGACGCTGGCGCTGTCCAGGCGGTCGCACAGCTCTTCGACAAAGCGGTGGCCGACCATGCCGTTACCGACCACGACGATACGTTGTTTTTGCGTATTGCCCATTAGAGGCTCCTTAAAGAGGCTACTGCCTGACAAGTCCTGTCTGAGATGGCAGAAGTAAAAAATCGGTTGCGCTCTGCACTAGCCGCTGCACTAGCCAATAGTCAGTTGCAGATCGCTGGTTGCCTTGCTCGAGCAGGCCAGCACATAGCCTTCGGCCACCTGTTCGGCAGTCAGTGCCATGGCGCTGCTGCTTTGCACCTCGCCGGATTCCACCTTGCATTTGCAACTGCCGCAGACGCCGGCACGGCAGGCACCGATAATGGGCAGCCCCTCACGCTCCAGGGCGTCGAGCAGGGTCTCATCGGCGCTGATGCTGGTCTGGGTGCCAAAGGCTGGCACGCTAAGGGCAAAGTGGCTGCTTTGTGTTTCGGTAGGGCTGCTGGTGGCTGCGGCGCCTGGATTGGCCGATGGGCTTGGATTGGCCGATGGGCTAAAGCGCTCCTCATGGCGCGGGACACCCACATAGCGCGGGGTATCCAGCAGGCCATTGACGGCATCCATATAGCCCGACGGGCCGCATAGGAAGATCTGGTAATCACTAAGCCCGGCTGTGGTCTCGGCCAACAGATCGGCATCCAGACGACCTGTTGCCAGTTTTACTGAGGCCAGTTGAGCCTGGGGAAGCATCAGCGTATCGGAGGCTGTTTCCAGCAACAGGGTGAGATGAAAGTGGCTGTCCTCTTTGGCGCGTGCCAGCAGTTCGTCACGGAAGATCAGATCTCCCTCATGACGGGCGCTATAGA
Source organism: Pseudaeromonas sp. HNCC25DJ180 (assembly GCF_055413345.1). Lineage (NCBI taxonomy): Bacteria > Pseudomonadati > Pseudomonadota > Gammaproteobacteria > Aeromonadales > Aeromonadaceae > Pseudaeromonas > Pseudaeromonas sp. HNCC25DJ180. Next base: position 85,274 of record NZ_JBVAYF010000002.1, read on the forward strand.
CAAAGTGGATGGGGTTCTTTAGCCCCAGATCCCGCAGGGTTCGGGTCATGGAGAGCATGGGGGTGATGCCGCTACCGGCGGATAACAGCAGCAGTTGCGCTGGCAGAGTCTGGGGCAGATGAAACTGCCCCTGGGGCGGTTGGGCGCTTACCATCATGCCCGGTTGCAGGGTATCGAGCAGATAATTGGAGACCTCACCACCGGCAACCCGCTTGACGGTAATGGCCAGAACATGGGGACGGGTGGGCGCCGAGCTTAAGGAGTACGCCCGACTAAGCTGACGGCCCGCCAGGGTGACGGTGAGCAGGAGAAACTGGCCCGGCAGATAACTAAAACGGCTGGGCTGGGGTGCGGTCTGAAAGAAAAAGGTGGTGGCGGTGACGGTATCGCCATCCTGAGTTTCGTCATGGCGCGCCGTGCAGATCAGCTGGCGCTCACCGTGGCTCCAGTAGGGAGCCTGCAGCAGGGGAGCTAGTTCGATCATCAATGGATTCCTGTACTTGGGCATTATGGTGCAGCCAGCGGCGCATCTTCCTCGCCAACCCGCCGTGAACCCTTCCCTGGGCTGACTCTTATACACAACTCCCATCCTATTAATGAGACATCCAGGGAAGCTGAGGCTCCCTCCCCTTTTTTCAAGGGGAGGGTTGGGGTGGGGTTTGCTTTTTAGCTTGTGAAACATCAAAAGCCACCCCCTCCCAACCTCCCCCTTGGCAGGGGGAGGAGCTGTTCGACGCTTTTTCGGCATCATGCGGCCAGCATGTCGGCCAGATCCTTCTCGACGCTATCGATAAGCTTCAGATCGAAGTTCTCCTGCAGATAGGCCACCAGGTTGGGGGTGAGGAAACCCGGTACGGTGGGGCCGACGCGGATCCCCTTGATGCCCAGCGAGAGCAGGGTCAGCAATATGACGATGGCTTTCTGCTCGAACCAGGAGAGCACCAGGGAGAGCGGCAGCTCGTTGACGCCACAACCAAACTCGTTAGCCAGGGCGATGGCCAGCTGGATGGCGGAGTAGGCGTCGTTGCACTGACCCACATCGAGGAAGCGCGGTATGCCGTTGATGTCGCCAAACTCCAGGGTGTTGAAGCGGAACTTGCCGCAGGCCAGGGTCAGGATCAGGCAATCTTCCGGCACCGCCTTGGCCATGTCGGTGTAGTAGCTGCGCTCGGACTTGTCGCCATCACAGCCGCCGATGAGGAAGAAGTGCTTGATATTGCCCGCCTTTACCTGATCGATCACCGCTGGCGCCGCCGCCATCAGGGCATTGCGGGCAAAGCCTGTGCTGGTATAGGCGGGGATCTCGTCATAGGGGAAACCGGCCATGGATTGCGCCTTGGCGATCACCTCGGAGAAGTCATCCCCCACTATATGGGTGGCACCCGGCCAGCCCACTATGCTGCGGGTATAGATGCGATCCTTATAGTTGCCCACATCGGGGTTGATGATGCAGTTGGAGGTCATGACGATGGGGCCGGGGAAGGCGGCAAACTCTTTTTGCTGGTTCTGCCAGGCGGTGCCGTAGTTCCCCACCAGATGGGGGTACTTCTTCAGCTCAGGGTAACCGTGGGCAGGGAGCATCTCGCCATTGGTATAGACATTGATGCCGGTGCCCTGGGTCTGCTCCAGGATCTTCTGCAGATCGTGCAGATCGTGGCCAGAGACCAGGATCGCCTTGCCCTTGATGGCCTTGACGTTGACCTGGACCGGCTCGGGGTGGCCGAAGGTGCCGGTCTCGCCCTTGTCCAGCATGGCCATGACCTTGAAATTCATCTGGCCGATGCGCATGGCGCAGCCCAGCAGTTCGTTCATGTCGCTAGGATCGGTACCCAGCCAGGCCATGATCTCGTGGAACTCGGCGCCGACGGCATCTTCCTGCTCACCCAGCACCCGGGCGTGTTCCATATAGGCAGCCGCACCCTTGAGGCCATAGAGGCAGAGCAGGCGCAGACCCAGAATATCGGCCCCCACTTCAGCGGCTCCGCGATTGACCGCCGCAGTTGGGGCCAGGGTCAGCAGAGTGGCCTTCTCGGCGGTCAGCTCGACGGCGGCTGGGCCACTCATCAGGGCCGGGGTCTGTCTGGCGGCCAGACAGGCTTCTTCGTAGCGCTGTTTCAAGGAGGCGCGTGCCTGCTGGGCCTCGTCGATAAAGGCGATGATGCGGTTGCTGTCGAAGTTGACATTGGTGAGGGTGGCGAAGAAGGCCTGGCAGACGTAGGCATCGATCTGGCGGTCGACAATATTGAATTCGCGGGCCTTGACCGCATAGGCGCTGACACCCTGCAGCAGATAGATAAGCACATCTTGCAGATCGGAGACTTCGCTGGTCTTGCCGCACATGCCCATGGCATAGCTGCAACCTGTGGCGACCGGGGTACGGATAGTGTGTTCACATTGGACGCAAAACATTCTGGAACTCCTTGGATCTGGTGATGCTTGCCATTCGGGGTTATGGATCCCGGTTAATGGCGGCCTGGGGGACACAAGCTATTTACCAGGGAGGGTTTGCAAGGGGCGGGCCAGCATTTATTTCCTATTAATACAATGAGTTATGGTTTGGCTAAACAGAGATGAGTCATTGTGACTGCGGTTTAAGTGGAGTCAATATGACTCAATCAGTCATATTGACCCTGTCGGGTGGCGGAGTGGCGACGACGACGACAACGACAACGACTAAGGTGAGTAGGAATAAGGTGAGTAGGAATGAGGCGAGTAGGAAGAGGCGGCCGTCTTATCGTCTCGTCAGTGGATAAGAGGGGAGAGGGGGCCACCTCATATGACCCCTGGTATTTGGATTTAGGGCAATCAGGCCGAGACTGCCTCTGGTGTACGCCGCTCCAGCTGTTCGCTGACAAAGGTCAGTACCAGGGCCAGCAGCACTATCAGGGCACCGATCCAGGGGGTATGGCGCAGACCCATATGCTCCACCGTAAAGCCACCAAGCACAGAGCCGATGGCGATGCCGACATTGAAGGCGGCGATATTGAGGCCGGAGGCCACATCCACCGCCTGCGGGGCATGACGTTGGGCCTGTTGCACCACCAGCAGCTGCAGTCCGGGGACGTTACCAAAGGCGAAGGCTCCCCAGATCAGCACCGTCAGCACGGCCAGCAGCGGCACCTGGGCGGTAAAGGTGAGAGTAAAGAGGATCAGCGCCAGACCGCCAAACAGCAGCTTGAGGGCAGGCAAGGCGCCATGCCGATCGGCCAGCTTGCCGCCCCAGATATTGCCAACCGTGACCGAGAGGCCATAGACCAGCAGGATCAGCGTGATGCTGGAAGCCGAGAAGCCGGAGATATCGTGCAGTATGGGCGCCAGAAAGGTGAAGGCGGTGAAGGCGCCACCATAACCCAGGGCGGTCTTGGCGTAGACCAGCAGCAGACGGGGTTGGGTTAGCACACTCAGTTGCTGGCGCAAGGTGGCCGTCGGCCCATTGGCGATGGTAGCAGGCAGCAGCCACAGACTCCCCAGCAGGGCTATCACGCCCAACAGCGACACGGCCAGAAAGGTTTCACGCCAGCCGAAGGTCTGCCCAATCCAGGTGCCCAGCGGTACGCCGGTGACCAGGGCCACGGTCAGGCCGCTGAACATCAGGGCGATGGCACTGGCCGCCTTTTCCTTGGGGACCAGGCTGGTGGCCAGGGTCGAGCCGATGGAGAAGAAGACTCCGTGGGCCAGGCCGGTCAGGATCCGCGCCAGGATCAGGGTGCTGTAGTTGGGGGCTTGCCAGGCCAGCAGGTTACCCAGGATGAAGAGGCTCATCAGCCCCAGCAGCAGCCACTTGCGGGGCAGTTTGCCGGTGAGCGCCGTCAGCACTGGGGCGCCGATGGCGACCCCCAGGGCATAGAGGCTGACCAGCAACCCCGCCGAGGGGAGGGTGACGGCCAGCTGTTCGGCTATGGTGGGTAGCAGGCCGACGATAACAAATTCCGTGGTGCCGATGGCAAAGGCACTCAGGGTCAGGGCAAATAGCGCTAGGGGCATACTCTTCTCCAGTGAGGGATGGCAGGATTGGCCATGGCGCGCAGTATGCCCCTGTCATTTATCGGCAAAAATGACTATAAAGTCATAAAATAGTTGCTTCAGGAGCAGCAATGAAAACCCATTCCGACGAGTTGGCGCTCTATGTGGCCGTGGTGGAGGCGGGCAGTTTCCGTCAGGCGGCCGAGAATCTGGGCATTGATAACTCTGTGGTCAGCCGCGGTGTCAAACGGCTGGAGGAGAAACTCTCCACCATATTGCTGCATCGCACCACCCGCCGTCTGACCCTCACCGCCGAAGGGGAGTGGTACTATCAACGGGCGCAGCAGGTGCTCAGTGACATGGCGGCGGCGGAGGAGAATCTGCTGGCGCGCCAGAGTCAGCCCGAAGGGGTGCTCAAAGTGGATGCCGCCACCCCCTTCATCATTCACCAGTTGGTGCCTATCATCGGCGAATTCCGTCGTCGTTATCCTGCCATCGAACTGCAACTGGAGAGCTCGGATAGTTTTATCAATCTGCTGGAGCGGCGGGTGGATATGGCCATCCGTATCGGCGAGTTGAGCGATTCGAGTCTGCGTGCCCTGCCGCTGGGGCGCTCGCGTCTGCGCATTCTGGGCTCGCCCGCTTATCTGGCGCGAGCGGGAGCGCCCCGTCAGGTGGATGAGCTGGGGCAGCATCAGTTGTTGGGCTTTATGGCTCCGGAGAGCCTTAACCTCTGGCCTCTGCTGGGTGAGCATGGTGACAGGTTGCCCATCACCCCCGCACTGCGTGCCAGCAGCGGCGAAACCCTGCGCCAGTTGGCGCTATGTGGTGAGGGGCTGGTCTGTCTGTCGGATTTTATGACCCAGGGCGATCGGCAACGGGGCGATCTGGTGGAGGTGCTGGCCCGGGTCAATAGTGGCGCCTCTCGGCCCATCAATGCGGTCTTCTACTCGGATGCCAGACGCAATCCGCGGCTGCGGGTCTGGCTCGATTTTTTGCGGGAAAAGCTGGGCAGCGAAGCGAGCCTCTAGTTCGGGAAATGGACCTGAATGTGGGGGCTTTGTGTCAATAATTAAATAAAATAACCAATAAAATCAATAACATATAACATATAACATATAACATGTTGATTTTATTGGTTATATTGTATCTATCTGATTTTATTGTGTTTTTATGGCGATGAATTGTGCATCGCCATGGTTCGCCACTATTTTGTGCAGGCCGGTTTGCCAGAGCCGGTTTGCGCGGGCCGGCTGCTAAGCCAGAGGCGGATAGTCGGTCAGACCCTGGGCACCACCGCCAAACAGGGTGGCCGGATCATGGGGCGCCCAGTTGGCGTGACGGCGGATCCGCTCCGGCAGATCCGGATTGGCGATAAAGGGGCGACCGAAGCCAATCATGTCCGCCCAGCCCGCGCTTATCGCCTCACGAGCGCGTTCGGCATCGTACTTACCAGCGTAGATCAGGGTGTGGGGGAAGGCCTGACGCAGGGCCTGCTTGAACTCGTTACGCATCATGGGCGCATCGTCCCAATCGGCCTCGGCAATATGCAGGTAGGCGATCCCCAGCCGACCCAGCAGGGCGGCGGCGGCCGTATAGGTCTCTTCGGGGTTGGCATCGACGGCACCATTGAGGGTGGTCAGTGGTGCCAGACGCACGCCCACCCGCTCGGCCCCTATGGCGTCCACCACGGCCCTGGTCACTTCGTCAAGAAAGCGCAGCCGGTTCTCCAGGCTGCCACCGTACTCATCCTCACGGCTATTGGCCTCAGAGTCGATAAACTGGTTGATGAGATAGCCATTGGCACCATGCAGCTCGATGCCATCAAAGCCCGCCGCCATGGCGTTCAGCGCTCCCTGACGGAACTCCTCTACCACATCCTTGATCTCCGCTTGGCTTAAGGCCCGAGGGGTTACGGACTCCACAAAGCCGGGGGTGCCCTGACCATCATCGATAAAGACCCTGACACCCTTGGCGGCGATGGCCGAGGAGGAGACGGGCTGCTGGCCGCCGGTGTTGGCCGGATGGGTGATGCGTCCCACATGCCAGAGCTGGGCGAAGATAAGCCCACCCTGGGCGTGAACCGCATCGGTGACCTGGCGCCAGCCTGCTATCTGCTCGGCGCTGTAGATGCCCGGTGTCCAGGCATAGCCCTTGCCCAGGGGGGATATCTGGGTGCCTTCGCTGATGATAAGGCCGGCACTGGCGCGCTGGGCGTAGTATTCGGCCATCAGGCCATTGGCCACATCACCGGGCTGGCTGGCGCGGGAGCGGGTCATGGGGGGCATGACAATCCGGTTGCTGATCTGATAGTGGCCCAGGCGTAGCGGGGTAAACAGGGGATCGGTAGACATGGCAAAGACTCCAGACGAGAAGCGTTGTAACACAGTTGGCCCACTCTACGCCCTTGGCCCATAGGGAAAAACCACCATACCGACAGCAGATTGCTGCTATGTACGCAGTAATCGAATGAGCCGGTGCGCTTCCAGCCACCAGAGGCGGTATCAGGAGTCTAGACTCAAGGCTGGTGGGCGACGCGTTGGCGCCCTATCTCATCCCACAACTGCTCGATCACCTGGCTCTGTTGCCGATACGCTTCTTGATTAAAAAGGAGGTAATACTCTTTGCGAGACAGGGGGGTGGGCAATTTTTCAAATTGTGCGCCCTGGTAACGAGCAATGGCCGCATCGCCCGCCGCCTCCAGGGTGGTGTAGGCGCAGATGCGCCCCCTATCCAGTTTTTTCAAGTTTTGATCGGCGTTTTTACCGCTCTCGCTGGGGATGCCGAGCGACTTGAGGTCCAAGCCTATGGACCACCCTTCGTTGAAACCAATCAGGCAGCTGAGCTGTTGCAGGGGATGGCCGTCCCAGCGAAATGAGCTGCCTGCCTTGCGGTAGAGCACATAGTTGAGGGTGGCCACTCGTCGCTTCGTATCCACCATCCCCTGGCGCTTGGGGTAGGCGAATATCTTGTCCCGCTGCGGGCTCCAGGAGTAGAAGAGGGCGCCATCTAGCTGTCCGAATTCGGCGGCATGCAACACCCGCAGATTTGGCAGGGAGTGCCAGATAATTTGGCAACCCAGTTTTTTGGCGGCGGCATCAACCCAGGTGAAGATGCTGCCCTGGGGGGCCGCACTGGCTTGATTGCGCAGGATATAGGGGGGAATTGGCTCGTCGTTATAGCCGATAATAAAACGGCAGCTGGCCCAACTACTCAGGGGTATCAGTGCCAACAGCCAGAGTGCAAGCATGCTGCTACGCCACATAGTCATGTCCTGTCTCCAAGGCTTTGCCTAGAGTATAGCCACTATGTGGTGATTGGCCTGTGTCGGCTCAACAGGTAAGTACTGGGCAGACCATGGCCTGCCCGTGGGGGATCACTTCTTGCTCATGGCCTCGGATTTGGCCATGCAGCTGACCATGGCATCTATGATGGCGGCACGGAATCCCTTCTCCTCCAACACCTTCACCGCCTCTATGGTGGTGCCGCCCGGTGAGCAGACCATGTCTTTGAGCTCGGCCGGATGCTTGCCGGTCTCCAGCACCATCTTGGCAGAACCCAGCAGGGTCTGGGCGGCGAACTTGTAGGCCTGGGCTCGTGGCATGCCACCCAGCACAGCGGCATCAGCCATGGCCTCGATAAACATGAAGGCATAGGCGGGGGCGGAGCCACTGACGGCGATCACCGAATGGATGAGGTATTCGCTCAATACTTCGGCCTCACCGAAACTCTTGAAGATGCGCACCACGCTCTCCAACTCGGCGGGGGTGATGTTGGCATTAGGGGTGATGGAACACATGGCAGCATTCACCAGCGCTGGGGTGTTGGGCATGGTGCGGATGATCTTGTGCTGGCCGGAGAGTCCCTGCTCCAGGGTGGCTATGGTAATGCCGGCAGCGATGGAGACCACCAGGCAAGTCATGGGCAGGTGGGGTTTGATCTGCTCCAGTACCGTGGCCATGACATTGGGTTTGACGGCGATAAAGAGGATATCGGCCAGGGCCGCGAGCTCGCTCAGGGAGGCCACGGCATTGACGCCAAACTGCGCTTGCATCTCGGCAGACTTGCCCGGGTCTATATCATAGACAAACAGCTGCTCCGGCTGGGTCAGTTGGCTGCGAATGATGCCACCTATGATGGCCTTGCCCATGTTGCCAGAGCCGATGAATGCGATGTTTTGAGCCATGTTAATATCCTTACGAGTCTATGCCATGCGAGTCTATGCCACGTCGGGGTGGCTCCGGGCCAAACAGGCTGCCAATATGGTAAGGCAGCGGGCCCAGTCGATGAATGAAAGCGTCTGCGGATAATCCAGCGGAATTCGCTCGGAGTCAAACCGGATCTGTTGCGCCCAGGTCAGTCTCAGGAGCCTGCGTGCTATGGCCTCGAATGCTGGCCAAGCTTAATCAGCAGAAGCAGGCCTTCTCCTGGCCGAATGAGGGGGGTGGCCTGGCGGCATTGAATCGAAAGGTGTGTCAACTTTCGAACGAAGCTAGTCAGCTGGGCCAGGATTTAAATTTTGGCATGAGATAGCACGCTGGATGGAAGTATGAGTCCGTCAGTGGATTATATCGTCAAGTATGATTTTGTGGTGGAGGTTCAAATGAGTGTCAATATTGCCGCAGTCAACTTTGCTAGCCCAAACGATGGGGCGGCTCTGGTGCAACTGCTCAATGCTTATGCCTTGGACCCTATGGGGGGAGGGGAGCCCTTGGCTATCGAGGTGCAGGCCCAGCTCTGTCAACAGCTGGCCCAAGTGCCGGGAGCCGTGGCCTTGTTGGCCTGGTTGGGTGAGGAGCCGGTGGGCGTAGCCACGGCGTTTGCCGGATTTTCCACCTTTGCGGCCAAGCCCTTGTTGAGTGTCCATGATCTGGCCGTGTTGCCGGCCCATCGCGGGCGAGGCATAGGTCAGGCGCTGCTGGGGGCGTTGGAGCAGATTGCGCGTGAACGAGGATGCTGCAAGATGACCCTGGAGGTGCTCTCCAACAATCTGCGAGCTCAGGCTTCCTATCGGCAGTTTGGCTTTGCCGGTTATGCGCTGGATCCGAGCCAGGGGCAGGCGCTGTTCTGGCAGAAGTGGCTATAACTTAGTGAATTGATTATAAACAAAAAGTGAGCCATGAGGCTCACTTTACAGGCAATGCAAACGGGCTAGGCCCACTCTGTTGGATTAGAGGACTGGAGTACTCAGACTCCTTGATGATGCAGTAGTTCGCGTCCTTGCCGATTGGGTACAAAGGCTAGCAAACGATCCTCATGGCTGAAGCTCCAGCCACAATTCTCCTTGGCTACTTGTACGTAGTGCGAGACCTCCAGGCCTGGCGGCAGTCGTTTGCCCTCCAGGGTGGGCACAGTGAGCCGTTGGCCGGTTGCCGTCTGTAGATGCAGCAGGGTGTGTTCTCCTTGCTGCTCAACATTCAACAACTGCCACTCGCGGTGTTCATCTAGAGACTCCATCGCATCGGGGAAGGCCCCGACGGGTGTGGTCAGCCTGGTGGTACTGCTCTCATCTGCCTCCGCCAACAGGGGGACCCCAGCCAACGCCAGCCCTAACACCAGGTACTGCATGGTTGATTTCACTGTCATCAGACTCCCTATTTTTAGAATACAGCCAGGACAATGTAGAAAATAACAGGGGGGCTGTCTTGGCACTTGCGGTCATAGCGTGGAGAGGATCACGGGATAACCCCATCTTTTTGCAATGAAAACTACCCGCCTCACACAATTGATAACTTTATCACCTTGGTGATGACAGACGCTGTTTTTTCATTGAGTAGAGACTCGGATTCAATCGGAATTCTCAATGGAATCAGCTGTAAGCATGAGAATATTCTTATATTAAATATTCTGCTATTGACTCACATATCGCGCATTTCGTCCTTCACCGATGATGGCATTACCCGGCGCACAAGCGATTTACGAAAGTGCGTGCAGTTCGAATGAAGCCTGCTCTATGACTCGGTATCACTAGAGATGACCAACACAGGCAACAACAAGCAGAGGATGTCCCATGATGAGCAAAATGACGTTGAAATCTCGAAGCTGGATGTTAGGCGCGGCCATTTCTATGGCGCTGGCAAGTCAGGCCGCCGGTGCAGGGGTCATGGTGCATCTGTTCCAGTGGAAATATAACGACATTGCTAATGAGTGCGAGACTGTACTGGGCCCCAAGGGGTTTGATGCGGTGCAGATCACTCCCCCTGCCGAGCATAAACGCGGTAGCCAAGTCTGGTGGAGTGTCTATCAGCCGGTAAACCTGAAAAATTTTAATAGCTTTGGCGGTTCAGAGGCGGAGCTCAGAAGCATGATCACCCGCTGCAAGGCTGCCGGGGTCAAGATCTATGCGGATGCGGTATTTAACCAGTTTGCCAGTGGCACAGATACCGGAACCGGCGGTAGCAGCTATAACTCGGGTGCCTTCAATTATCCGCAGTTTGGTTACAACGACTTCCACCATAGTGGTGATATCACTACCTATTCTGACAGTAATGTGGTTTGGAACGGTGCCCTGTATGGCATGCCTGATCTGAATACCGGCTCCTCCTATGTGCAGGATCAGGTAGCGACCTATATGAAGACCCTGCTGGGGTGGGGCGTGGCCGGTTTCCGGGTCGATGCGGCCAAACATATGTCACCATCGGATCTCAAAGCCATTCTGGATAAGGCGGGTAATCCCAAAGCCTACCTGGAGGTGATTGGTGCTGGGGGCGAGTCGGCTGATATTCAGCCGGGCAAGTATACCTACATAGATACGGTCACCGAGTTCAAATACGGTAGTGACTTGGCGGCCAACTTCCGCGGTCAAATCAAGAACCTGAAGACGTTGGGCGAGAGCTGGGGCCTGTTGCCCTCCAGCAAGGCGTTTGTCTTTGTGGTGAACCATGACCGCGAGCGGGGGCATGGTGGCGGTGGCATGATGACCTTCATGGAGGGGGCCCGTTATGATCTGGGCAACGTCTTTATGATGGCCTGGCCCTATGGCTGGAAGCAGGTGATGTCCGGTTACCGCTTCAACGACATGAGCAAGTATGAGACCGACAAGGGGGCACCGGCCAGTACGCCGTGCAGCGACAGCCAATGGAACTGCGAGCAGCGCCGCCCCATGATCATGAACATGGCCCTGTTTGATAATCGGACTCAGGGGCAAGCGGTCACTAACTGGTGGGACAACGGCAATAACCAGATCGCTTTTGGGCGAGGCAACAAGGGGTTTGTCGCCATCAACAACGAGACAGGCAATCTGGTTGCTTCCCTGCAGACCGGGCTGCCAGCCGGTGAGTATTGCAATATTCTGGCGGGGAACGACTACTGCAGTGGCGCCTATGTCACAGTCGATGGGGCAGGTAAGGCCAGCCTCAATGTGGGGGGGATGAAAGCCGCGGCCATAGTGGCTGAGTGTACCAAGGCGACCCCTTGTGGCGCTGGTGCCAGTGGCCCTGTGCTGCCTGGCAACAAGTTTGCCAGCATGAACCTGCGTGGCACCAACAATGGCTGGGCCAGCACCGCCATGACGGTGGATGCTAACCGTGTCTGGTCGGCCGATGTCACCTTTACCGGTGCCGGGGATGCCACGGGTGCCCAGCGCTTCAAGTTTGATGTCTATGGTAACTGGACGGAGAACTATGGCGACACAGAGGCCGATGGTATTGCCGACAAGGGCAGTACCAAGGATATCTATTTCAATGGTGTGGGTAAGTATCGTGTCGCGCTCAAGGAGAGTGACCTGAGCTACACCCTGACCCAGCTCTCCAGCAATCAGGCGCCGGTGGCGGCCATCACCCCCAAGACGCTCTCGGTAAAACTGGGTGATAGCGTGGTGTTCGATGCCTCCGGCTCTACCGATGATGCGGGTGTCACTGGTTACAGCTGGTCCACCGGTGGCAGCGCCAAGACCGAAACCCTGCTGTTCGATACCCTGGGCACCAAGAGCATCACAGTGACTGTCACCGATGCCGACGGCTTGACTTCCACGGCCAGTGCCACCGTCACAGTGACCGATGGCAGCGTGGCTTATAACAGCACCCTGGCCAGCCTGAATGTTCGCGGAACGCCCAACAGCTGGGGCAATACGGCCATGACGCTGGTGGCGGACAATACCTGGGAGGCGACCGTCAACTTTGATGGTCAGGCCAATCAGCGCTTCAAGTTCGACGTCAAGGGTGACTGGAGCCAGAACTACGGTGACAGCAACAAGGATGGCGTGGCCGAACGCACTGGCGCCGATATCACGACGGCTGTGGTTGGCCAGTACAAGGTGCAGTTTAACGACGCGACCCTCAAGTACAGCCTGACCAAGGTTGCGGAGACCTCAGGTGCTACCACTAACTACACCGGCAAGTTTGCCAGCCTGAATTTGCGTGGTACCAGCAACAGCTGGGGTAAAACCGCCATGAAGCTGGTGGCCAACAACAGCTGGCAGGCCGAGGTGACGTTCAGTGGCTTGGGGGATAGCTCCGGCAGCCAACGCTTCAAGTTCGATGTGAAAGGGGATTGGACCCAGAACTATGGTGACAGCAACAAGGATGGCGTGGCCGAGCTCAGTGGTGGTGATATCACCACGGCCGTGGTGGGCACCTATCTGGTGACTTTTAACGACAGCACCTTGAAGTACAGCCTGGCTGCCAAGTAACGCCAGGGTTTTTAGCCCGAGAGTGTCAGTTCTAGTGGCGTATCCGTTGTGATACGCCACTTTTTTTTGGTGTTTTTTGGAACTCATGCCAAAACCAGTCATAAGACTTACCCCTTCCCCTGAATAATGGCGATGTGATCACGTTTTGCTCTTTAGCCTGCAGGCTGGGAGGGGCGGGTTGCGTATGGCGTTTGATGCCAGGAGTCACTATTGGCCACATCCGTGGCTATCTACTGGGAGCGGGTATGAAGATCAGGACGAGATATTGGGCTCTGGCGCTACTGGCCATGTCAGCTCCGGCCGCTAACGCCGGCGTTATGGTGCATATGTTTGGCTGGAAATATAACGATATCGCCAACGAGTGCGAAAACGTGCTGGGGCCCAAGGGGTATGACGGGGTGGAGATCAGCTCCCCCGCCGAGCATGTGACGGGGGATGGTTGGTGGATCGCCTACCAGCCGGTTAACTACAAGAATTTCACCGCCATCGGCGGCAACGAAACCGAGCTCAAGAGCATGATCACCCGCTGCCACAAGGCGGGGATCAAGGTGTATGCCGATGCGGTGTTCAACCAGATGTCCGACAGCAGTGGCACCGGCAGCGGCGGCTCCAGCTTTGGCGGCGGCACCTATCCGGCCTTCTCGGCCAAAGAGTTCCACACCGCCTGCGCCATGAGTTCAGGCAGCTACAAGACCAGCCGCACCGAGGTGCAAACCTGTCGCTTTGGCGGCCTGCCGGATCTGGATACCGGCTCCGTCTATGTGCAGGGGCAGATTGCCACCTATCTCAAGACCCTCACCGGCTTTGGCATCGACGGATTTCGCATCGATGCGGCCAAACATATCAGCGCCACCGATCTCTCGGCCATCCTGACCCAGGCGGGCAAGCCCTTCGTCTATCAGGAGGTGATCTACGGCGGCAAGGATGAAGTGGTGCAGCCCGAGGAGTACCAGAATATCGGCATGGTGCTGGAGTCGCGCTTCACCGGCGGCGGGCTGGATGAGAAGTTCCGCAGCAAGATCAGCGGGTTGAAAAATATCGGCGAGAGCTGGGGCTTTTTGCCCTCGGCCAAGGCCCAGGTGATGGTGACCAACCACGATTATGAGCGCAGCGGTGGCAGTATCAGTTATAAGGATGGTGCCATCTACCGTCTGGCGAACGTCTTTATGCTGGGCTGGCCCTACGGCTACCCCCAGGTGATGTCGGGCTATGATTTCGGCACCGCGACTATGGCGCTGGCGCCGAGCATCACGCCCTGCACCACCGGCTCGAAGTGGAACTGCGAGCAGCGCTGGCCCCAGATCGCCAACATGGTCTACTTCCACAACGTGACCAAGTCGGTGACCACAGTGTCCAACTGGTGGGATAACGGCAATAACCAGATCGCCTTTGGCCGTGGCAACAAGGGTTTTGTGGTGATCAACAACGAAACCGGCGCCATGAACCAGAGCCTGACCACAGCTCTGCCAGCGGGTGAGTACTGCAATATTCTGGCGGGCAGTGCGCTGTGCAGCGGCAGCTATGTAACGGTGGATGGCAGCGGCAAGGCGACCTTCAGCGTGGCGGCCAAGGATGCGGCGGCGATCGTGGCAGGTTGCACCAGGGCCAATAACTGCTCGGGTTCGATTGATACGGGTCGCTTTGCCTCCATGAGCTTTCGTGGCACCCCCAATAGCTGGGCCACCACGGCCATGACGGTGGATAGCAGCAAGCGCATCTGGTCTACCATGGTGAACTTTACCGGCAAGGGAGATGGCGGCGGCGCCCAGCGCTTCAAGTTCGATGTCTATGGCAACTGGACGGAAAACTATGGTGACACCAATGCTGATGGCATAGCCGAGAAGGGGAGCAGCAAGGACATCTATTTTACTGGCGTGGGCAAGTATCGGGTCTCCTTCAAGGAGAGCGATCTGAGCTATACCCTGACCCAGATAGTGGAAAATCAGGCACCTGTGGCGGCCATCACTCCCAAGACGATTTCGGTAAAACTGGGTGATAGCGTGGTGTTCGATGCCTCCGGCTCTACCGATGATGTGGGCGTGACTGGCTATAGCTGGTCAACCGGCGGCAGCGGCAAGGCGGAGACGGTCAAGTTTGACGCGCTGGGCAGCAAAACCATCAGCGTGACCGTCATGGACAAGGAGGGGCTCAGCTCGACCGCGACGGCGACCGTGACAGTCACCGATGGCAGCACCGCCTTTATCGGCAACTTTGCCAGCCTGAATATCCGTGGCACCCCCAACAGCTGGGGCAATCTGGCCATGACGCTGGTGGCGGATAACACCTGGGAGGCCACGGTCAACTTCGATGGTCAGGCCAACCAGCGCTTCAAGTTTGACGTCAAGGGTGACTGGAGCCAGAACTACGGCGACAGCAACAAGGATGGGGTGGCCGAGCGTGCCGGGGCCGACATCACCACTTCGGTCACAGGCCAATACAAGGTGCAGTTTAACGACGCCACCTTGAAATACAGCCTGACCAAGATTGGAGACTCAGGTAACGGAGGCAATAACGGCGGCGGTGATACCGGCAGCTATACTGGCAAGTTCACCTCCCTCTCTCTGCGCGGCACGCCCAACGGCTGGGCTACCACGGCCCTGAAGCTGGTGGCCAATAACAGCTGGCAGGCCGAGGTGGTGTTTACTGGTAAGGGAGACGGCGGCGGGGCCCAGCGCTTCAAGTTTGACGTCAAGGGCGACTGGAGCGAAAACTACGGTGACACCAACAAGGATGGCGTGGCCGAGCGCAGCGGTGGCGACATCACCACTCCCGTCGTTGGCACCTATCTGGTGACCTTCAACGACAGCAGCCTCAAGTACACGCTTGTTGCCAAATGAGCTGAGCCCTAATAGGTAGGGCGCTGCGATAGGTGCGCCATTCAACCCCGGCCATAGGCCGGGGTTGTTTTTAGAGCCGGAGCAGTTGTTCGAGTGACGCGGTTTGACCGAGGAGCCGAAGCTTATTAGCATGAGAGTGCGAGAAACATGCGGATCACTTCGGTGTTCTGTCAGGATCGGCGGTGGCTCGAGTCAGAACCGTTTCGTTTAGAAGTAGTACTTGAAGCGAACTTTGCCGCCGTACCGATCCTGGTTTTCATCGCTCACCCCGCCAAAGCCATCCTGTGGTTGCAACTGTGACCAGTAGGCCCCCAGATAGACATCGAAGTTATCCATATCCATTACGTTGGCAAATTTGTATGAGCTATAGACGGTATGGATATCGGCACTGCTATCTGCGATGGCAGTATCGCCAGCCGTGATCTTGTTATTGGCAAAGATGTAGGAGAGGAAGAAATTCTGGTACTGCATGCTGGGGCCGACGCTGTAGTCCTTTTCATCCACCGCATCCAGATAGGCGCCACGCAGGGTCAGAGCCAGATCGCTATTGACCGTCCAGGTGGCGGTTGAGCCAATCCCATTACGCTTGGAGACCTCGATATCTGTGCCATCCACCACATAGGCATCGCTGACCAGGTTGCTTTCACCCCCCAGAGCCACAGTTACACTGTCACCGGTCCAGGCCACCACGGGACGAACTACAAAGTTGTCTTTCTGTCGCTTGATCGCCACATCATGGTAATTACCGCTATCGATGCTATTGCCAAACAGGTTGTCGCTGTCGCCCACCAGGGTCGATATTTCACTGTACCATTGACCCGACTGTTTGCTGAACAGGGCTTGTCCGCCGCTACCGGAACGGCCTCGTCCCTCTTTCATCTGGTAGATATAGCCGACATCATCGGTAAAGCCGTTATTCTTGCTGCTATTGCCATAATCAACGAAGGTATCCTGGCCCAAAGGAAACATGTCGTAGGCTTCGTAACGACCCACCTTGAACGCCCAATTGAGTTTTTCACCAAAGCTGAACCAGGCATCGTCGGTATCCACAGAGCCATCATTGTGCATTAGGGGTTGGATCTGAAAAGCCGCAAAGCGATTGCCTGACACTTGGCGCTCACCGGCCACATTCAGCAGTATCCGCCCCGAAATATCCCAACTATCGCTGGTGGCTGAGCCTGCAGGATCTTTGGCGGCCAGCATATCCAGCTCCACATCCCCTCCCAGAGTCAGTTTGCCTTGCGGTGTGTCAAAGGTCGCTCCTGCGTTAGCCACGCCGGAGACAAACAGGGCCAGTAGAGTAGGCAGTACGCCGTGAATTTTAGTCATGTGTTAGTTCCTGTTGTGGTTGGTGCAAGCCCACTCTTGGCGTGCTGACATCGGCTTCGCCATACATACCGGGTGGGGATGGTTTACCAGAAAACGATTTCTGGTAACGCTTTCCTGTGCGTGTGGACGTTATCCAATCTACAAAACAGAGGCAAATGCTGAACTTGCTGTCATGCAATCTTTGTGATCAATGATGCATTTTCTTGGCTGTGTATCAATGCTTTTGTTTTGGTTTAATGGCGATAATGTGGGTAAAAATTATAAAACAGGCTAGATGTAACGATTCAGTTTTCTGTATTTCTCAAGTTGAGTTGCAACTCGATCTGGTGGCGTAATGAATAAGTATGCATTTAATGTCGTATCTTTCCGCCGGCTGACTCGGGGCCGCTGCCGCTGCCGAGGCGCATGGCATTAGCTGCTCATGGCGTTTGATGCGCTGCGTGCAGTTAGTGGCGCGGGCCCGCTTGCTTTGGCGCAGCCTAATGGCTGTGATAGCTCACATTTCTGGCTCTTTTTCCCGAACTCATACCAAAACCAACCATAAGGCTTAACCTCTCCTCTGAATAATGGCGTCACGATCGAGTCACTCCGTGGTGACAAATGGCCTATGGCGGTTTTGTGATCGAGTTTTTTCAGGCGCCATTATGGGATCACCTTGGGTGGCCATCTGCAGGGAGTTGGAATGAAGATCAGGACGAGATATTGGGCGCTGGCGCTATTGGCCATGTCAGCTCCGGCCGCTAACGCCGGGGTCATGGTGCATATGTTTGGCTGGAAATATAACGATATCGCCAACGAGTGCGAGAATGTGCTGGGCCCCAAGGGGTATGACGGGGTGGAGATCAGCTCCCCCGCCGAGCATGTGACGGGGGATGGTTGGTGGATCGCCTATCAGCCGGTTAACTACAAGAATTTCACCGCCATCGGCGGCAACGAGAGCGAGCTCAAGAGCCTGATCACCCGCTGCCACAAGGCCGGGATCAAGGTCTATGCCGATGCGGTCTTCAACCAACTATCCGATAGCAGCGGCACCGGCAGTGGCGGCTCCAGCTTTGGCGGTGGCACCTATCCGGCCTTCTCAGCCAAGGAGTTCCACACCGCCTGTACCCTGAGTGCCAGCAGCTATAAGAGCAGCCGCGCCGAGGTGCAAACCTGCCGCTTTGGCGGCCTGCCGGATCTGGATACCGGCTCGGCCTATGTGCAGGGGCAGATCGCCACCTATCTCAAGACCCTCACCAGTTTTGGCATCGACGGCTTTCGCATCGATGCGGCCAAACATATCAGCGCCACCGATCTCTCGGCCATCCTGACCCAGGCGGGCAAGCCCTTCGTCTATCAGGAGGTGATCTACGGCGGCAAGGATGAGGTGGTCCAGCCCGAGGAGTACCAGAATATCGGCATGGTGCTGGAGTCGCGCTTCACCGGCGGCGGGCTGGATGAGAAGTTCCGCAGCAAGATCAGCGGCTTGAAGAATATCGGCGAGAGCTGGGGCTTCCTGCCTTCGGCCAAGGCCCAGGTGATGGTGACCAATCACGACTATGAGCGCAGCGGCGGCAGTATCAGCTACAAGGATGGTGCCCTCTACCGTCTGGCCAACGTCTTCATGCTGGGCTGGCCCTACGGCTACCCCCAGGTGATGTCGGGCTATGACTATGGCTCCGACACCCTGGCGCTGGCGCCGAGCGTCACGCCCTGCAGCTCTGGCTCGAAGTGGAACTGCGAGCAGCGCTGGCCGCAGATCGCCAACATGGTCTACTTCCACAACGTGACCAAGTCGGTGACCACAGTCTCCAACTGGTGGGATAACGGCAATAACCAGATCGCCTTTGGCCGCGGCAACAAGGGCTTTGTGGTGATTAACAACGAAAGCTCGGCCATGAACCAGAGCCTGGCGACGGGTTTACCTGCTGGCGAGTACTGCAATATTCTGGCGGGCAGTGCGCTGTGCAGCGGCAGCTATGTAACGGTGGATGGTAGCGGCAAGGCGACCTTTAGCGTGGCGGCCAAGGAGGCGGCGGCCATAGTGGCCGGTTGCACCAGGGCCACCCCCTGCAGTGGCAATATATCGACCGACCCCGATCTGCCTACGCCCAGATTTAGCTCGTTGAATGTCCGTGGCACGACTAATGGTTGGCTCTCTATTCCCATGACGGTCGATGCCAAGAGCCGGGTCTGGACGGCCCTGGTTACCTTTACCGGCAAGGGGGATGGTGGCGGTGCCCAGCGCTTCAAGTTTGATGTGTTTGGCAACTGGATCGAAAACTACGGCGATAGCAATGCCGATGGCATAGCGGAGAAGGGGAGCAGCAAGGACATCGCCTTCACGGGCGTGGGCAAGTACAAGGTAGCGCTCAAAGAGAGCGACCTGAGCTATACCCTGACACAGGTTGTAGAGAACCAGGCGCCCAAGGCGGTGGTTGCCCCGGCGACTATCACGGTCAAAGTTGGCCAGTCGCTGGTGTTGGATGCTGGCGGCTCCAGTGATGATGTGGCGGTGAAGAGTTACCTCTGGTCCACCGGCGGCAGCGACAAGAGGGAAACGGTCACCTTCTACAATGAGGGCCCGGCCTTCGTCACCCTGACCGTAACCGATGGCGAGGGGCTGAGCTCAACCACCACGGCTGCCGTGACAGTCGAGGCGCAAACACCGGTGGGCTTTGCCAGTAACTTTAAACAACTGAACTATCGCAGCAGCAACAATAGCTGGGGGGCGCAGGCCATGGCGCTGGTCGCCGATAATAGCTGGCAGACCACCATCACCCTGGATGGCCGAGCCCATCAAAGCATGAAGTTGGATGCCAGCAGCAATCTGAGCCAAGTCTATGGTGATAGTGATGGCAATGGCATATTGGATAGCAACAGCACGGCTTGGGTGCCATATAAGGGAACCTTCCTCTTGACGGTCAACGATGAAACCCTGGCTTACACCCTGGTCAAGCAAGGTGCCCCCTATCTATCCAAGCGCAAGAGTCTGTTCTATTCGGAACCGCCTGTGGCCACTAAAACCTGGAAGGTGACGCCGATGAAGTTGATAGCCGATAACCTCTGGTATGTGCGGGTACCGTTAACCGGTGTTAGCAAGCAACGTTTCCGCTTTGATATCTCAGGTAAGGGCATCAAGGGGGAGGTATTGGGCGACAGTGACAAGAATGGGGTGGCCGAGGTGGGGGGAAGCCCCATCTACAAATCCGGTAAGGGCTACTACATCATCAAGTTCAGCGAGAAGAGCAACCGCTACAGCATACTGGCTGAGTAGCCATTCGCCCTATTTTAAGCGCTCATGCCGGCTTTGCTGCCGCATGGGCGCTTGATCTCCTTATGCTCTTCACTATTTGTGATCTGGTCTGAGCCAGGTATGAGATCGTTTTCTTCTGGTCACGTTAGCGAAGTTGCTGCCTCAGTCAAAGGTAGTAATCTGGTCGAGTCCAGTCTCTGCTGACAGGAGAGAAAAACTTGCCCAAGATCGCGGAAAAAAGCCTGTATCAGCAATAAATCAGGAGATACACCGCAAAACGGATAGACCTAGTCAAAACCCAGTCAATAGCCGACGCTTGGCGCGAAATAATGGCGGTAGGTCAGAGCAGTTGCCAGCCACTATATTCTGTTTGAGCGCTCCCAACTCTCTGCTGCCTTGCGGCTTCTGCCCGAAGCCCTAATGGATGTGCCACGCACATTTCGCCTTATCAGGTCAGGGAGTTCAAACATGAGATTCAAAACCGGCATATTGTCTTTGAGTGTTGCACTGGGTTTGTCCCTGGTGAGCAGTGCCGCCCAGGCCGGCGCCATAGTGCACCTGTTTCAGTGGAAGTTTAATAATATCGCCAGCGAGTGCGAAAAAGTGCTTGGCCCTAAAGGTTATGAAGGGGTGCAGATCACTCCGCCGGCCGAGCATAAGCAGGGTAGCGATGTATGGTGGACTGTCTACCAACCGGTTAGTTTGGCTAATTTCAATAGCTTCGGTGGTAGCGAAGACGAACTCAAGAGCATGATTACCCGCTGTAAGGCGGCTGGTGTGAAGATCTACGTCGATGCCGTGTTTAACAACTGGGCCAGCGGTTCAGGCACGGGCACCGGTGGCGACTCCTGGTCCACCGCCAACTATCCGCGTTTCAGTGGCAATGACTTCCACGGTGAATGCGGTATCGGCAGCTATGGTGATCGCAATCAGGTTCAGAATTGCCGTTTGGCTGGGATGCCAGATTTGAATACCGGTTCCTCCTCCGTACAGGAGCAGGTTGCAACCTATATGAAGACCCTGATGGGGTGGGGCGTTGCTGGTTTCCGTATCGATGCGGCCAAGCACATGGCGGTCTCCGATCTGCAAGGCATTCTGGCCAAAGCCGGGAATCCATTCGTGTACTTGGAAGTGATCGGGGCCAATGGTGAGGCGGTACAGCCAAACGAGTATCTGGGGCTGGGCAAGGTTACCGAATTCAAGTACACCTACAGTGTGAAGGATCAGTTCAACAGCCAAATCAAAAATCTGAAGAATATTGGTGAAAGCTCGGGCTTTATGTCTTCTGACAAGGCCCAGGTTTTTATCGCCAACCATGATAACGAGCGTGGCTCTGCGGGTGGTACGGGTCTGAACTATAAGGCGGGTGCCAAATATGATTTGGCCAATGCCTTTATGTTGGCCTGGCCCTATGGCTGGCCCCAAGTACTCTCTGGCTACGAATTCAATTCTCATGATCAGGGGGCGCCCTCTCAATCAACGGCGTGTAGCAGCGGTTGGAACTGTGAACAGCGCCGTCCTATGATCATGAACATGGTGATGTTCCGCAACGTGACCGAAGGTCAGGCCGTCACCAACTGGTGGGACAACGGTAATAACCAGATCGCCTTTGGTCGCGGTAACAAGGGCTTCGTGGTCATTAACAACGAAGGGGGCTCGATTAACCAGAGCTTCCAGACCGGTCTGCCAGCGGGCGAGTATTGCAACATAGTGGCAGGCAACGACTACTGCAGCGGTTCTTATGTCACAGTTGATGGCTCAGGCAAGGCCAGCTTCAATGTGGGTGGCATGAAGGCGGCGGCTATCGTGGCAGATTGCACCAAGGCCAAGCCTTGCGGCAGCTCTACGCCAACGGACCCAACCGACCCAACTGATCCAACGGACCCAACCGATCCGGTGGCCAAGTTCAGCAGCATGAATCTGCGCGGTACCTTCAATGGCTGGAAGAGCACTGCCATGACGGTGGATGCCACCACTCGCGTCTGGTCAGCCATAGTGGACTTTGACGGCAAGAGTGACACAGGCGGGGCGCCACGCTTCAAGTTCGACGTGTTTGGCAACTGGATTGAGAACTACGGTGACAATGAGGGTGATGGCAAGGCTGACAAGAGCAGCTTGAAGGATATCGCCTTCACCTCAGTGGGTAAGTACAAGGTGGAGCTCAAAGAGAGCGACATGAGCTATACCCTGACTCAGGTGACCGTTAACCAGGCGCCCAAGGCTGTGGTTGCTCCGGCGACCATCACAGTCAAGGTCGGTGAGCAGGTGATCTTTGATGCCAGTGGCTCTACCGATGATGTCAAGGTGGCTACCTACAGCTGGTCTACCGGTGGCGCAGCCAAGAGCGAGCCTGTGACCTTCTACAATGAAGGTACCGAGAAGGTGACGCTGACCGTGACTGATGCAGAGGGGCTGACCTCTACTACTACGGCAGTCGTGACTGTTAACCCGGAACCTCAGGTTGGCTTTATCAGCAACTTCAAGCAACTGAACTATCGCAGCAGTAACAATGGCTGGGGGGTTCAGGCTATGGAGCTGGTGGCGGACAATACCTGGCAGACCACTATTACCCTGGATGGTCGTGCCAATCAGAGCATGAAGCTGGATGCCAGCGCCAATCTGAGCAAGGTGTATGGCGATGCAGATGGCAATGGTGTTCTGGATAGCAACAGCCTGGCACTGGTGCCATACAAGGGAACCTTTGTGCTGACGGTCAATGACGAAACTTTGGCCTACACCCTGGTCAAGCAAGGTGCGCCTTATGTGACCCAACTGAAGAGTCTTTACTATGCGGCCCCCAATAGCGCTGGCACGGCTTGGGTTGCGACTCCGATGAAGCTGGTCGCTGACAATCTCTGGTATGTCCGTGTGAAGTTGAATGGTGTTGCCAAACAGCGTTTCCGCTTCGATATCGGTGGCAAAGGCGTGAAGGGGCAGGTATTCGGCGATAGTGACAAAAATGGTATTGTTGAAGTGAGCGGAGCTCCCATCTATAAGTCAGGCAAGGGCTACTTCATCATCAAGTACAGCGAGAAGAGTAAGCGTTACAGCATCATTGCCGAGTAATGACGCATCTGTAATATAATAAAAATCCCGCAGTGGTTTACCCTGCGGGATTTTTTATCCCCCCACCATTGAGGCTTAATTCTTTAGTCCTAATGCCTGTATTTGCTCTATAAAATATACCCATTTTTATTCTGTGATTTGGCTCATTCTTATCCTGGCATTTGCTCGGTAATTAAAGCCTGTTCGCACAAATTCCTCGGTATTAACAAAAACTAACGCTTGTTAATAAACGAAGGGGTGAATAATCAAAAGGCATCGAGACTGGAATTAACCTTCTCTGGCCAATGTGATTGTTTGTTATTGGTGAACCAGGCAGAAGATATATCCAGTCTTTATCTGGAAGGCAGACCTCTAATAAATGGTCCTGCCAATATATCAATCACTGGAGCAGCAATGATGAAATTTAAACAGACATTGATCTCGCTGGGGATTGCCGCAGGATTTACCCTCGCGGCAGGCAATGCACAAGCTGGTGTGCTGGTGCATTTATTTCAGTGGAAATTCAATGATATAGCTAATGAATGTGAGAAGGTGCTCGGGCCAAAAGGCTATGAGGGGGTGCAGATCACCCCTCCAGCCGAGCACCTGAATAAACCCGATGTCTGGTGGTCGGTCTATCAGCCGGTAAACTTGCGTAATTTTCATAGCTATGGCGGAACGGAAGAGGAGTTACGAGGCATGATCACCCGTTGTAAATCGGCGGGAGTAAAGATCTATGTGGATGCGGTATTCAATAACTGGGCCTCGTTCGGTGGGGGGGGTACTGGCACTGGGGGTAGTTCATGGGGACCTTGGAATTACCCCGTGCTTAAGGGGAATGATTTCCACAGTGCCTGCCGGGTAAATAATTATTCCGATCGCGGTAATGTGCAAAACTGTGGTCTGGAGGGGATGCCGGATCTGAATACCGGTTCCGATTATGTGCAGAATGAAGTCGCCACCTATATGAAGACTCTGCTGGGGTGGGGGGTGGCTGGTTTTCGTCTCGATGCGGCCAAACATATTGCCGTCTCGGAATTGCATGCCATCTTGAATAAGGCTGGTAATCCCTTCGCCTATGTGGAAGTGATAGGTGCCCAAGGTGAAGCGGTGCAGCCCGGTGAGTATATGGGCATGAGCCGGGTGACCGAGTTTGGTTATACCAAGGCTATCACCGGTAACTTCAACGGCCAGATCAAGAACCTGAAGAGTCTAGGGGAGGGGTGGGGTCTGATGTCCTCCGACAAGGCCCAGGTCTTTGTCTCCAACCACGATACCGAACGCAACTCGGCGGGCACCCAGTCTCTGAACTACAAGAGTGGTGCTAAATATGATCTGGCTCAGGCCTTTATGTTGGCCTGGCCCTATGGCTGGACCCAGGTCTACTCGGGTTACCAGTTTAATGGCCACGATGATGGTGCGCCCCAGTCCCAGGCTTGCAGCAGTGGCTGGAACTGTGAGCATCGCCGTCCGACCGTGGCCAATATGGTGCTGTTCCGTAACGTCAGCGAGGGACAACAGGTCACTAACTGGTGGGATAACGGCAATAACCAGATCGCCTTTGGCCGTGGCAACAAGGGCTTTGTGGTCGTCAATAACGAGGGGGGCTCCATCAACCAGAGCTTCCAGACCGGTCTTCCTGCCGGTGAATACTGCAATATTCTCGCCGGTGATAACTACTGTAGTGGCGGCTATGTGACGGTCGATGGCTCAGGCAAGGCCAGCTTCAATGTAGGCGGCATGCAGGCGGCCGCTATCGTGGCGGATTGTACCAAGGCCAAGCCTTGTGGTTCAGGCCCAGGCCCAGACCCAGACCCGGTTGACAAGTTCAGCAGCATGAATCTGCGTGGCACCTTCAACGGCTGGAAGAGCACTGCCATGACGGTGGATGCAGCAACCCGCGTCTGGTCAGCCATAGTGGACTTTGATGGCAAGCCGGATGCAACCGGAGGTCAGCCACGCTTCAAGTTTGATGTCTTTGGCAACTGGATTGATAACTACGGCGATGTGGATGCAGACGGCAAGGCCGACAAGGGCGCCGCCAAGAATGACATCATCTTCACTTCGGCTGGCAAGTACAAGGTTGAGCTCAAAGAGAGCGACATGAGCTATACCCTGACTCCGGTAATGGTTAACCAGGCGCCCAAGGCGGTGGTTGCTCCGGCGACTATTACCGTCAAGGTGGGCGAGAAGGTGGTGTTTGATGCCAGTGGCTCTACCGACGATGTGAAGGTCGACACCTATAGCTGGTCCACCGGTGGGGCAGCCAAGACCGAAACCGTTACCTTCAACAATGCAGGCACGGAAAAGGTTACCTTGACGGTGATGGATGCCGAGGGACTGAGCTCTACCGTGACCGCAGTCGTGACGGTTAATCCAGTACCTGACGAAGGCTTTATCAGCAACTTCAAGCAACTGAACTATCGCAGCAGCAACAATGGCTGGGGGGCTCAGGCCCTGGAGCTGGTGGCGGACAACACCTGGCAGACCACTATTACCCTGGATGGTCGTACCAATCAGAGCATGAAGCTGGATGCCAGCAGCAACCTGAGTCAGGTATATGGTGATGTAGACGGCAACGGTGTTCTGGATAGCAACAGCCTGGCTCTGGTGCCATACAAGGGAACCTTTGTGCTGACGGTCAATGACGAAACCCTGGCCTACACCCTGGTTAAGCAAGGTGCGCCCTATACTACCCAGTTAAAGAGCCTCTACTATGCGGCTCCTAATAGTGCCAACAGCCGTTGGGTTGCGACGCCGATGAAGCTGGTCGCCGATAACCTCTGGTACGTCCGGGTCAAGTTGGATGGTGTTGCCAAGCAACGTTTCCGCTTCGATATCGGCGGTAAGGGGACGAAGGGACAGGTACTGGGTGATAGCGATAAGAATGGTATTGTTGACGTGAATGGCGCGCCTATCTACAAGTCAGGCCAGGGCTACTTCATTATCAAGTACAGCGAGAAGAGTAAGCGTTACAGCATCATAGCCGGATAACAGTAACGGCTAATCGTGAGAAACCATGGCGCCTGGTGCGCCATGGTTTTTTTCATTTCTATCTCGGGAGTGGATTACTTACGTTTTGATTGCGGGTAAAAACCGATTGCACTTCACAGGGCGTCTCGGCATGGTGTGAACCTCAAGAGGTCTATCGATATGCCTTAGCGTGTGGGAGCCAGGGTTATGAATACACATATGTGGGGCGCTTTTTTTCTGGCTTGCTGGGTCATCAGCCTGTCGCCGGGGGCGGGGGCCATAGCTTCCATGTCCAGCGGCCTGCGCCATGGTTTTCGTCGGGGTTACTGGAATGTGGTCGGTTTGCAGCTGGGACTGGCGTTGCAGATCGCCATAGTGGCGGCCGGGGTGGGGGCCATATTGGCGACCTCGGCGCTGATCTTCAATCTCATCAAGTGGTTTGGCGTGGCCTATCTGGTTTATCTGGCCTGGCGCCAGTGGTCGGCCCTGCCTGTGGCTATGACTTCTGATGTGGAGAGTGCCCCGCTGGCGACGCCACTCTCTCTGGTGTTGCGTGGTTTTCTGGTCAATGTCAGCAATCCCAAGGCGATCGTCTTCATGCTGGCGGTATTGCCGCAGTTTATCGACCCTCATGCGCCTCTGCTCAGCCAGTATCTGGTGATGGGAGTGACCATGATCAGCGTGGATCTGGTGGTGATGGCCGGCTACACCGGGCTGGCGGTCAAGGTGCTGAGCCTGCTGCGCACACCCAGGCAACAGAAGCTGGTCAATCGCAGCTTTGCCAGCCTGTTTGTTGGCGCCGCCGCCCTGCTCTCATTGGTGCGGCGCAGTGCCTCTTAACCTCAACCGCCTAAAAGCAAAAAGCCCGCACTTGCGGGCTTTTTCTTGGTAACACAGCGGCGCGAGAGTTAGTCGATGCTGCGCAGCAGGGCGTTGATGCCGACATCTTTGTCGCGAGTCTTGGCATCCACCGTCTTGACGTTAGTCAATGCTGCGCAGCAGGGCGTTGATCCCTACTTTGGCTCGGGTCTTGGCATCCACCTTCTTGACGATGACGGCGCAGTAGAGGCTGTACTTGCCACACTTGGAGGGCAGGGAACCTGATACCACGACGGAGCCAGCCGGTACGCGACCGTAGTGGACTTCGCCAGTTTCACGATCATAGATGCGGGTGGATTGGCCGATGAAGACGCCCATGGAGATCACGGAACCCTCTTCAACGATCACCCCTTCCACCACTTCAGAGCGGGCACCGATGAAGCAGTTATCTTCGATGATAGTCGGGTTGGCTTGCAGCGGCTCGAGGACGCCACCGATACCGACACCACCGGAGAGGTGAACGTTGGCACCGATCTGGGCGCAGGAGCCGACAGTCACCCAGGTATCGACCATGGTGCCTTCGCCCACATAGCCACCGATGTTGACGTAGGAGGGCATCAGCACGGCATTACGGGAGATGAATGCTCCCTTGCGCACTATGGCGCTAGGTACCACGCGGATGGCCTCTTCCTTGAAACGTTCCGGTGTGTAGTCAGCAAACTTCAAGGGCACCTTGTCATAGAAGTTAGTACCGGGCGCTGGCAGCATCTGGTTTTCATTGATGCGGAAATAGAGCAGTACGGCCTTCTTCAGCCACTGATGAACGACCCATTCGCCGGCAATTTTTTCTGCCACGCGTGCTTGGCCTGCATCGAGCATCTCTATGGTCTGCTCAATGGCCTGACGGGTCAGGGCGTCGACGCTGGTGGGCGTAATGGTGTCACGACGCTCATAGGCGTCCTCGATCAGGCGTTGTAACTCGGTCATTTTCATCTCCCTTAAAAATTCGGCACTCTTTTTATCACATATCGTCGATGGGGTTTAACTCGGCGACCAACTTTTCTCGCAACAGCAGTTCATCTTCATCAGTCAGAAGCTCGCCATCCGGGCGGCTAAGTGAGAAGAAGTCTTCGGCTCTTTCGCCTATGGTAGTGATTTTGGCTGAATGAACACTGAATTTGCAGTCTAAAAGCACGGCACCAATGCGGGCGAGCAAACCCGGTCTATCCAGGGTAATAAGCTCGATCAAGGTATGCTTTTTGTCACCCTTGTTGGGCAGGTAGTTGACCCGGGTGGTGACGTTAAATTGGCGATGGCGTCGCGACAGGGCCTTGGGTTTGGGCAACGGCATGGCTGGATTGTTCAGCGCATTGGTCAACCCCTTGCGCAGGAAGGGAATACGCTCGGCATCGACCGGGTCGCCGTTGGGCTCCAGTACCACAAAGGTATCCATCACATAGCCATCTTTGGAGCTCATGATCTGGGCGTCATGAATGTTGAGATTCTTGTGGTCTATGATGGCGGCGACGGTGGCAAACAGGTTCGGCATGTCACGACAGTAGAGGAAGAGTTCGCTGCCGCCTCGGGCCGCATGTTGGCCAAACAGCACCAGCGGTTCACTGCGATCATGCGGCAGTATGTGCCGGGTGTGCCAAGCGATCTGCTCCGGGCTATGGCGCAGGAAGTAGTCAGCCTTGAACTCCTGCCATAGTGTGGTCACCGCACTCTCGGCGACACCGCTATGGGTCAACAGCTCCAGGGCTTGGCGCTGGTTCTCGCGGATGCGCAGGCGCAGATCGGGCGGGTTTTCCAGCCCCAGGCGCAGCGCCTTCTGGCTGGCGAAGTAGAGCTCACGCAGCAGGGTACCCTTCCAGTCGTTCCACAAGTTATCGTTGGTGGCACAGATGTCGGCTACCGTCAGGCAGTAGAGATAATCCAGATGCTGTTCATCGCGCACCTTCTCGGCAAAGTCGTTGACCACATCGGGATCATAGATGTCGCGTCTTTGCGCCGTGACGGAAAAGAGCAGGTGGCTACGCACCAGCCAGGCTACCAGACGGCTCTCGTAGCGATCCAGGCCGTGCAGTTGGCAGAAGTAGAGGGCCTCTCCGGCACCGAGTTCCGAGTGGTCGCCGCCACGCCCCTTGGCGATGTCGTGGAACAGGGCGGCGAGAAACAGCAGTTCGGGCTTGGCCAGCCGGGAATAGACTTCCCGGAACAGGGGTTGCTCCTTCTCATTCTTCGGCCGCATGAAGCGATAGATGTTTTTCAGCAGGCGATGAGTGTGTTCGTCCACCGTATAGGCATGGAACATGTCGAACTGCATCTGGCCGACGATCTGGCTCCATTGGGGGAAATAGGCGGCCAGGATGGCGTGTTCATGCATCAGGGTCAGGGGCAACCCTATGCCGCGCGGGTGGCGCAGTATCTTCATGAACAGCTTGCGGCACTCCGGTAGCTCTTGCAGCGAGACGATCAGACGGCGACGCGCCTCGCGCAACTGGCGCAGGCAGGCGGAGTAGATACCGCTAATCTCAGGGTGATCGGCTATCTGGTAGAAGAGGGCCAGTATGGCCAGCGGCTCCCGGCTGAACAGGTTAGGATCCCGGGTATCTATGTGGGTGCCGCGCAACAGGAATTGTTCATCCAGCAGGCGGACTTCACTGGCGGCGTTGCCCAGGATCGCCTCATCGAACAGCTGCAACAGCATCTCGTTGAGTTCGGCGACGCGGCGCACCGTCTGGTAGAAGCGCTTCATCATCTGCTCGACCGGAGCATTGCCCTGGCCCGGGTAACCCAGAATTTCGGCGACCGCACGCTGACGATCGAAGAGCATGCGATTGTCATTCTTGCCAATGACGATGTGCAGGGCGAAGCGCAGCCGCCAGAGCAGGTTTTGGCAGTCCAGCAGTTCCAGATATTCCGAGCGGCTGAGGAAGCCATAGCTGGTCATCTCATACAGGCTGGTGGCGCCAAACTGACGGCGGGCCACCCAGGCCAGGGTCTGGATGTCGCGCATCCCGCCCGGATTGCTCTTCAGATCGGGCTCCAGCAGGTAGGCCGTCTCTTTGTACTGCTGATGCCGAGCTTCCTGCTCATCCCGCTTGGCCTGGAAAAACTGCTCGCTGGGCCAGAAGTGATCCGGCTGAATGGCTTGGTTCAGGGCGGCGAAGGTATCCAGGGCGCCTATGATGAGCCGGGACTCCATCAGATTGGTGGCTATGGTGAGATCGTTCTTGCCCTGCTCTACGCACTCGTTGACGGTGCGTACCGCATGGCCCACCTCCAGGCGCAGATCCCACAGCAGCGTCAGGAATTGGCCTATGGTTTCACCGACCGACGCCCCCAAAGGCTGACGGCTCAAGATCAGTATGTCGATATCCGAGTGGGGGTGCAGCTCGCCGCGGCCATAGCCGCCCACGGCAATCAGCGCCAGATGGGGGTGTGCGTCCAGGCCAAACTGTTCCCAGAGGCGGCTGAGCAGTCCATCGATAAATTGAGAGCGGCTGGCCACCAGCTCCACCACACTGTCGCCGGCCAGGAAGCGGCTGCGAAGCCACTCTTGAAACCGGGCCAGACACTCCTTGCCGTTGGCGATTTGCACTGGTTCGGTAGGCAGATCCATTGCGCAGGGCTCACTCGCTAGCATGACATCCTTCTCCAAGCGTGTTGGCAAAGCAGTGGGATGTGCTTTGCCAACAGGCTTGTCAGCCGCATCGCTATGCGGCTGACGCCGTGCTTAACCGCGAACCAACCGCTCCAGGCTCTCATCCTGGCGCAGGGTCAGCACCTCGCACCCCTCCTCGGTGACCAGCAGGGTATGTTCATACTGGGCCGACGGTTGGCGATCGCTGGTGGTGACGGTCCAGCCATCTTTGCGATCCACCTTGCAGCGATAACCGCCGGCATTGATCATCGGCTCTATGGTGAAGCACATGCCGGCTTGCAGAGTCAGCTTGTGGTTGTTGCGATAGTGCAGCACCTGGGGCTCTTCGTGGAAGGCTTTGCCCAGACCGTGACCACAGTAATCGCGTACTACGGAGAAGCCGGCACTCTCGGCCATAGGCTGGATCGCGGCACCTATCTCGGAGAGACAAGCCCCCGGACGCACCTTGCGGATAGCGGCATAGAGGGTCTGCTGGGCTATGTCACACAGCTGACGATTGCGCGGTGAGGTGCTGCCGACGATGAACATCTGGGACGTATCGCCGTGGTAGCCCTCTTTGATGACGGTGATATCTATGTTGATGATGTCACCATCGCGCAACTTCTTGTGGTTGGGAATGCCATGGCAGACCACCTCGTTAACCGAGGTACAGATGGACTTAGGGAAGCCGTGGTAGTTGAGGGGCGCCGGGATCGCCTCTTGCTCATTGACGATATAGTCATGGCAGAGCTGATTCAGCTCTTCGGTGGTCACCCCCACTTGCACATGGGGTGCGATCATCTCCAGCACCTCGGCGGCCAGACGGCCCGCCACTCGCATCTTCTCTATCTCTTCCGGTTTTTTCAGCACTACAGACATGGCTTCTCTCGACTCGCGCTACAGGGCCGAACGCCGACGGACGTTCAGACCTCTCTTCTGATCCTGTTTAACTTGGCAGTGTATCGGTTTGGGGGGGGGAGTTCCAGTTTCCTGATCCGGATCAACAAATGCCCCGAGCTCTGCTTTAGGCGGCCTGTTGGCGCGTAAAAACGGGAGCAGGATGCAGCTCAAGGTAGCGTCAAAGGGTGGTTTATGGTATAAAGCGCGCCGAGTAATGTCTGTCATACTCACTTAACTTAAATCCTTAAACATCACACACACATCGACACGCTCTCCGGGGTGCCCTTTGGGTCGGAACGCGGGATGTGTGGAGGCCTAACCCCAAATAGAGGTTTAAAATGGCAAAAGTTTCAATGCGCGACATGCTGCAAGCCGGCGTTCACTTCGGTCACCAAACCCGTTTCTGGAACCCCAAGATGAAGCCGTTCATCTTCGGTGCCCGTAACGGTGTGCACATCATCAACCTGGAAAAGACTGTTCCGATGTTTGATGATGCGCTGAACTTCATCAGCAGCGTTGCTGCCAAGAAGGGTAAGATCCTGTTCGTCGGTACCAAGCGTGCCGCCTCTGAAGCCGTTAAAGAAGCTGCTGGCAACTGCGATCAGTTCTATGTGAACCATCGCTGGTTGGGCGGTATGCTGACTAACTGGAAGACTGTTCGTCAGTCCATCAAGCGTCTGAAGGATCTGGAACTCCAGGCTCAAGACGGTACCTTCGAAAAGCTGACCAAGAAAGAGGCGCTGATGCGTACTCGCGAAATGGACAAGCTGGAGAAGAGCCTGGGCGGTATCAAGGACATGGGCGGCCTGCCTGACGTACTGTTCGTGGTTGATGCCGAGCACGAGCACATTGCTATCAAGGAAGCCAACAACCTGGGTATCCCAGTTGTGTCTATCGTTGATACCAACTCTAACCCGGACGGCGTTGATTACATCATCCCGGGTAATGACGATGCGATCCGTGCTGTTACCCTGTATCTGTCTGCTGCCGCTGGTGTGGTTAACTCCTCCCGCGAGCTGGACATTGCAGTTCAAGCCGAGCAAGACGGTTTCGTAGAAGCCAACTAATAAAGGCTGGAACAGTTCGCTGTTCACCCTTATTAACCCATTGTAATTGGTTAGCAGGGGTCCTAGTGACCCCTGCATTTTTATACAAAACACTCAGACCGAGGATATAGGACATGGCAAACATTTCCGCCGCTCTGGTTAAAGAACTGCGCGAGCGTACCGGCGCTGGCATGATGGATTGCAAAAAGGCTTTGACTGAAGCCAATGGCGACGTCGAGCTGGCCATCGAAAACATGCGTAAGTCTGGCCAAGCCAAGGCTGCCAAGAAGGCTGGCCGTATCGCTGCCGAAGGCGTGATCCTGGCTCGTGCCGAAGGCAACAGCGCCGTCATGATCGAACTGAACTGTGAAACCGACTTCGTCGGCAAGGATAGTAATTTCCGTGCCTTCGGTGAACAGGTTCTGGCCATCGCCGTGACCAACAAGATCAGCGATCTGGAGGCCCTGAAGGCTGCCGAATTCGCCGATGGTGAAAGCGTTGAAGTGACGCTGAACAACCTGATCGCCAAGCTGGGCGAGAACATGAACCTGCGCCGCATGATAGTGGTCGAAGGTGACAACCTGGGTACCTATATCCACGGTGGTCGTATCGGTGTTGTTACCAAGCTGGTTGGCGGTAGCGCCGATCTGGCGAAGGATCTGGCCATGCACGTTGCGGCCAACAGCCCGCAATTCGTCAAGCCGGAAGATGTCTCTGCCGAAGTGGTTGCCAAGGAGCGCGAAATCCAAGTCGATATCGCCATCAACTCTGGCAAGACCAAAGAGATCGCCGAGAAGATGGTTGAAGGTCGCATGAAGAAATTCACTGGCGACATCTCCCTGACCGGCCAGCCTTTCGTCAAGGATCCTTCCGTACTGGTTGCCGATCTGTTGAAGAAAGAAGGCGCTGATGTGCTGGAATTCGTCCGCTTCGAAGTGGGTGAAGGTATCGAGAAGATTGAGACTGACTTTGCTGCCGAAGTTCAGGCGCAAATCGCTGCCATGAAGAGCTAATCTGAGATAAAGTTAGCCAAGCCAATTCAGACCGCGACCTATGTCGCGGTCTTTCTATGACCAGGAAGAAAAGATGAGTACCAATCCTAAAGCTGCTTACAGACGAATTCTGCTGAAACTGAGTGGTGAGGCCTTGCAGGGTGACGAAGGCTTCGGTATCGATCCGGCTGTGCTGGAACGTATGGCTCAGGAGATCAAGGAGCTGGTCGAGCTCGGGGTACAAGTCGGTCTGGTCATCGGCGGTGGTAATCTGTTTCGCGGGGCAGGTCTGGCCAAAGCTGGCATGAACCGCGTGGTGGGTGATCACATGGGTATGCTGGCCACCGTTATGAACGGCTTGGCCATGCGGGATGCCTTGCATCGTGCCTATGTGAATGCGCGCCTGATGTCAGCCATCAGCCTGCAGGGGATCTGTGATTCCTACAGTTGGGCCGAAGGGATCAGCCAACTGCGTGCCGGTAAAGTGGTGATCTTTGCTGCCGGTACCGGCAACCCCTTCTTCACCACCGACTCCGCAGCGTGTCTGCGTGGCATCGAGATTGAAGCGGATTGCGTGTTGAAGGCCACCAAGGTCGATGGCGTCTACTCCGAGGATCCGGTAAAGAACCCGGATGCCGAGCTCTATAGCGAGCTGGATTACAGCGATGTGCTGGATAAAGAGTTGAAGGTGATGGACTTGGCCGCCTTTACCCTGGCGCGGGATCACAACCTGCCGATCCGGGTATTCAACATGAATAAGCCGGGGGCCCTGCGTCGTGTCATCATGGGCGAGCAGGAAGGTACCCTGATCCATCACAAAAACAAGTAACACTGGCTTTGCCGATCGCATTTACTGGTTACAATCATCAGTAAAGTCAGACGACACAGAAGAAGGATAACGACAGTGATCAATGATATTAAGCAAGGTGCAAAAGATCGTATGACCAAGAGCGTTGATTCGCTCAAGAGTCAGATGTCCAAGATCCGTACGGGTCGTGCCCAACCGGCACTGCTGGATGGTATCTCCGTCGATTATTACGGCTCTTCCACCCCCTTGCGTCAGGTTGCCAACGTGGTAGCCGAAGATGCTCGGACCCTGGCGGTGACCGTA
Organism: Pseudaeromonas sp. HNCC25DJ180; assembly: GCF_055413345.1. Taxonomy (NCBI): domain Bacteria; kingdom Pseudomonadati; phylum Pseudomonadota; class Gammaproteobacteria; order Aeromonadales; family Aeromonadaceae; genus Pseudaeromonas; species Pseudaeromonas sp. HNCC25DJ180. The sequence goes on from NZ_JBVAYF010000002.1 coordinate 119,799, forward strand.
TTCGATCGCTCCATGATCCAGGCGGTCGAGAAAGCCATCATGACTTCTGATCTGGGGCTCAATCCCTGCTCGGCGGGTACAACCATTCGTGTGCCCTTGCCGGCATTGACCGAAGAGCGTCGTAAGGATCTGATTAAGCTGGTGCGGGCTGAAGCTGAACAGGCTCGTGTCGCCGTGCGCAACGTGCGCCGCGACAGCAATGCTGATCTGAAGACCCTGCTCAAAGACAAAGATATTTCCGAGGATGATGACCGTCGTGCTCAGGAAGAGATCCAGAAGCTGACCGATGGTTATGTCAAGCAGGTCGATGATCTGCTGACGGCCAAGGAAAAAGAGCTAATGGAAATCTGATTGTCACATCAGGTATAGTACCGGGCGCCGTGTAGACCCTCTGCACGGCGCTTTTTTGTTTGTAGGAGAGGAAGCATGTCGTTAGCTGCATCTCTTGGTGAGCTTGCTGGCCAGTGCCTGCCCAAGCACGTTGCCATCATAATGGATGGCAATGGTCGCTGGGCACAGCAGCGTGGCAAGATGCGAGTCTTCGGCCATAAGGCGGGAGTGAAGGCGGTTCGCGATGCCGTTTCCTTTGCTGCTCGTCTGAAATTGGATGCCTTGACCCTGTTTGCTTTTTCCAGTGAAAACTGGCGCCGTCCTGAGTCGGAAGTTTCGGCCTTGATGGAGCTCTTCATGCATGTGTTGGGTGGCGAAGTAAAAAAGTTGCACAAGAGCAATATTCGCCTGCGGGTCATAGGCGAACGTTCACGCTTTAGCCGCCGGCTGCAAGATAAAATAGCGGCGGCCGAACAGCTGACTGCCGCCAATACCGGTCTGATTCTAAACATTGCCGCCAACTATGGTGGGCGTTGGGATATCACAGAGGCGGCGCGAACCCTGGCGCAACAGGCTCAGCGCGGTGAACTGGATGCGGATACCATTAATGAGCAGATGCTTAATGATAGGCTGTCGACCTTCGATCTGCCGGATGTCGATCTGCTGATCCGCACCGGTGGCGATCATCGTATTAGTAACTTTCTGCTCTGGCAATTGGCTTACGCCGAACTCTATTTTACTCCTGCACTGTGGCCTGATTTCGATGACACTCTGTTCTGTGAGGCCGTTGCTTCATTTGCCAGCCGGGAGCGACGGTTTGGCTGTACGGGAGAGCAGATCCGCAACATGCTGAGCAATTCGGCGTGAACTGAATAGGCCATTAAGAGGTTTCTTGTTTGAAACAACGAATTATTACCGCATTGATCCTGATCCCTCTGGCCATTGGTTGGATGTTTTTTTTGCCGTTTGCTGCGTTTTCTCTCGGGGCTGTACTGCTCTTCTTGCTGGCCAGTCGGGAGTGGGGACGCTTTGTCTTGCCCCGCCATGCTAACTGGTTGTTGTTACCTTTTGGCGGGGCCCTGGCGCTCTCCTTATGGGGGCACCCAGCCCAGCTGTTGGTGCAACAGCCGGCAGGTGGCCTGGTACGCGGTATCCTCTATGTCGGTGGTCTCTGGTGGCTGCTGGCGTTGAGCATGGTGCTCGCCTATCCACTGGGTACTCGGGTCTGGCGCCGCAGCCCCTGGTTCAAGGGGCTGTTTGGCCTGCTCACCCTGCTGCCTTTCTTCTGGTCCCTGCTGGTGCTGCGCAGTCATGAATATGCCTTGCACCCGACACAGGGGGGCTGGGTTCTCTTCTTTGTCATGCTGCTGGTGTGGTGTGCCGACTCCGGGGCTTACTTTGTTGGCCGAGCCTTGGGTAAACACAAGATGCTGCCAGCGGTGAGTCCCAACAAAACGCTGGAAGGATTGGCCGGTGGTCTACTGCTGGCCACTGCTGTCGCGGCTGGCGTGGCTTGTCAGGTGGTGCCGACGTGGTCGGAGCGTGGGGTGATCATCGCCTGTAGCATGCTCGCCGTGTTGGCGTCCGTGCTCGGCGATCTGGCCGAGAGTCTGTTCAAGCGGCAGGCCGGGATCAAGGATTCAGGGACTCTGTTGCCGGGACATGGCGGTATTCTGGATCGGATCGATAGCCTGACGGCGGCTCTGCCGGTTTTTGTGGTTAGCTATCTGTTATTGACGCAGTGGCTCGGCTAATGGGAGTAGTCATGCACCAGCTAACTGTGTTGGGCTCAACAGGCTCTATAGGCCGCAGCACTCTGGATGTTGTGCGTCGCCATCCTGAAAAATTTGCCATTCAGGCCCTCGCCGCTCACCGTGATGTCACCCGCATGTTGGCCGACTGCCTGGAGTTTCGGCCGCGCTATGCTGTGCTGGTGCAGGAGGAGGCGGCGCTGGCTCTGCGTCTGGCTTTGCTGGAGGCAGGCAGTACCACAGTTGTGCTGAGCGGCAGCCAGGCCCTGTGCGAAATGGCGCGTCTCACCGAGGTGGATACCGTGATGGCCGCCATAGTCGGCTCAGCCGGCCTGCTCTCGGCGCTGGCGGCGATTGAGGCGGGTAAACGTGTATTGCTGGCCAACAAGGAGGCGCTGGTGATGTCCGGTGCCCTCTTCATGACGGCAGCCAAGGCCTCAGGTGCCACGGTCTTGCCGGTGGATAGTGAACACAATGCTATCTTCCAGTGTCTGCCCGAGTTGGTTCAACAACAGCTGGGTTACTGCGAGCTGGCCCAAGCCGGGGTGGAGCGCATCCTGCTTACCGGCTCAGGGGGCCCGTTTCGCTACACCCCGATCACGGAGTTGGATTCCGTGACGCCGGCTCAGGCTATCTCTCACCCCAACTGGTCCATGGGGCGCAAAATCTCTGTCGATTCGGCGACCATGATGAACAAGGGGTTGGAGTTCATCGAGGCCAAATGGCTATTTAATGCGGCGCCGGAGCAGATCCAGGTCATTATTCACCCTCAGTCGGTTATTCATTCCATGGTGCAGTATCGAGACGGCTCGGTACTGGCGCAGATGGGTAAGCCGGATATGCGCACGCCGATAGCCCATGCCATGGCCTATCCTGAGCGTGTTACCTCCGGGGTGGAAGCGTTGGACTTCTTCTCGCAGGGGGAACTTAGTTTTCTCAAACCCGATTTTGCCCGTTACCCCTGTCTGCAGTTGGCTATCGATGCCTGCTGGAGTGGACAGGCGGCTACCACAGCACTCAACGCAGCCAATGAGCTGGCGGTAGGTGCCTTCTTGGATCAGCAAATTGGTTTCATGGCCATCTATCGGGTTTGTGCTCAGGTGGTGGAAAAACTGGCTGGCCAGTTCGCCCCGGATCTGGCTACCATTCTGGAGTTGGATGCCGAGGCGCGTTGTTTGGCACTTAAACTCATACAAGGAGAGAGAGCATGACTGAGGTATTGTGGAATCTGTTCTCGTTTATCCTGGCACTGGCGATCCTGATCGCGGTGCATGAGTGGGGTCACTTTTGGGTGGCTCGCCTATGTGGGGTTAGGGTTGAGCGCTTTTCCTTAGGCTTTGGCAAGGTACTGTGGAGCAAGAAGGATAAACAGGGCACAGAGTTTTCACTCTCACTGATTCCTCTGGGTGGTTACGTCAAGATGCTGGATGAACGCGTCGATGAGGTTCCCGAGGCGTTGAAGTCCCAGGCCTTCAACAACAAGACGGTGGCACAGCGCTTTGCCATAGTCGCGGCCGGTCCTTTGGCTAACTTCGTATTTGCTCTGTTCGCCTTCTGGGTGATGTTCATGCTGGGGGTGCCCACAGTCAAACCGGTTATCGGTGAGATTATCCCCCAGTCGGCGGCGGCTGATGCAGGCTTGCAGCCAGGCATGGAGATCTTGAGCGTCAACCGGAAGCTCACTGGGGATTGGGAGAGTGTAACCTATGCCCTGGTTAGCCAGCTAGGTAGCGAGGAGGTTGAGCTGGAGGTGTTGAACCAGGGCCAGCGGCTGCGCAAACGGCTCTCGTTGGCGGGTTGGCAACTGAGCAACGATGATGAGACACTACCTTTTGCACCTCTGGGTTTTCTGCCTCTTGCTCCTGAAGTGACCCTGGAAGTGGCTCAGGTCATCAAGGGGGGGAGTGCGGCTCGTGCCGGGGTTCAGGTTGGAGACAAACTGATCGCCGCAGAAGAGGAACCACTCCTGGATTGGCAGGATTTTGTCACTCTGGTTCAGGCTTCGCCGCTGCATCCCCTGCATGTTACTATCGAGCGCGCCGGCGTGCGTAAAGATGTGATTTTGACCCCGGATAAACGTCAGCTCAAGGAGCAGGACGTGGGCTATGTAGGAATTGCTCCCCTGGTTATTCCTCTGGACGAGCGTTACCGTATTGAGTTGCGTTATGGTCCTCTGGATGCCCTGTGGGTTGGGATGCAGAAAACCGGCGCTACCATCTCATTGACCCTGGAGATGCTTGGCAAGCTCATCACAGGTGTGGTCTCGCTGGATAATTTGAGTGGTCCTATCTCGATTGCCAAAGGGGCGGGCAGCACGGCCAGTTTTGGTCTGGTATACTTCCTCGGTTTTTTGGCACTGGTGAGTGTCAATCTAGGCATTATCAACCTGTTTCCTCTGCCCGTATTGGATGGGGGACACCTGATGTTCTTCATGATTGAAGCAGTTACCGGGAAGCCTGTACCGGAGCGGGTACAGGAGTATGCATTCAAATTTGGCGCAGCCATTCTGGTCTGTTTGATGGGGATTGCGCTGTTTAATGACTTTGCGCGCCTGTGATAGGTGCGGCAACTAGGACTACGAGAACAACATGGCCGTAAGAAAAGCACTGGTTGCCTCTTGTCTGCTGAGCGTTAGTATATTGGCTCAGGCGGCAGGGGAGACTCCCTCTTTCGTAGTGAAAGATATTCGCGTGGAAGGGCTGCAGCGGGTGACGCTGGGCGCTGCGCTCTTGAATTTGCCTGTTCGGGTTGGTGACAGTCTGGATAGCCAGGCTTCGGCTAATGCTATCAAGAAGCTCTATGCTTCCGGCAACTTTGAGAATATCCAGCTCAGACGCGAGGGCGATGTGTTGGTGGTGGAGGTCAAAGAGCGTCCTACCATCAGCAACATCGAGTATGTGGGCAACAAGGACATCAAGGAAGAACAACTCAAGGAGTCTGTTGAAGCTGCTGGGGTTCGCGTTGGTGAGCCTTTGGATCGCACCATGCTGCGCAGCCTGGAAAAAGGGCTGGAGGATTTCTACTACGGCGTGGGTAAGTATTCCGCTCAAGTGCAGGCTATTGTGACGCCCTTGCCTCGTAACCGGGTCGATTTGAAGTTCAATTTTGTTGAGGGGGTCTCCGCTAAGATCCAGCAAATCAACATAGTGGGCAACAAAGTCTTTGATGAAGAGCGTTTACTGGCACAGATTTCGCTGCGTGATGAAGTGCCTTGGTGGAACTTCATCGGCGACCAGAAGTACCAGAAACAGAAGCTGGCTGGGGATCTGGAAGCGCTGCGCTCTTATTATATGGATCGTGGTTATGTGCGCTTCAAGGTGACCTCGACTCAGGTGGAAATGACCCCCGACAAGAAAGGCATCTACATCACCATCAATGTCAATGAGGGCGAGCAGTACAAGATCTCCACCATAGACCTGAAGGGGGATCTGATTGGCCGTGGCAGTGAAATGCGAAAGCTTATCCCGCTGACGGCTGGCGAGCTCTATTCGGCAGCCAATGTGGCTCATACCGAAGAGAGCCTGGCCAAATTTCTGGGCAAATTTGGTTATGCTTATCCGCAAGTCACTACCTATCCAACCATAGATGATGCCAAGAAGGTGGTGTCCCTCAACATCAATGTGATGCCGGGCCCGCGTATCTACGTGCGCAACATCAGCGTACAGGGTAACCAGGTGACCAAGGATGGTGTGGTGCGGCGGGAGATGCGGCAGATGGAGGGCGCTTGGCTCTCCAATGAGAATATTGAAAACTCCAAGAATCGCTTGAATCGACTGGGCTTCTTCGAAACTGTCGAGATCCAGCCGCGCCGTCTGCCAGGCAGCGATGACAAGGTGGATCTGGATGTGACGGTCAAGGAACAGCCCGCAGGATCCATTACGGGCGGCGTGGGTTACGGTACTGAATCCGGGGTCAGCTTCCAGTTTGCCTTGCAGCAGGATAACTTCCTGGGCACGGGTAAGAAGGCGGCCTTCAATTTTAACATGAACGACTATAGCAAGACCTTCGATGTCAGCTATACCGATCCCTACTTCACCATAGATGGCGTCAGTTTGGGTGGTCGAGTCTACTACACTGAGTTTAAGGCCGGCGATGCCAACCTGGTCGACTATACCAATCAGACCATAGGTACACGTCTGACCCTGGGCTACCCCATCAATGAGATCAACCGCTTGGAATATAGCCTCGGCTATGAGAACAACAAGCTGTCACAGCTCCAGGCTTATGCCCAGATCCGCAAGTTCTGGGATATCTACTCCGAACAACAGGATGGGCAAGGGCGTGTGGTCTTCAACGACTTTGACATCACCACCAGCTGGATCCGTAACGATCTGAACAAGGGGGTATTTCCGACCCAGGGCAATAAGCAGCAGGCATCGGCCAAGGTCACCATACCTGGCTCGGATCTGCAGTTCTATAAGCTGAGCATTGATGATGCCCACTATTATCCGTTGGATCGTGAACATGACTGGGTCATCTCTGGCCGTTTCAAGCTGGCTTATGGCAATGGCTATGGCCAGGTGAATGGCTATGACCAGATACTGCCCTTCTTCGAGAACTACTACGCCGGGGGCAGCGAGTGGCTGCGTGGTTTTAAGAGCAATACTGTGGGTCCCAAGGCGCTCTATCTTTATAATAATCAGGGCGAAAACAGCATCATAGGCACCGATCAATCGATCGGGGGTAATGCCATGAGTGTGGCCAGCTTTGAGTTTATCGTCCCTACGCCTTTTGCCAGCGAGTCCTACCGCAAGCAGCTGCGTACCTCAGTATTCTTCGATATAGGTACGGTATGGGATACCACCTTTGACCCGAACGCTTACGGTGTCTGCGTTGCCGGCTGTGACAATCTCTATGACTACTCAGATCCCACTAACTGGCGCTCATCATTAGGGGTATCCTTGCAGTGGATTTCGCCGTTGGGACCTCTGGTCTTCTCATTTGCTAAACCGCTAAAAGAGCAACCGGGTGACAGAACGGAAGTGTTTAACTTCAACATTGGTCGCACCTTCTAAGGTGAGAAATATCAAGGAGTGTAAATTGAATAAAGTATTACATGTGGCCACTTTGGCCCTGGCTATGATGGCTACCGGTTTTTCTGCTCAGGCTGCGGCTGAAAGCAAGATTGCCGTGATCAGTGTCCCGCGTATCATGCAAGAGATCCCCCAGGCTAAGGCTATTGACAGCAAGTTGAAGGCGGAGTTTGACTCTCGTATGCGTGAAATGCAGCGCCTGCAAAGCGAAGGTGAAACCTTGGCCGCCAAGTTGAAGAAGGATGAGTCCTTCATGAGTGCCGATGAGCGCACCAAGCTGCAGCGCAAGCTGGCTGAACTGCAATCAGACTTCAACTTGAAGGGACAGGCACTGCAAGAAGATCAACGTCGTCGCTTCAGCGAAGAGCAGAAGAAGGTGTTTGATAAGGTTCAAGTTGCCATTGATAGCATCGCCAAGGCGCAGGGCTATGACATGGTGCTGAATGGCCAGGCGGTAGTCTTTGGAGCCGAGAAGCTGGACATCACTTCTCAAGTTATCCAACAAGTTAGCAAGAGCAAGTAAGCGATGAGCGTGACCCTCGGACAACTAGCCGATCTTCTGGGTGCCGAGCTGCATGGGGATGCCTCGGTTGAGGTATCCCGTATTGCCAACCTGGAAACGGCGCAGGTCGGTGAGATTAGTTTTCTCTCTGATAGCAAGTACCATGCGTTTCTTGCCAAGAGTCAGGCGAGTGCTGTCCTGGTGAAGGCGGCGGATTTAGCTATCTGCGCAACGAATGCCCTGGTGGTCAAAGACCCCTATGTGGGTTTTGCCCATGTGGCTCAGTTGCTGGATAGCACACCGCAACCGGCAACGACTATTCACCCCAAGGCGGTGATAGCCGAGGATGTGCAGTTGGCTCCTGGCGTGGCTATCGGCGCTAATGCGGTGATTGAGTCGGGCGTGGTACTCGGCGAGGGGGTCATAGTGGGGCCCGGCTGTTTCATCGGTAAAAACAGCCAATTAGGCAAAGGCTCACGTCTGTGGGCCAATGTTACTCTTTATCACAACGTACGCCTTGGTGAGGCTTGCCTGGTGCAAGCCGGAAGTGTCATCGGTGCGGATGGTTTTGGCTATGCCAATGAGCGTGGTGAGTGGATTAAGATCCCCCAGGTCGGCGGTGTGCGGATCGGCAATCGTGTCGAAATTGGTGCTTCAACTACCATAGATAGAGGCGCGATCGATGACACTCGGATCGCTGATAATGTCATCATAGATAACCAGTGCCAGATTGCTCATAACGTGGAAATTGGCTATGGAACGGCGATTGCGGGCGGGACAGTGATCGCGGGTAGCACCAAAATCGGCAAATACTGTATCATTGGCGGCGCTGCCGTCATCAACGGTCATATTCAGGTGTGCGATCAGGTCACCATCACGGGGATGTCCATGGTGATGCGGTCGATCTCAGAGCCAGGGGTCTACTCCTCTGGCGTTCCAGCCCAGTCCAATAAGGAGTGGCGCAAGATGGCGGCGCGGGTCATGCATATCGATGACATGCATAAACGGCTGAACCAGCTGGAAAAACGGGTCGAAGACCAAGAACAATAAGTGATAAGGATACAGGTTTGAGCAACGAACTTAACCAACTCGACATCCAGGAAATTCTGGAACTGCTGCCCCACAGATACCCCTTCTTGTTGGTTGACCGCGTGGTTAACTACGAGATCGGCGAGGGTCGTAAGGTGCTTCGAGCCATAAAAAATGTGTCGTTTAATGAGCCCTTTTTTCAGGGACATTTTCCGCAGAAGCCGGTATTGCCTGGTGTTTTGATCCTGGAGGCCATGGCTCAGGCTACCGGGATTCTGGCCTTCCGCATGGTAGGTAAGCCCAAGCCAAACGAGTTGTATTATTTTGCTTCCATCGATAATGCCCGTTTCAAACGCCCCGTGGTACCAGGAGATCAACTGGTGCTGGATGTGGAGTTTCTGAAAGAGCGTCGCGGTATCGCCAAGTTTACCGGTGTTGCGACTGTGGATGGTGAGGTGGTTTGTACCGCCGAGCTGATGTGTGCCAAACGCGAGAGCTAAGACATGATCCATCCAAGTGCTCTGATTCATGAAACTGCCATCATTCACGACAGCGCCGTCATCGGCGCCGGGGTCGAGATCGGTCCTTGGTCGGTCGTGGGTGCCGAGGTTGAAATTGGCGAGGGGAGCTGGATCGGCTCGCATGTGGTGCTGAAGGGGCCGACCAAGATTGGCCAGGGCAACAAGATTTTCCAATTTTGCTCCATTGGCGAAGATTGCCAGGACAAAAAATATAAGGGTGAGCGTACCTTCCTGGAGATCGGCGACCACAACGTCATTCGTGAACACTGCACCTTCCATCGCGGCACCATCCAGGATCAGTGTCTGACCAAGGTGGGCAGCCGTAACCTGTTCATGGTTAATGTTCATGTGGCCCACGACTGCGTCATTGGTGATGACACCATTTTTGCTAACAATGCCACGCTGGCCGGGCATGTGCATATTGGTGATTGGGTCATCTTTGGTGGCTTGGCGGCGATTCATCAATTTGGTCGCGTCGGCTCCCATGCTTTTGTGGCGGGTATGGCCGCCCTGAACAAGGATGTGCCGCCCTATGTGATGGCGGCGGGTCATTATGCCAAACCCTTTGGTGTTAACAGTGAAGGGTTGAAGCGCCGTGGTTTTACCCCAGAGGCTATCTCCGCCATCAAGCGCGCCTACAAGGTGATCTATCGTCAAGGCTTGACCGTCGAAGAGGCGCTGCCTGAGTTAGAAGTCATGGCGGCCGATGAGCCCGCCGTGATACCACTAGTCGACTTCCTCAAGCAGAATGAGCGCGGCATTGTCCGCTGATGCCCATGTCTGACATGATGCGTCCCTTGCGTATTGCCATTGTCGCCGGAGAAGTCTCCGGCGATATTCTTGCTGCAGGTCTGATGCGCGAGCTCCGCGTTCGCCATCCTGATGCCCAGTTTATCGGTATTGCCGGACCGCGCATGCAGGAGATTGGCGTCGAGACACTCTTCGAGATGGAAGAGCTCTCTGTCATGGGCTTGGTCGAGGTGCTAGGGCGTCTGCCTCGCCTGTTGCAGGTTCGACGGGAGCTGATCCGTGCTCTGACTCTCAATCCGCCAGATCTCTTCATCGGCGTCGATGCTCCGGATTTCAATATTGGTGTCGAGCTGAAACTCAAGCGCCAGGGTATCAAGACAGTCCACTATGTCAGCCCTTCGGTCTGGGCCTGGCGTCACTCCCGTATTCACAAGATCAAGGCGGCCACTGATCTGGTGCTCGCCTTCTTGCCCTTCGAAAAAGCTTTTTATGATGCTCACCAGGCGCCCTGCCGCTTCGTTGGCCATACCCTGGCGGATGCCGTGCCTCTGGTGAACGACAAGGCCGAGGCCTGCCTGCGCTTAGGTCTCGATCCACTCAAGCCCTACCTGGCTCTGCTGCCCGGAAGTCGGCAGGCCGAGGTGGCCATGCTGGCGCCCTTGTTCCTGCAAGCCTGCCAATTGCTGCGCCGTGAGCATCCAGAACTGGAGTTTGTGGTGCCGCTGGTCAATGCCAGACGGCGAGCGCAGTTTGTGACTATTTTGCAAGCCGTAGCCCCTGAACTACCCATACATTTATTTGATGGTCAGGCGCGGGATGTGATGGCTGCAGGGGATGCCATACTGCTGGCCTCAGGGACCGCGACCCTGGAAGCCATGCTGGTCAAGCGTCCCATGGTGGTCGGCTACAAGGTGAATGCCCTGACTTATTGGCTGGCCGAGCGACTGGTCAAGATCCGCACCTTTGCGCTGCCTAATCTACTGGCGGCTAAGATGCTGGTGCCAGAGCTGATCCAGGAGGAGTGCACCCCGGTGGCCATCTGCCGCGAGGTGAGTCGTCTGCTGGGGCAGGATAACCAGCCGCTGCTGGCCGAATTTACCCGTTTGCACCAGCTTATCCGCTGTGATGCCGATAAACAGGCGGCCTCTGCCGTGTTGCAACTGCTGGATCTTGCATGAGTGATTTTCTCTACCCTTGTGATGTGAGCCTGGTGCGCGTGGCGGGTGTCGATGAGGTGGGCCGTGGCCCCCTGGTCGGTGATGTGGTCACCGCCGCCGTGATCCTGGATCCCACCCGCCCCATCCTGGGTCTCAACGACTCCAAGAAGCTTTCCGAGAAACGGCGTCTGGCCCTGTATGATGAGATCATCGACAAGGCCGCAGCCTATGCTATTGGTCGCTGTTCACCGAGCGAGATCGACAGCTTGAACATCCTGTGGGCCACTATGTTGGCCATGCAGCGGGCCGTCGCGGCCTTGCCGCTACAGCCAGGTTATGTGCTGGTCGATGGTAACCGGACGCCGGATTTTGGCATTCCCGCCCTGGCCGTAGTCAAGGGGGATAGCAAGGTGGCCGAGATCAGCGCCGCCTCCATCCTGGCCAAGGTGACCCGGGATAGCGAGATGGCCGAACTGGACCGGCTCTACCCTGATTATGGCTTTGCCCAGCACAAGGGCTATCCGACCGCCGAGCACCTGGCCCGCCTGCAACAATTTGGCGCTATCCCTCAGCATAGACGCAGCTTTCGTCCGGTCCGCCAGGCCTTGGGCCTGATTTAATCGACCGGGTTTAGCGATTTAGATTAGCGATCTGGTGCAATCGCCTGTGGTAATACTCCCTTAACCGCCCCCTAAGTGAGGGATAGACGAAGATGGCAGAACCTCGTTTCATACACCTGCGCGTCCATTCCGACTTCTCCATGGTCGATGGCTTGCAGAAGATTAAACCCCTGGTCGGCCGTGCGGCCGAGTATGGCATGCCAGCCATGGCGCTCACCGATCAGATGAACCAGTGTGGTCTGGTGCGTTTCTATGGTGATGCCCATGGTAAGGGGATGAAACCCTTGGTCGGGGTCGATCTCTGGCTGCAGAGTGAGGAGCTGGGCGAAGAGCTGTTTCGTCTGACGGGCCTGGCCATGGATAACGAGGGGCAGCAGAATCTGGTGCAGCTCATCTCCAAGGCTTATCTGCGCGGCCATGTGCAGGGGCAACCTGTGGTCGATAAGCAGTGGCTCATCGAGCACCACCATGGGGTGATCCTACTCTCCGGTGGGCGCGAAGGGGACGTGGGCAAGTTTCTGCTCAAGGGCAACCAGGCCATGGTGGCCCGCTGTGCCGAGTTCTACCGTCAGCACTTTCCTGATCGTTACTATGTTGAGCTGATGCGTACCAGCCGCCCCGATGAGGAGAGCTATATTCGCATGGCGGTGCCGCTGGCCGTAGAGTTGGCCTTGCCCGTGGTGGCCACCAACGAGGTGGTCTTTCGCAATGAAGAAGATTTCGACGCCCATGAGATCCGGGTAGCCATTCACGATGGTTACACCCTCGATGATACCCGCCGCCCCAAGCGCTATAGCCCCCAGCAGTATCTGAAGAGCCAGGAACAGATGGTCGAGCTGTTTGCCGACCTGCCTGAGGCGTTGGCCAATACGGTGCAGATCGCCAAGCGCTGCAATGTCACGGTACGACTTGGCGAGTACTTCTTGCCGCAGTTTCCCACCGGTGAGATGAGCACAGAAGATTATCTGGTCATGTGCTCGAAACGGGGGTTGGAGGAGCGGCTGGAGTTTCTGTTTCCCGAGCCACACGTGCGAGCCGAGAAGCGCCTCGAGTATGATGAGCGTCTGGATATCGAGCTCAAGGTGATCAACCAGATGGGCTTCCCGGGTTACTTCCTGATCGTGATGGAGTTTATCCAGTGGTCCAAGGATCACAATATTCCGGTGGGGCCGGGTCGGGGCTCGGGGGCCGGTTCACTGGTCGCCTATGCCTTGAAGATCACCGATCTGGATCCGCTGGAATTTGATCTGCTGTTCGAACGTTTCCTGAACCCGGAGCGGGTCTCCATGCCTGACTTCGACGTGGATTTCTGCATGGATCGCCGGGATGAGGTGATCGACCATGTGGCCGAGATGTATGGTCGGGAGGCCGTCTCCCAGATCATCACCTTCGGCACCATGGCTGCCAAGGCGGCCATCCGCGATGTGGGTCGAGTGCTGGGCCATGCCTATGGCTTTTGCGATCGCCTCTCCAAGTTGATACCGCCCGATCCGGGTATGACGCTGGCCAAGGCGTTTGAGGCCGAGCCCAAGCTGCCCGAGATCTATGAGCAGGATGAGGAGGTCAAGGCGCTCATCGACATGGCGCGCAAGCTAGAAGGGGTGACCCGCAACGCCGGTAAACATGCGGGGGGTGTGGTGATAGCGCCGACCCGGATCACCGACTTTGCTCCCCTCTACTGCGATGCCGAAGGGGCCAACCCTGTCACTCAGTTCGACAAGAACGATGTGGAGTACGCGGGGCTGGTCAAGTTCGACTTCCTGGGGCTGCGCACTCTGACCATAATCCAGTGGGCCCTGGATATGATCAATCCGCGCATGGCTCAGGAGGGCAAGGAGCCGGTACGCATCGAGGCCATTCCGCTGGATGATAGGGCTTCTTTCAAGACCCTGTTGGCCTATGAGACGACGGCGGTATTCCAGTTGGAATCCCGCGGCATGAAGGATCTCATCAAGCGCCTCAAGCCCGACTGCTTTGAAGATATGATAGCCCTGGTGGCCCTGTTTCGTCCGGGGCCGCTGCAATCCGGGATGGTGGATAACTTCATCGACCGTAAGCATGGTCGTGAAGCCATCTCCTACCCGGATGTTCAGTGGCAGCATGAGTCGCTCAAACCCATACTCGAGCCCACCTACGGCATCATCCTCTACCAAGAGCAGGTCATGCAGATCGCCCAGACGCTGGCGGGCTACACGCTGGGTGGGGCGGACATGTTGCGCCGGGCCATGGGTAAGAAGAAGCCGGAGGAGATGGCCAAGCAGCGAGCCGGTTTTGAGGCGGGCGCCGTGGACAATGGCATCGATGGCGAGTTAGCCATGAAGATCTTTGACTTGGTGGAGAAGTTCGCCGGTTACGGTTTCAACAAGTCCCACTCGGCTGCTTATGCCCTGGTCTCCTATCAGACGCTCTGGTTGAAAACGCACTTTCCGGCGGAGTTCATGGCGGCCGTCATGACCGCCGATATGGATAACACCGACAAGATAGTGACGTTAGTGGACGAGTGTCAGCGTATGGGGCTGACCATAATACCGCCGGATGTCAACTCGGGGCAGTATCGCTTCACCGTCAACGCTCAGGGTCATATCGTCTATGGCATAGGGGCGGTCAAAGGGGTGGGTGAAGGCCCAATAGAAGCCATCATCGAGGCGCGCCAAGCCGGTGGCTCTTTCCGGGATCTGTTTGATTTCTGTAACCGGGTGGACATCAAACGCCTCAATAAGCGGGTGATGGAGAAGCTGATCCTGGCGGGGGCGCTGGATCGGCTGGGGCCGCACCGGGCGGCAACCATGGCCAGCCTGGAGGAGGCGATGAAAGCCGCCGAGCAGAAGGCCAAGGATGCGGCGCGCGGCCAGGACGATCTGTTTGGCGATATCTTCGGTACCGATGAGGATGCGGTGCTGCCCAGTCCCTGCTTTGCCCAGGTGCCCCAGTGGCCGGACAAGGTGTGGCTGGAGGGGGAGCGAGAGACCCTGGGGTTGTACCTGACGGGCCACCCCATCAACCAGTACTTGCCTGAACTTAGGCACTATGTCTCCGGTCGTTTGAGCGAGTTGCACCCGACAGAGCGGGACAAGATCACCACGGCGGCGGGCTTGGTCATTGCCACCCGTGTGCTGGTGACCAAGCGTGGTACTCGCATGGGTTTGCTGACCATAGATGATCGTTCCGGGCGGCTGGACATCACACTCTTTAGTGAAGCCCTTGAACGTTATGAGCATTTACTTGTCCAAGACAAGATACTGGTCGTGAGTGGACAGGTCGGCTTTGACGACTTCTCCGGTGGGCTTAAAATGTCGGCCCGTGAGTTAATGGATATATCGGACGCCCGGGCGCGTTATGCGCGCGGCTTGCGTCTCAACGTGGCACAAAACCAGATTGATGAGCGATTTTTCCCCCGTTTGGGCGAAATAATGCAACCTCATCGTGCCGGTATCTGTCCGGTTCAGGTATGCTACCGCACACCTGGCGTACAGGCCTCTTTGCAATTAGGCACCGAGTGGCGAGTTACGCCCACCGATCAACTACTGGACGACTTGTGCATGCTCTTGGGCAAGCAGAATGTCGACCTGATTTTTGAGTAGCGATTTCGGATATCACTATGAACCTGAATTTTCTCGAATTTGAACAACCCATCGCCGAGCTGTTGGCTCAGATTGAAGAGCTGAAGCATGTTGGGGATGGGGTCGGCAACCGTGTCGATCTCTCCGAAGAGATAGTGCGGTTGGAAAAGAAAAATGAAGAGCTGACGCGCAAGCTGTTTGCCGATCTGGGCGCCTGGCAGATCTCTCAAGTGGCCCGTCACCCTATGCGTCCCTATACCCGGGATTACATCGACCGCCTCTTCACCGACTTTGATGAACTGGCCGGTGATCGCGCCTTTGCCGATGACAAGGCGATCATAGGTGGCATAGCCCGCTTCGAGGGCGAACCTGTAATGGTGATTGGTCAGCAGAAGGGGCGTGATACCCAAGAGAAGATCCGTCGAAATTTCGGCATGCCGCGGCCGGAAGGCTATCGCAAGGCGCTGCGCTTGATGCAGATGGCTGAGCGCTTCAAGATGCCCATCATCACCTTCATCGACACGCCAGGCGCCTATCCTGGCATTGGAGCCGAGGAGCGGGGTCAGTCCGAGGCTATAGCGCGCAACCTGAAGGTGATGTCCAGCCTTAAGGTTCCCGTCGTCTGTACCGTGATTGGCGAGGGTGGCTCCGGTGGTGCGCTGGCCATAGGGGTGGGTGATCGGGTCAACATGTTGCAATACTCCACCTATTCGGTCATTTCGCCGGAAGGGTGTGCCTCTATTTTGTGGAAGAGTGCCGATAAGGCCTCAGTTGCCGCCGAGGCCATGGGCATCACGGCTCCGCGTCTGAAGCAGCTGAAGCTCATCAATCATGTGGTGTCTGAGCCCCTGGGTGGCGCGCATCGCAACTATGACGAGATGGCGGCTCTGTTGCGTAAGCGCCTGCTGGCCGATTTGGCCGAGTTGCGTCGTCTCTCCACCGAGCAGTTACTGGATGAGCGTTATAAGCGTCTGATGTCATTCGGTTATTGCTAACCTAATTGGGTCTAGCTGGATAAAGGCACCTGCGGGTGCCTTTATTGTTTCTCGTGCTTGGCGTGTAAGCCCTTGGGCGGGTTTGTTATCATCCCCGCATTGTACTTTCTGGATCTGGTCACCATGTCGCAACCCTCCCTCGAGCAACACCTGGCACTCTGGCTGGATCAGGAACTGACGCCGCGCCCTCTGCTGTTGGGGTTCAGCGGTGGGCTGGACTCTCTGGTGCTGCTCACCCTGCTGGCACGGCTTATCCGTGCGCGGCCAGGGTATTCGCTACAAGCTTGCCATGTGCACCATGGTCTCAATTCCAAGGCCGATGGCTGGGCTCTGCATTGCCAGCAGGTGTGCGCTCAGTTGCAGGTGCCTTGTGAGGTTGTCAGAGTCAAGGTTCAGCTCGGGAACGGGATGAGTTTGGAGGCCCAGGCGCGTATCGCTCGCTATCAGGCGCTGGCCGAACGACTCGTGCCGGGCGGCGCTTTAGTCACAGCACATCATGAGGATGATCAGTTAGAGACGCTGCTCTTGGCGCTCAAGCGGGGGGCTGGCCCCAGGGGGCTAGCGGCCATGCCGGCCCGGCAGCCTTTTGCCAGCAAGTTGCTAGATGGGGAGTTGCTTAGGCCTCTACTGACGGTGAGTCGTGCTCAGTTGGCGGCCTGGGCGGCACAAGAGCGGCTGGTGTGGGTGGAGGATGAGAGTAACCAGGATGAGCGCTTCGATCGCAATTTTCTGCGTAGCCGGATCTTGCCCTTGCTGCGGGAGCGCTGGCCAAGCTACGCGGCTACGGCGCGGCGCAGTAGCGAACTGTGCGCCGAGCAGGAGCGCCTCTGCCAGGAGCTGGCCAGCAGTGATTTACAGCAGTGTCAGGCGGCTGACGGAAGTTTGACGCTGGCAAGTGTCGGGGCATTGAGCCTGCCAAGACGGCACAACCTGCTGCGTCACTGGTTGCGGGAGTTGAGCGGTCAGGTGCCATCCCGGGAGCAACTGCTGCAGATCTGGCCGCAACTGGTACAGGCCCGCGCCGATGCGACTCCGCTGCTGCATTGGCAAGGGGGGGATCTGCGCCGTTATGCCGGTCGGCTCTACCTGGTGCCCCATCAATTCCCCGAATTACCCGCCAGTCTGCCCCTCACTCTGGAGGCCGGCCAGGTGACCTTGGCGGATGGGCGTCTTTGCCGTTGGCAAGTTCAGCCCTGGAATGGCACAACGAGTGGCCAGTGGTTACGCTTGCCGCAGGTTAGCGAAGCGATGAGCCTACGCTTTGGGGCCGTCGGCAGCCTGCGGGCTCGCCCCCTGGGGCGACAAGGCTCTCGGGAGTTGAAGAAGCTGTGGCAGGAGTATGAGGTGGCCCCTTGGCTGCGGGGGCGGGTGCCCCTGCTATTTTACGGCGAAGAGTTGGTGGCCGCTTTGGGCTATTTTGTCTGTCAGGGTTTTACCGCAGTGCCGGAGACGGTGGCGCTGCAACTGCAGCTGCAGTGGGGGCTGTTGCCTGAATAATGTTGGACTCCCGATAGCTGTAGGGCCCAGCGAGATATCTCGCCGGGCCCTACTTTTTCATCTATCTGCCCATCTCTTAGGGGCGCAGATGCTTCTGACGATAGAGCTCGGCATCGGCTTCTTGATAGAGCTCGTTTTGGATCATGCCTGGTTGCCAAATGGCGTAGCCAATGCTGCACCCCACCTGCCACTGCAGCAGTTCGGGGTGATTCTGCAGATGAAACGCGATGCGCGCCTTCACTCGCTCGGCTGCTGGGCCATCGGCTGGTTGCAGCAAGAGGGCAAACTCATCGCCCCCCAGACGAAACGCTATGTCGGTACGGCGAATGCAGCGAGAGAGCACTTCGGCGAAGGCTTGTAACACCCGATCACCAACCGGGTGACCGTGAGTGTCGTTGACCCGCTTGAAGTGATCCAGATCCATCAGGATCAGGGTCAAACCATCGGCATGACGCTGGTTCTGATCGACCGCACGTTGCAGCGACTCATCAAAATAAGCGCGGTTGCCAATGCCGGTTAAGTGATCCATCCGGCTGCGCTGATCCATCTGCTCTAGCTTGAGCAGCATGCGCAGGGGAAGTGCCAGCAAGGGGTGGAGTTGCTGCAGTATCCGTTGCTGATTGGGGGAGAGCGTGTTGGCAAACTCATACTCCAGTTGCCCCAGATATTGCATGCTGCTGTCCTGCAGGGCGAAACTCTGTTTGGCGCCTTTGCGTTCACCCTCGATCAGTTTATGCTGCTGAGTCATGTAGTGATAAGCCAGGCGGCAGATCGGCAAATGATTGCCGACCCAGGTGGCAAAAGTTTGCAGCAAGTCGCCCAGCTTTTCCTGGGCCATCAGGCACTCCAGCAGTTCCAGCCGTTCGCTGCTAGCGATAGGGTTGAAGGTGCTGATGCGGCTGATAGGCAGGTCACCATGACGACCGAAACCACCAACTAATTGAAGCCTTTCCATGAGTGCCTCCGGCAAATCCAAGAGCAGTTACTCATAAAAAGCAATACTCATGCCTGTTTTGATTTATCTTGTCGCAGTTTGTGTGATTCAAATTTAATCAATTGATTAATAGGCTTTTTATTTTAATCTATTGAGTGAGCTACCGTCTGGGACTGGTCGATTGATGGGGCTGTAGGTTTGTGCAGCGAGGTGAGGCGCGCCAAGTTTTCGACACCTGGTCCGCCGTTGCGAGGATCCCAATTCAGAGCGTCAACTTATCCATTTTCGGAGGGAGCATGTTCAAGGCATTGTTACTTAAGCAAGTTGAGGGAAAAACCCAGGTTGAATTTGCCGAGCTGGACGAGTCGGCCCTGCCTGACGGCGAGGTGCTGCTGGCTGTGCATTACAGCTCGCTTAACTATAAAGATGGCCTGGCCATTACCGGCAAGGGGCCCATAGTGCGGCAGTGGCCCATGGTTCCTGGCATCGATCTGGTGGGTGAGGTGATCACCTCAAGCGATCCGCGCTTTATGCCGGGAGACAAGGTGCTCAGCACAGGCTGGGGAGTCGGGGAGCATCACTGGGGCGGTATGGCCCAACGGGCCAGGTTAAAGGCTGACTGGTTATTGCCCTTGCCTGCGTTGCTGAGCGAACAGCAGGCCATGCAGTTGGGGACAGCCGGTCTCACAGCCATGCTCTGTGTCATGGCGCTAGAAGAGGCTGGCGTCAGCCCGGAGCAGGGTGAGGTTCTGGTGACGGGGGCCAGTGGTGGCGTGGGCTCCGTCGCTGTGAGTCTGTTGGCGCAGCTCGATTATCAGGTCGTGGCGGTCACGGGGCGTCGTGAGAATCTGGACTATCTCCAAAGCTTGGGTGCGAGCCGGGTCATGTTGCGGGAAGAGTGGGACGGGGCGCCCAAACCCTTGGATCGACAGCTCTGGGCAGGGGCTGTGGATACGGTCGGGAGCCAGTTATTGGCCAAGGTGCTCTCCCAGGTCAAGTACCAGGGGGCGGTAGCGGCCTGTGGGCTAGCGGCCGGTACTGACCTGCCCACCAGTGTCATGCCGTTTATTTTGCGTAATGTGCGGTTGCAGGGGATTGATTCGGTCATGTGCCCGCCGCTCCGTCGCCAGCAGGCCTGGCAACGGTTAGCGGAACTGCTGCCTGCCAGTTTTTATCTTGAAGCCTGTCATGAGGTCAGCTTAAGCGAGGTGCGTGCCCTGGCTGAGGCCATCACTCTGGGGCAGGTGACGGGGCGCGTCTTGGTCAATTGCCGTTAGTCCACTCTACATAACGTCGCCATTTTGCCCATTGGAGGTGAGCTGGGCTGGAAATTAAGAGATGGCGAGCCGCTTGGCCAGACGCATCAAATTGGCTCGGTCCAGTTGCAACCGTCTGGCGGCGGCGCTCCAGTTGCCGTCACTGAGTTGCAGGGCCTGCTGAATGAGTTGGGCCTGGTAGCGATCCACCGCCTCGCGGAGCCCTCCGACCTCGCTAGCCGGTCGTTCCGTGGGAGAGTGCGGCGCTGTCTCGGTTAGGGGCATAGGGAAGAGATCCAACTGTTCGGCGCGGATCAGCGGTCTGAGGTTGTTCTCCCGTGCCGCCTTCAGGCTGGCTCTTAGCAGCAGGTGCTCCAGTTCGCGAACATTGCCCGGCCATTCATACTCCTTGAGCCTCAGCAGGGCCAGGGGATGCAGCCCAATCTGCCGTAGCCCCAGCTTGCTGCGCGCTTGATCGAGAAAGTAGCCACACAGCAGCTCAAGATCCTGCTTGTGCTCCCGCAGTGGCGGCACTGCGATGGGATAGACCTTGAGCCTATGGTAGAGATCGGCACGGAAGCGTCCGGCGGCCACCTCTTGCTCCAGATCCCGATTGGTGGCGGCAATCAGTCGCACATTCACCCTGTGGAGTTTGTCCGCCCCCACGCGTTGTACTTCGCCCTGCTGCAGGGCACGCAGCAACTTGGCTTGGAGGGTCAGGGGCAGCTCACCTATCTCGTCCAGGAAGAGGGTCCCGCCATCGGCCAGCTCAAACTTGCCAGCTCGATCGCTGATGGCGCCGGTGAAGGCGCCTTTCACATGGCCGAAGAGCTCACTCTCGGCGATGGACTCAGGTAGCGCGGCACAGTTCACATGCACCAGAACCTGCTCAGTGCGGCGGGAATGAGCATGCAGGGTGCGGGCGACCAACTCTTTGCCGGTGCCGGTTTCCCCTGTTATGAGCACAGCCAGATCGGTGGCGCCCACCAGGCGTATCTCTTCGCGCAGATGTTGCAGTGGCGGGCTATGACCGACTAACTCTCCTTCTTTGCGTTGTGCCTCCTGGACCAGTTCCCGGGCCAGGGCTTTTTGCTGTTCGCTGGCGCGCTCCAGGGCGCGGATCAGGGCCACGTTGCGCAGGGTGGCGGCGGCCAGAGCCGCGAAGGCGGCTATGGTCATGTCATCGACCGCATCAAACACGCCGGGTGTCAGGGCATCCAGGGTCAAGACCCCCACTAATTGGTGATCCACATACAGGGTGCAACCCATGCAGGAGTGAACATCGGCTTTGCGCTCCGGGTCATTGAGCAGCCAGCCATCAAAGGGGTCCGCCAACTGGCTCTGATCGGCAAAGCGTACCGGCTCACGGCTGGCGAGTATCTGTTGCAGTCTGGGGTGTTGCTGGGGCAGGAAGTGTTGACCAATCAGCTCGGGGGCCAGCCCCTGGACTGCCACGGGTATCAGTTCTCCCTCCTGCAGTTGCAACAGGGCCACCGCATCGCAGGGCAGCACATCACAGATGGCTTGCACCAGTCGTTGGTATTGCAACGCCCCTGGCATGGAGCTGGAGAGTCCGACGGCGATCTGCAGCCAGGCCTGATCGCGTAAGGGGGGGAAAAACGGGACCATAGGGTTATAACCATCAGGTGGCGAGGAGGGGGAAGTTGATGCTAATCAAAGTGACGTGAAAAATATATGTTGTTGCTCGTCGTTTGGCGTGACCACGCTTTTTTCATCCAATTTTCAGCCAATCTGGATCGTGAATTGCTTTAGAAATAACGCCCTTGTCGCAGGTTGGGATATTGTGGCCGCAGTCGGTAGAATGACTGAGGTGTTGGCATTACAATGACCCCGTATGAGCCCATTACAGTGTAGTAAGACATTTTTTGCTCGGAATAGAGCCTTTGTGGCTACGAAGCGTGCGGCCGTTAAAACCGGCACCCCCCCAGAGTGGTTGCCTGCTGATGAGTAGGAAGGTTGTTGTATTCCGCTGCCAAGTCGTCAGCATCACATGTGCTACTGCTCATTGATGCCTTGTGGCGGATACCGGATATTAGGAAGAGTATGAACGAAGATATTTATTACCGGGCTCTGTCCATCCGCAGATTGCAGTCCAGCAAATCGAGCCGGACGCTAATGCTGCTGTGGGTCAGCTCCATGGTGCTGTGCGTCGCCCTGGGGCTGATTTCGGTATTTAATGCCTGGTCCCTGGTGCCTATCCAACTGGGCGAGTGGCGTTTCTCTTTACTCATCTACCCGCCGCTGACCTTTTGTGCCTTGTGGATGATGTGGTTTGGTTTCTGGTGGGGAGCGATCCCGGCCTACATTGCCACACTGACCTTCGCGCTCTACTCCAACATGCCTTACGAGTTGGCCTGGGTCTATGCTTGTGCCGAACCGATAGCCTTAGCCGTCATCGCTATTGCCTATCGAACCCTGCCCATCTCCTTGTCGCTGCGTAATCTGGACTCCATTGTGTTGTTTGTGGTGCTCAGCTTCATTGGCCATACCTTCGGCTCCATCGGCTCCTTGATTTGGTGTTACAGCACGGGTGAACTGAGCACGGCTTTCAGCACGTGGCAGAGCTGGTGGTTGGGCGGCTTTATCCAGAGCATATTGACTCTCCCTCCCTTTCTCTTTGTGTTGACCCCCTGGGTGACCCGTTTACGAGAACGACACTTTACTACGGTGCGCCCGACGCTGCAGAAGCGTCATGTGCTGCTCGCGGTTTCCACTCTGGTGCTGGGGATACTGCTCTTCTTACTCCTCTCTTATACGCTGTCGCAACTGGCCATGGAGCCCAGATTAGGTCTGTTGCCCACGGCTGTCATGTGGCCTCAAGCGCTGCAGACCATGAACGATGCCACCATGTCGGTCTATGCGGTGATTGGCTCTCTGGTCATCATGCTTACCTTTGTGGGTTACCGTTTCTTCAAACAGTGGGCTATCGCGCTTGAGGCGGCCGTCGAGACCACGCGCCTGGCCAATGAGGCAAAATCAGATTTTCTGGCGCGTATGAGTCATGAGATCCGCACTCCGCTCAATGCCATTTTGGGTCTGGGACAATTGTTGCAAAAGACAACGCTCAACCGAAATCAGAAGGATTACCTGCAAAAGATCTTCTACTCGGCCGAGCTGTTGCTGGCGGTGGTCAATGATCTGCTGGACTTCTCCCGCATCGAGGCGGGCAAGTTGGAGCTGGAGAAGACAGATTTCAAATTGGATGAGCTGCTGGAAAAGGTCGCCAGCATACTGGTAGGGCGTGCCGAGGAGAGAAAGCTGGAGCTCATCTTCGACATTGCTCCCGATTTACCTGTGCTCATTGTTGGCGATCCTCTGCGCCTGGAGCAGGTGCTCATCAATCTCATCAACAATGCCATCAAGTTTACCGATAAGGGCCATGTCCTGTTGCGGGTGCAGCGGGTGCGTCAGGAAGGCGCCGAGGTTGAGCTGCGTTTCGATGTGCAGGATAGCGGTATTGGCATGACCGAGAGTCAGCAAGCCCGATTGTTTCAAGCCTTCAGCCAGGCCGATGAATCCATGGCGCGCCGGTACGGTGGCAGTGGGTTGGGCCTGGCCATCAGTCAGCACTTGGTGACCCAGATGGGGGGCAAGATCCAGGTGAAGAGCGAAGCGGGGCAAGGCAGCCTGTTCGGTTTTCAGTTGGTCTTCCCGATGCGTTTTAGCATGCCGACTCGCCGCTCCTTCCAGACGGAAGCGGTGGCTCTGCGCGGTAAGCGCATATTGGTCTTACATGATGATCCCTTGGCTCGGCGCGTGATCTCCGAGATGCTGCAGGCGCTGGGGGTGACTACGGCCACACTGCCAGAGCAGGACGGGATGCTCGCTTGGTTGGCGACGCAGCAGCGCTCCTATGAACCCGTGGACATGTTATTGCTGGATCATCATGTGGCCGGGCGCAGTGCGGTGGAGTGGTTGCGCGAATTGCGCCTCTCAATTGAGTATTCCACCTTGCCTGTGGTGGTGCTAAGCACGGTGGGCAGCCGGGATAGTCAGCAGCAAGAGGCGGTACGCCTTGGGCTCAATGGTCTGCTGGTCAAGCCCGTCGCCTATGATGCCTTGTTGAAAACCCTGCAAGGGGTGTTCAGTGGTCAGAAGCTCCGCCTGGAGCGGGAAGGAGAGACCGAAGAGAACAACCTGAATAAGGGGGCTTGGTCGCGTTTCTCCGTGCTGCTGGTGGAAGACAATGTCATCAATCGGCAAATTGCCCTCGAGAGCCTGGAAGGGACTGGGTTGAAAGTCGAGGTGGCTGAGAATGGGCTGCAAGCCATCGAAAAGGCCACACACCAGCCCTTCTCGTTGATCCTGATGGATATCCAGATGCCGGAGATGGATGGCATTACGGCTACTCGTCTGCTGCGGGAGCAGGGTATCCGTGTGCCTATCATCGCCATGACGGCTCATGCCTTGGCTACGGAACGGCAGCGCTGCCAGCAAGCCGGCATGAATGATCATTTGGCCAAACCATTCACCCCGGATGAGATGGTTACAGTGTTGCGGCGCTGGTTGCCCGGCAATGCCTCGGCGACCGCCTTGCCTGCGCAGGATTTGATGCCGAACATTCAGCCTTCCGAGATACTGGACCCCTGGACGGGCTTGCGGCGGGTCGGCAATCGCCATCAACTCTACCGCTCAATCCTGCAGCGTTTCTATCATGAGTATCGTGAAGGGGCAGAGCAGTTGGTCCGGCTGCTGACATCAGGAGAGATGGATGAACTGGAACGTATGGCCCACAGCCTTAAATCTGTGGCTGGCTATATTGGGGCCGATATTCTCTCCGCCCAGGCCGAACAGTTGGAACGCCTGCTCAAGAGTAAGCAGGGGTCACCGGAGGAGTTACTTTCTGCTCAGCGCCGGGTGAGTGATGCTTTGATCCAGGTGTTGGCGCGTCTCAAAGACATGCCGATGACCAGTGAGAGCAAGGAGCTGGTGCGCGAGCGGCGGGAAGAGCAGAGCAAGCCGTGCATCATGATAGTCGATGATGGGGCGATTCACCGTCAGGTACTCTCGGCCCTGCTCAGCGATGAATTTGATGTCGTGGAGATCGATGATGCAAGCCGTGCGCTGGTGATGGCGGTCAACCGCCAGCCGGATCTGATCCTGCTGGATATGGTGCTCAAGGGCACCAGTGGTGAGGCTGTGCTGCGCTCCTTGAAGGAGCACGGGCTGACTCGCAACATAGCCGTGATGATCATCAGTGCCAAGGACGCCTTGCAGGATGAAGAGCAGGGGTTGGCGTGGGGCGCCTGCGACTACATCATCAAGCCGTTCCACCCCGGCATAGTTCGGGCCCGGGTGCGCAATGCCTTGAAGATGGTGCAGCAGCGTAAGTTGTTGGAACAGTTAGCTCACTTAGATGGCCTCACCAGCCTGCCCAACCGCCGCAAGTTGGAGATGACGCTGCAGGAGGAGTGGGAGCGTGCCATGACCCTGCGTCAACCCCTCTCCATGTTGATCCTCGACGTGGATTTCTTCAAACGCTTCAACGACACCTATGGTCATGCCAGCGGCGACGAAGTGTTGCGTGCCGTGGGTCGCACCATGCAGACTCTGCTGCGGCCATCCGATCTGGCGGCTCGTTTGGGTGGGGAAGAGTTTGTGCTGCTGCTGCCCGAGACCGACCAGGAGGGCGCTAAGGCGGTGGCCGAGCGGTTGCGCCGCAGTATAGAGCAGATCTCCTTGCCTCAACTGGGTCGAGTCACCGCCAGTCAGGGCGGCGTCACAGTGATCCCGGAAGAGGGGATGGACATGAATGCTGCGCTGGAAGAGGCCGACCGCATGCTCTATCAGGCCAAGGAGGGGGGGCGTAACCGGGTGGAGTGGCAAGAGGTACAACTGCAGTCACTGGTGGTCAAGGCAGAAGGCTAACCTATTGCTATTTTATCGCCCAGAAACTTGGGTTGCTTATCCAGAATGTAGACATCCAGTAGACAGAGCACGCGAGCCATCAGCTCCCGTGCTCTGGTTTTTAGGCCACTATAGGCGCGCACATCCCTAGCGTTGAAGCCTATGGCCTTAATGCCGAAGTGGCGAGCCAGATAGAGGGCGCGTTCGTTGTGAAAGCCTTGGGAGACTATGGTGAAGCTCTCCTGGCCAAACACGGCGTTGGCTCGCACTATGGAGTCCAGGGTGCGAAAGCCAGCATAGTCGCTGTAGATCCGCTCCACCGGTATGCCGGCCTTAACCAGCTCCCTACGCATCTCCCGCGGTTCGTTATAGCTGCGCGTGGCATTGTCACCCGAGACTAGAAAATAGCTCACCTTGCCCTGCTCATAGAGCTCCACCGCCGCGCTGATACGGTTGGCAAAATATTCGTTGCGACGACCATCGACCAGGTATTTAGAGGTACCCAAAATGACCGCCACCTTGTTATAGGGGATGAGCGAGGCATCATCATAGGTGTACTGGGCGGCACTGCTGACCACCTGATCGGCAATAAGCAGCAGCAGGGCTGAGAGTCCGAGCATGCTGAACAGGCTCCAGAGCAACCAGCGTAGTAGGGGGGTGAGGGTAGCTAGCTTGGGAAAACGTATCAACTTCAAAGGCACCTTGCTATTGCCGGCGGGAAAATAAAGCCACTTTCCTGCCATCAGTGAGACTCAACCCTAGCAGGTTACTATCCGCTTTCGGGCAGGTAAACTTGGATTGCTGTTTTTCATTGTCCCAAAGCGTAGGGCTCATCTAGGTGCAAGCTCACCGCCCGAACCTGGGCTTACATGGCTGGCCAGCGTTCACCAATGTTTGCGGTGCGGTACCAGGCCATAAGACTCTGATGGCCAGCCTCTTCGGCCATGGGTGACCAGGGCGCCAAATCCTGTGCCTGAAAGGGAGCATAGGGGCCATGCTTGACTTCAAAGATGACGCCGCCAGCATCGAGCGACAGAACGGCATGCCATACGCCTTTACCTGTTTCGACTACCGAAACCTCCTCTCCCAATACACAGCGATCGCGTACCACCCCCTCCGCATCAAACGTGAGGACCAAGAAGCGACCCCGCAGCGCGGTGAGCAACTCCCAGGTCTGGGCATGTCGGTGTGGGCGCACGTAGGTTTCCGGCTCCATGGCAATGGCCAGGCGCTGAATAGGGTCCGCCAGTTCTGGATGCAGATTGTGATTCATCCGTCGGCGCGAGTCGTGTTGTGCCTGGTGGCTGAGCTCCGTCAGCTGTGTAAAAGTGAGTTTATTCATGTGTCTCTCTGTATAACAGGGAACAGGACCATGGCCTCTATCTTACTGATGAAGCAGGGAATTGGCTCGATTATGGGGCTAGCTTATGACACCAGAAGAGGGCTGGCTAGTTCTGGTAGAGATATTTGGGATTGCCGAGGTGACGAAACCTGTGCGGATCGTTTCAGGGCACCCCATGAGGGTGCCCTGTTAGCGGAGGCTATTATTGTGAATTCCATCGCTCTTGTGTACTGAGAGGCTATAGAAAGCCTGTTTCTACATCGATATTTGCGACTGGCGAACATCGATCTTATGAACCAGACTATAAATTACATCGTTTCTTTGAACTGGTTCGGTGAATTATGCCGGTGCGCAGGATCCCGAAGAACTACCGCAATGTAACGGGGGTTGCGGCTCATCGTAAGTCGGAAGGACAAGCGATGTATGAATCTACCTTAGAGCGAGATTTCCTCTCGTTGCTGGCGTTTGATCCACGAGTCACCTCATTCGAGGTTCAGCCCGTTCAGATACATTGGCTTGATGCCCAGGGCAAACCTCACCGCTATACCCCTGATGTTCTGGTTTCCTATACCGAGCCTCAAAAATCGGTACTTTACGAGGTTAAGTATCGTAGTGAGTTGAGAGAGCATTGGCCTGATCTGCGATCAAAATTCAAGGCTGCTTATCATTTCGCCCGTTCCCGTGGTTGGCGCTTCAAGTTGATCACAGATGTAGAAATCAAAACGCCTTACCTTGAGAACGTGAAGTTCCTTCTGCCCATCATGCGCCAGTCGGTCCCGGATATGGATATTCAAAAGCGAATACTGGATCAACTCAATGCCATGCAAGCCGCGACACCCGCAATGCTTATCAACCGCCTATCAGAGAATCAATGGGAGCAAGCTGGTCTACTGTCTGTTCTCTGGTATTTGCTTGGTCTGGGACAAGTGGGATGCAATTTACAGTGCAAACTAACGATGGATAGCCCTATTTGGAGCATTCAGTCATGAGTCAAGCAACAACCATATTGCAAATAAAACCTGGAGTTGCCGTCCTATATCTAGGGCGGCCAGCACACATCTCCCATGTGATTGATCTGAGTCAGGTGCTATTGAAGGATGATGAGACTGCTCAGGTAATGACGGCGGCCATCGCTGATTTGCAGTTGGGTAGCTCATTGGTTGAGGCTACATTGTCACCAGATTTGAATGCAATTTCAGATGAAGAGTGGAGTGAGGCGAACAGGCGTTACCAGGTCATTCAGCCTCTACTTAATAAGCCGGGAAGAACTCGAATTGATGTGGAGATCAGGGCTGCTGACTTTGATCTCCATGCTTCTACTCTCTATGGATGGCTACGGGAATATGAAGCAGCGGGTGTACTGACGGCGTTGTTACCCAAGAGGCGTAAAGATAAAGGATCCACCAAACTTCTTGTAGAACAGGAAGCTATCATTTCCTATGAGATCAATGAGTTATATCTTACCAAACAGCGGGTTTCTGTTGCCAAGCTGATTGCGAGCATTAAGAAACGCTGTCATCAAGCCAAGATTACCGCCCCGCACGACAACACGATCCGCAATCGGGTAAAACATCTGGATAAACAAATTTGTGTATTAAAAAGAAGAGGCCGGAAGGCGGCTGAGGAGCAGTATTCTCCAAATCGGGGGGAATTCCCTGGAGCTGATTGGCCTTTAGCTGTGGTTCAGATTGATCATACCAAGCTGGATATTATTCTGGTGGATGACCTCTATCGCCGGCCGATTGGCCGCCCGTGGATCACGTTGGCTATCGATGTTTTTAGCCGCATGGTATTTGGCTTTTACGTCTCGTTTGACCCGCCTAGTGGCTTATCTACGGGGTTATGTTTGGCCAATGCTATTCTGCCAAAAGATAACTGGTTGGCGAAGCATGGAGTGAAAGGGGAGTGGCCATGCTGGGGATTACCCAGCAAGTTGCATATGGATAATGCCAAAGAGTTCCGTGGGCACCTGCTGCAAAAAGCATGTCGGCAGTATGGGGTTGATATTGAATGGCGCCCCGTGGCCAGACCCCATTTTGGTGGTCATATCGAACGGCTGTTAGGCACCTTTGCCAAGGAGATCCATACTCTTCCAGGGACAACTTTTGCCAATACCCAAGAGCGGAAGGATTACGATGCAGAAGCCGAGGCCGTCTTAACGCTTACCGAATTTGAGGAGTGGTTGGTGACGTACATAGTAAATGTGTATCACCAACGCAATCACACCGGCATAGATATGGCACCGCTGGAAAAATATCGAAGAGGGGTGTTTGGGTTCGGTACTGAAGTAGGGCGAGGGCTCCCGGCTAAGGTCAACAATGAAGCCAGATTACGTCTGGATTTGATGCCATTTATCGAGCGCACCATACAAGATTATGGTGTTCTGATTGACGATATTCACTACTACCATGACGTCATTCGACGCTGGATTGATGCCCAAGATCCCGTGGATCCTCTGCATAAGCGCAAGTTTATATTTCGAAGAGATCCGCGTGATATCAGCCAGATCTGGTTTTTCGATCCTGAGCTCAATGACTATTTTGCCATTCCATATCGCAATATGACTCACCCACCAATGAGTATCTGGGAGCTCAGGGAAGCGAAGTTGCGGGCAGAGTCTGACGGAAGGCGGCATATTGACGAAAACGCTATTTTTGACGCCTATGAGCAGATGCGAGAAATTCAGCAACAGGCGATAACCAAAACTAATGCAGCAAGACGGGCTGCGCAACGTCGAAAACAGGCGAGTAAGGAGGTATTAGTGGCTCCTCCTGTTGTATTCGACTCATTACCTGAACCAACAGGTGGTGAGCAACATTTTGATAAAACAGAGGATATTCAGCCATTTGACGAATTGGATGAACTGTCATGAGTCCATTCGCACATCTGCAGGAATCAGCCATTCAAGCCTTGGGATTGAATGATGACGAGCGTATTGAACGTATTCGCAGCGGTCGGTGGATTGGTTATCCGCAAGCAAAATTGGCAATGGCTCGTTTGAATGAGTTACTGGCTCATCCCCCGATCAGCCGGATGCCAAACTTGTTAATTGTTGGTGATACCAATAATGGAAAAACCATGCTGGTACAGCGTTTTCGTAATCAGCATCCTGCCCATGATAATCCGCATGGTGATGCCATAGTTGTACCAGTGCTGTATGTGCAAGCTCCTCCGGTACCGGATGAAGGGCGACTCTATAACAACATCCTTGAACAGCTATTTGCTCCTTACCGTGCGGGAGAGCGAATAGACAAGAAACAATCTCAGGTGCTCAAACTATTGAAGTCGGTTGGGTTGCGGATGTTGATCATTGATGAGATCCAGCATGTGTTGGCTGGGAGCTTGAATCGACAACGAACCTTTCTCAACGTGTTGAAGTATATAGGAAATGAACTTCAGGTTCCGATTGTTGCTGTCGGGATCAAAGATGCATTTCGGGCCATCCAAACCGATCCGCAGTTGGCGAACCGCTTTGAACCGATCTGGCTACCTCGCTGGCAGATGGACACTGATTTTAAGCGTCTGTTAGTGAGTTTCGAGCGCATGTTGCCATTGCGAGAAGCTTCGGAGCTGCATAATCCCGAGCTGGCCAATCGGCTGCTTGGGATGAGTGAGGGACTGATAGGTGAGCTATCCCGGATCTTGAACGAGGCGGCAGTACTTGCCATTAAAAGTGGCAAGGAGCATATAGACTCTCAACTATTGGATGGCATGGACTGGTGTACGCCATCAGAGCGTAAACGACAATTGGACAGGCGGGGTGGCTGATGCTCTCTGGACAATGTTGGCCTGCGCACCCTCATCCATACAGGGATGAACTACTAACCTCCTGGCTAGTGCGTATTGCTCATGCCAATGGTGTAAAGGCGCAGACCTTCTGTGATCGGGTCTTTGGTGCTTACCACCAGATCTGGAATCGGGATATGGATCGACTGGCTCCTGAGTGGTTGCTTGCGCAGATGGCTAAAGGCCGCGGCTGTAGCATGTCACGGGTTAAGTCTACGACGCTGACAGGATTTGAGCAGGTGCTGTTTCATGCAAACCACTCATCAGGCCAACTACGCTGGATTCTGCCTCTGAGTATCTACCACCGTAAACACCGTGGCTTTGGTCTACAGTGTTGTCCGCTCTGTCTGGCCGAAGATGAAGAGCCCTATTTTAGACGAGCCTGGCGCTTGGCTTTATTCACTTATTGCCCCAAGCATCAGACCATGCTGCTGGATCGCTGCCCGGAATGTGGCAGTACCATTGAGTTTCATCGTATTGAGTTAGGACGGCCTCAGAAGATAGATGTCGATTCGTTAGCTACTTGTTGGCAGTGCGGCTTTGATTTGCGTAAGGCAACGGTTGAACCGGTCGAGAAATGGGATCGTATGGTGTTTGCCACATGGGATAGAGTGTTACGGCTTCTGGCCCGAGGTGGGCGCTGTAAAAGTCGTTTTGACTACAGTCGGCTGGATGTGTTGCATCAGCTATGTGCCATCATCGTTTCTATGCGTCTTGCTCCCAAGCTACAAGGCCACATTTGTTCGCTGGCTCATCAACCCATCCATCTTCTGCTACGAGATCGGATCTCCTTTGAGCAACGCAGCCTAGCGGAACGGCACTATGTGCTTGGTCTCGCCTGGTGGCTAATGATGGGGTGGCCGAGGAGGCTATTAAGTGCATGGAAAATGAAGGTTATAAAATACAATGTTCTAATGAAGGATTACAAAAATCCGGCCATACAGTACGTTTCAGTTGTTGATGCAATTAAAAAAATGAATAGACGTTTACCCTGTAGATAGTTACACACTGAAATCATTTGTTTAATTCATCTAATATTCGAGTCATTACTGGTTCTATAGAATCCCACAGTTTAATACCAAGAACATGAGACGGAATAGCCCCTCCATGTATGAAGTGTCCCAATGTATCTGGTGAGTAATGGCTGTCTTTGTCATTTGACATCACGCGAAGTGTTTTCAATTCGCGGTCTTTCATTCCAGACTCTGATAAGATGGTAGCTAGCTTGGATAGTTTTTTATGCAACTCTCCATCCACTGTTATACCTCTTTTTTTCAAATATTGGGTTGTTGCTTGCTCTATAATAGCTCTTAAAAGATATGTTGCTGAAAATGAAAACATTTCAGCATCTATTTTTTTCAATTCATCATATAATCTTTTTAATACGGGGTCATTTATTTTGGCTGTGTATTTTTTGGGTATAATAAATGATCTAGTATCTGGGCTTCTGTTGTCAAATTTTTGTGGGAGTGGCTTAGCCTGAATAGTTGGTTTTTTTACCGTTGATATATCATAGATTGGTAGGTCTCTTGTACTAGGTGCAATATTATTTGCACGAAGACTTTCAGAATACGCCACACGCTCCGCTGCATGAGAACGAGAGTTGACACTTTCTTTTTCATACAACATATCAAGAAGAAAATGTTTAATTACTTGCTCGAACTCATCCTTTGGCACAGAAACACGTAATGTTTTATTGTCTATCAGACCTAAAGCAGTTCTGAATGCTGGGGTTCCTAGGTATCGAGTAATTGTTGTAATGCTGAGTTTTTCTAAATCATCTAAATCTATTAATTGGTTGTCTTTAACATATGTTTTAAGTAAGTAAGCTTGGATGTTTGGATTTTTTTCTTCACTACTACCGTGGGCGTTGAATCTGGCTTTTTGACTGGAATTCCATGCCTTTGTTCCAATACCATCCTGCTCTCCTTCATGTCGTAAAGATATCCACGGTCTCGCTTCAGACGGTGAATTAAAAACAACAACATCAACTATAGATGGTATCGCAATCATATCGAGAGCTAAGCGCTTGAAGTAAGCAATATTTTTGTCATTATCTGCTTTGTTTGGATGAGCAAGTAGTTTCATTGCACAGACACGTCTATTACCCTCTACTGCAATGTATGCGCCATTAATTTTTGAATGGGGAATTACTGCAATTTTTTCAAGAGGGCTTATCTGTCCGATTTTTGATATATGCTTTGCAAGTTGTTTTACATTCTCTTTGGTAATCAGGTAATGAATTATATCTTCTTCATTTTCAATGGGATCATGCCTTGGGTTTTTTATATCTAAGAAAATATTTTTAATATGAATTTCTTTTTCTGTGAATGTCATTATCAGTCCTCCATGTCGTCATTTTTCATGTCTTCCATGACATTAGGTCAGTGGTGAGTTTAACTAGCCTGCTTATGCAAAGCTTGATGCGGTATTTTAACATTAGGGCCGTAAATCATTACTTCTGTCCCCTTCTTTTTTTCTTGTGCTGTATAGCTAAGAATATACTCATCTTGCCGATAATTCTTGTAAATTTCCTTTATTTGAACCACGTCATCATAAGAAACCACCCAGGGGTGATGCACGTCTTCCAAGGTTTTGGCTATCTGAACATGATCGTCATGCGTATAAAAATTGCGATAAAGTCCAGCGCCTTTCATGTAGTATGGAGGATCTAAATAAATTAGTGTTTTTTCAGGTAAATATGGGACAACTTCTTTTAGAAGTGTCACCGCATCGAGATTGTAAACTTTTATTCTATTTTGAAACCTACCAATCAATTCAATCCGCCGGATTAAGTCTATTTTGTTATATCTTACATCCAACTTCCATTTACCAGCTTGGGTTAACCCACCAATGACGCCTGCCTTTAATATGCCTGAACGATTAGTTCTATTTAAAAAAAATGTTGCTAGTGCAATTTCAAGCAAAGAATGTTGCTGTATGTTTGCTAGTACAGATCGTTGTTGATGCCAAATATCTATGGTAACTGGCGTATCATGAATTAATCTGCAAAGATCTTCCGTGTGATGAACAGCTGCCTGCCAAAATGAAAAAACCGCAGGGTCAATATCATTGATATGTATGCGGGATGCATATTCTTGAAATAACAATTCAAGAGCCACACCTGCGCCCCCTGCATAGGGCTCTACATAGTGTCCGTCGAGTAGCTCATTTGTTTCAAATAGCTGCTTCACAAAATGAGCAAACTTGCCCTTACCGCCAGGGTAACGTAGGGGAGTGGAAAAGGCCCTGATTGCCATAAAAAGTCCATTAATGATGCTAGCTTTACACTATGAAAACATATTTTGATGTTGTTGGCCAGCCCTCAGTGCCTGCAGGTTAGGAGCAGGCTTCGTTTATTATTTGCTCACCTTAGGGATGCAGCCTTAAGATTTCATCCTAAAAAGGAAATTTTTCTCCACTTTTTGGGAGTTGGGTAGCTTTTTTTGAGCAAAAAACATCCTGAATCAAAGAGCTCTCGTGCCTGTCACTGCCAGATGGCTTCTAACATCGGTTTGTACTCATCCGCTATGTCTTTCAGTTCTGATGGTATGGGCGCACTCGCCGAACCATGCACAAATTGATTGAAATGATCGACGGACCCGATAGTATCCTTTGTGCTAGCTCGCTTACTAATTGCCTTTGATTCTGCATTAGTTATTTTATTCTGTCCCTCAAGAGATAACACAACTGACTTTATTTTTATTGAGAGCGTTGTATCTTCAGTAACGTGCTTATGGTTGTCTTCGCGCACAATTGGCGTGCCGTTCCGTACTTGTTGCTGGATATAAGCATCACAGCTAACTTCGATAAAAACCCGAAAAGCAATTGCTGTTGCATTCGGACTTCTATCTACTTCTAAAACAGAGCGTAATTCCCTATATATTTCATTAACGCGTGTGTTTTTTATATTCAACGACCAAGGCAATAAATATTTTCTTGCACGCGATGATGGTTTTGCTCGAAGCTTTTTCCCAGGCTCACGAGTGTCAACTCCATTGGTTTTTCCTGAGGTTGTATCAGGCCCATTTCCTAAGTCAGTAACATTAGGTCCAGTCGGCTGATTTCCACCAACATCACCCGGTTCACATCCAGAGCTAGGTGGAGTCGAGTCATCTACAGTTTTAGTTTGATGATTTGAGTCTGCGAATGATTTTATTTTTAATGGATGTAGTTCAGGCGGAATATGTCCAACAAAACGGCGGCGATCTTCATCGCTGCGAATATCATTAACATTGTACCCTTCGTTTTTAAAAAGATTTATCGCAAACTCTACGGAGGGAGCTATGTATGCCAAGGGTAGTAATGGAATAAGTTCTTTATTTTCTATTTTAATCTGAAACGCATCTTGGGCTGGTGTTGATGAAAAAAGACGGGTTAACGTGGTTACATGAATCGCAAAAATATCCCTAACCGTATAAGATGAGAAAATATCTGAGTTATCTTTTACCAAATTTCTGATTTGACGACCTATAGACTCAATACCAGTTTGACGAGCTCGGCGTTCATCTCGAATATCACTATCCCAGTTTACACGACCAACCCCACCATTTTGTCCAGTATGTTTGAGCTCTATCCACATATCCCCTGCGGAACGAGATGATACAACACTGCAGTCAATTTCAGTGGGGAGGTTGCCGTTTAGCCTATTGTGGGCCGCCATAAAGCTTTTAACCATTTTCTCATCAGGACACAAATCTGGCCTTTGAAGTAGCTTGAGAGCGGTTAAGCGTCTATTACCCTCCAAAACAATATAACTTCCATCCTGGTCTGGAGTGACAAGCTGCAATTCTGTTGGATCCAATCCATGCTCTGCGATGTGGTTGGCTAGTCTGAGAAGCTTTTTGGATTCATCAGGGTCTGCCATCATGAGGTCAATAGCTTCTCTTTGATTTTGAGCTATATCACCACCAAATCGGACGTTTTCTTGATCAAGCTTAATAAGGTCAAGAGATATTGCTTGAATATTTCGCTTCATTATTTTTCCTTTTTTATCCCGAGTATGGTGGTAGCATCTAATGGATTGAATTTAAGGTGGAAACTTTGAATTTATTTTGTTGTATGTTTGTTATGATTGTGTTGTGGAAATCTTCAACTCTAGCCCAAGTGTGCTTTAGTTGAGTTACGAAACTATTGGGCATTTCAGACCATTTTCCTTCATTTTTCGCCAGCTGCTTCAAAATCGAATGGATGTGATGATCTTCGGCTGCTGTTGTCTTTTCTTTTAATTCAAGTAAGCCAAGGCAATAGTGTTCTGATTGTCTACTCTCAACCTCGACTAAGCAATAGTTTCTGTTTTGAAATATAATGTTTGCTATTATGACATTGCGTTTTTTCTTGGTCTTTGAATCCAAGTAGCTCCATTGTCTTTTATGTGGGCTTTTCAGTAATGGCACATAGCGTATTGACTCATCAGCCTCCCGAATGGATGCTCTCCACCCCGGAGTTTGATTAATCAACTCAATAGCAGCAATAAAGTGCTCAAAACTGGCAGGTAGTCCTTTTCGGCGTTCCTGCTTATGCGCCAGTTTAGCTTTAGCGGATGCACTTCCATTATATTGCCCGCGGCCTGTGCCAAAATCGTTGACTGCTGTATTGACCAAACAAGGTTTTAATCTGCCACTATAGCGACACTCTGTTTTCTGATTGGGGTAGTCGATTTTCTTGCCGTTGAGTGCGCCAAATCGATCACTGGGTAATGTGATATGTACTGGATCGATCTGTTGATTGATTTCGTGTTGGCTTTGGAGTGGGACATCCAACGTATCACCGTCTTTGGCTTGAGGGCGAGGAAAGGCAGGGAGCTTCTTCTCTATAGGTAAATCGGTACTGGGATCGGGTGGTAATCGGTTGTCGTTATCACGAAATATCGTCAATTCATCAAAGGGGAATGTCCCCGTGCAATGGCTGAGACTGAGTACTAGATATCGCCATTTGCCCTGAGAGTTAATCCGTTTGGTATAGGCTCTCAGGTTTGTATCACCAGAGAATGGAAAACA
This sequence comes from Pseudaeromonas sp. HNCC25DJ180, assembly GCF_055413345.1. Taxonomy (NCBI): domain Bacteria; kingdom Pseudomonadati; phylum Pseudomonadota; class Gammaproteobacteria; order Aeromonadales; family Aeromonadaceae; genus Pseudaeromonas; species Pseudaeromonas sp. HNCC25DJ180. Next base: position 156,729 of record NZ_JBVAYF010000002.1, read on the forward strand.
GGTTTCAATGTGTGAGGTCTTGCGGTTGAGTGAGTCTTTCATCAACTGATCGTGCAACATGGTGGCCCCTCTGAATGCCTCGGGCGCGTTCAGGATCCGGCCTATCACCCAGCCATCGTCATTACAGAGATGCTGCCTCAGATGCAGTACACAACGATGTTCGGCTGAGATGAATCCGCTATGGTCGAGATTGATGATTTCATGTAGCTCGTGGCGGAAAGCCCCAGCAAACAGAGCTAGTGCCAGATCGGTCGAGGTGGCGTAGTAGTACCGTAATAGCTCTGCCATCGGTACTAATATGCCGAATGGGTCGCCTTTCCATTCAACAGCCAGCAAAGGATTACTGTAGCCTTTGCCCATCATATAGTACTGGCGAGGAATAAGTGGTTGACCCTCGTCCACCTTATGCGCGTGTATGACCTGTGTCGTTAAAGAGTTGATGGTGAGCTCGTTGAACTCGACTTCTTTACCCGCTCTTTCTTGCAGGCAGCGGCCTTGTTTCCAGAGTGAGCCAATCATTAAAACAGGGAGTTGACCAACCCCGATATAAATTTCACGGCGTTCGCTGTTGATAGCGGAACTGGTTGAATCGTATTTGTCACCAATCCCATCACGAAGAGGGACCATGCTGACTTCAAGACGAGGTTCAGAGGGGATGGCGGGATTCAGTTCGACGTTTCCTACCCAGTCAATTCGCCAGATGCGGCCATCGTCAGGGAACTCCTTGATTTGGGGAATTACCGTTCGCATGGCCGCCTCCAGTCGTCTTTACCGATGTAGAGTACAATAAAGCGATGTTGAGTCGTGAAGATCGATGGAATTCACAATTATTTAACTTCCTTGCCCTGAGCCTGTAAGTCGGCGTGGTAGGAGGAGCGCACAAATGGGCCGCAGGCGGCGTGAGTGAAGCCGAGATCCAGGGCAATCTGCTTGAGTTCATCAAACTCGTGGGGTGGCACATAGCGCTTCACCGGCAGATGGTGGCGACTAGGCTGTAGGTATTGGCCCAGCGTCAGCATGGTAACGCCATGGGCCCGCAGATCCTTGAGCACCTCGACTATCTCCTCCTTCGTCTCTCCCAGCCCCATCATCAGGCCGGACTTGGTGGGGAGCCCGGGATGCTGCTCACCCATGCGCCGCAGCAGCTCTAAAGACCACTTGTAGTCGGCACCAGGTCGTACCGTACGGTAGAGGCGGGGGGCGGTTTCCAGGTTGTGGTTGAACACATCCGGTGGATTGAGCTTGAGTATCTCCAGCGCCATCTCCATGCGGCCACGAAAATCGGGTGTCAGTGTCTCGATGCGAGTGGTGGGCGACTCCTCGCGGATGGCGCTGATAGAGTCGGCAAAGTGCTGGGCGCCACCATCCCGTAGATCGTCTCTATCTACCGAGGTGATGACCACGTACTTGAGTGCCATCTCGGCTATGGTGCGGGCCAGCTTGCGCGGCTCCTCGCTATCCGGAGCCAGGGGGCGGCCATGGGCAACATCACAGAAGGGGCAGCGGCGAGTGCAGATGGCGCCCAGTATCATGAAAGTGGCGGTGCCATGGTTGAAACATTCGGCCAGATTGGGGCAGGAGGCCTCCTCGCAGACCGAGTGCAGGTTATTCTTGCGCATTATGTTCTTCACGGCCTGGATCTTCTCGCTGGTAGCGGGCAGGCGTATGCGCATCCAATCGGGTTTCTTCAGGGGTGCCTCATCGGCATCCGGCATGAATTTCACCGGGATCAGGGCCATCTTGTCGGCATCTCGCAGTTTGACACCGGCTTCTACACGTACAGGTTTGCTCATCACTTGCTCTCGATTGGTTCGATCCAGGTGGAATAACCCAGCTCTCGGGTGAGTTCGGCCAGTAGCAGGGGGCTTGCCGCTTCGACTGTGGTCGGCCCCTGCAGGTCAGTGCACTGGGTCATGGCCAGGCCAGCGTAACCACAGGGGTTGATATGGGTAAAGGGGGTTAAATCCATGTTCACATTCAGCGCCAGGCCATGAAATGAGCAGCCGCGGCGAATGCGCAGCCCCAGCGAGGCTATCTTGTTGCCATGAACGTAGACGCCCGGGGCGTCGGATTTTGCCTGGGCCGGGATCTGGCTGCGGGCCAGCATGGCGATCACGGCCCGCTCCAGGTGGGTGACCAGTTCTCGAATGCCCAGCCCTTTGCGGCGGAGATCGATCAGCACATACACAATCAATTGGCCCGGGCCGTGGTAAGTGATCTGGCCGCCGCGATCCGATTGCACGACCGGGATTGTGGTCTGCTGCAGCAGATGCTCGGCCTTACCCGCCTGGCCCTGAGTGTAAACGGGCTCATGCTCCAGCAACCAGATCTCATCTGGCGTGTCAGCCGTGCGTCCATTGGTGAACGCCTGCATGGCATGCCAGGTTTCCAGGTAAGGGCGGAGACCAAGGTGACGGACAATGAGACCGGATTGCTGCAAAATTGTTTCCCCAATGTGACAACTGGCGAGACATTATACCGAGCGGAGGCCAGATTGCCAGCCGTGAGCCTGGTCACAGTACCACGCGAACCAGCTCCAACTGACCGAGCGCGACATACATGGTCTCCAGGTGCTCCTTGCTGTGAGCGGTGACGGTCACAGTGAGGGAAACATAGTTGCCCTTGGCGCTGGGGCGCAGGGTGGGGCTGTAATCGCCCGGGGCATGTTGTTGTAATACGGCAATCACCTGGTCCGTCAGTTCAGGGTGGGCGACGCCCAGCACCTTGAAGGGAAACTGACAGGGAAAGTCCAGGAGTTCGTCAAATTTGGTGTTCAAGGACATAACATTCTCTCTAGGATGACCGGGATGGGCGGCATTTAACCTTATTTTAGCCGCCGATGACAGGATCGGCACCAATAAACAGGCCCTGACATGCAGGGCCTGTTTCGTTTAGTGCTCTGGGCCAAGGCTTAGCCAATCAGACGCTGAAACAGCAATATCAGGTAATCCCATAACCGGCTGAAGAGGCTACCTTGATTCACCTCATCCAGAGTGACCAGCGGATACTGGGCCACATCTTTGCCATCCAGTTTCAGGAAGATAGTACCGACAACTTCGCCTTTCTTCAGCGGTGCATCGAGTTCACCCTTCAGTTGGAAGTCGGCCTTCAGCTTACCGTTGCTATTGCGGGGAATGACCAGGTTGATCTCCCGATCGGTACCCAGCTTGACTTCGCTCTTGTCGCCCATCCATACCCTTTGGGTGGCCAGCTCGGCGCCTTGCTTGTAGGGGGTAACATTTTGGTAGAAGCGGAAGCCGTAGGTCAGCAGCTTCTTACTCTCTTCGGCCCGCTGGGCCTCGCTACCGGAGCCAATGATCACGGAGATGAGGCGCATGTTGTCAGGACCCGTGGCCGAGGCGACCAGGTTGTAACCGACTTCACTGACGTGACCCGTCTTGATGCCATCCACCACCAGGGTCTTGTCCCACAGCAGGCGGTTACGGTTGTGCTGGATGATGCCGTTGAAGGTGAAATCCTTCTGGGAGTAGATCTTGTACTCTTCCGGTAGATCGCGGATTAGTGCCTGCCCCAGCAACGCCATGTCATAGGCGCTGGAGTAGTGATCGACGTTATACAAACCGTGAGCATTGACGAAGTGGCTCTCGTTCATGCCCAGACGCTTGGCCCATTGATTCATCAGGCTGGCAAAGGAGTCTTCAGAGCCAGCCACATGTTCGGCCATGGCGATACAGGCATCATTGCCCGACTGAATTATGATGCCCTTATTCAGGTTATCGACACTGACCTGTTTGCCGACTTCGATAAACATCTTGGAGGAGTCGGAGTAGTTTTTGGCCCAGGCATTCTGGCTGATGGTGACCATATCTTCTGGCTTCATGCGACCCGATTTGAGCTCTTGGCCAATGACATAGGAGGTCATCATCTTGGTCAAGCTAGCGGGTGGCAAACGTTCGTGCTCATTACTTCCGATCAGCAGCTGTCCGGTATGGTAGTCCATCAGCAAGTGCGCCTTAGCGGCGATCTGTGGCGGGCTGGGCAGTGCCACTGGTGCTGGCGTCGCCACCGGCTTCGGATCGGGCTTGGGCAGGGCATCGGGCGTTGGAGTCGGTGCGGCTAAGACGGCCGTGGACAAAGCGACGGCGCTGGAAAGAAGAAGAGTTTTCGCCAGTTTCAAAATCTTTATCCTTTTCAGAGGGGGTTGCCTGATATAAATCAGGTCATTCTGTGAGGGTTGCCACTATAGCAAACTTCGGTGAACGAGGGGAGCCAACAATTGTGGTGTTCCAATGTCACTATGGCTGTGGCCTTAATAGACAAAATAGGCTTGATCCAGCCCTGCCCCTTTGACCATGGCCAGCATCTGCTCGGCGCGTTGGGGGGGCATGGGGCCCATGTGCAGTCGATACATCTGGTGATGACTGACTATGGTGATGGCGGTGCCGAACTGCTGGCTAAGTTTGGTGGCGGCCTTGCGGGCCTGCTCTGCTGAGTCGGTTGCCAGCAGCTGGATGGTTTTGGCCTCATTGCGGGCGATAATCTCATCGGCATTGGCGGGCCGCGGTGGGTTGACCAGATCGATCCGCACCTTGGCCACACCTTGGCCGACTATCCCCAACCGTTGGGCGGCGCCGAAGGAGAGGTCAAGGATGCGGTCATCATGGAAGGGGCCGCGATCGTTGACCCGAACCACCAGGCTGCGGCCATTCACCTTGTTGGTCACTCGAATGTAGCAGGGGATAGGCAGATGTTTGTGAGCGGCCGAGAGGTTGTATTGATCGTACATTTCGCCATTGGCTGTGTATTGGCCATGAAAACCGGGGCCATACCAGGAGGCGGTTCCCTCTTCACTGTACTGCTCGATATCGCGCCACACCTTGTAGGGTTGACCCGCTATGCTGTAATTCTTATTACCGGTACGGCTGTAGGGTTCAAACTGTGGAATGACCCCCTCCATCTGGATCAGCGCCGGATCCGGTTTGAAGCTGCGGTTGTCTTTAGCGACGTAAGAGACCTGCTCTGCTTGTTCTCCCGGCAACGGGCCCGCCACAGTGCGGAAAAAGAAACCGGCATCGGGGTTAGTGTCATCGGTATGTACTGTGGTGGTAGTTACGCGAGTCCGGTATTCGTGGACTTCGGTAACGCAGGCGGTTAAGCCCCCCAGCATACTCATGACGAGCAGCCATCGACTGATTCCGTTCATCATTCCATTCCGTTGCTAGTTAACGCATCCTGTCACAGAGCGCATCAGGTTGCGGGATCCCCAATAATTGTGCCGTAAGGCGCTAGGATCCAAACACGATCCTTGCTCTATTTTTGTCCAAAATGCGAAGCGTGACAGTTTTATGATTTTTGCATGGCAGATCAAGCTGGCAAAATGACCAATTTGCTCTGAGTCAGGAGTGTGGTTTTGCCGTCAATTCACAAAGAAAGCTTGGCGATAGCCCGAGCCACGCAGGGTTGAGAGCATCTGCTCGGCCTCCTTGCGCGCCAGTGGTCCTAAGTGCAGGCGGTAGATCTGCGGATTGATCTTCACCACCTTCACGGGATGACCGAAGCGTTTGCTCAGCGCCTTGGCGGCATCCTGGGCTTTGAGCTCAGAGTTGGTGGCCAACAGTTGAATGGTTCTGGCCTCGTGCCGAGCTATGATTTCGGCTGCATTGGCTGGGGGCGACACCTTGACCAACTCAACCTTGACGCGCGCGGTGCCTGGCCCCACTAACCCCAGCTGGCTGGCGGCACCGTGGGAGAGATCCAGAATGCGATCACCGTGAAAGGGGCCTCTATCGTTGACTCGTACCACGATCGCCTTGCCATTATCCAGGTTGGAGACTTTCAGATAGGAGGGCAGGGGTAAATTCTTATGCGCTGCCGAGACCTCCTCCTGATTGTAGAGTTCGCCGTTGGAGGTGTAGAGGCCATGAAATCCCGGCCCATACCAGGAAGCGGTGCCCTCTTCCTGATAGTGATCGATACCATTCCACACCTTATAGGGTTGGCCGAACACCACATAATCCTTGTTGCCAATGCGGCTGGGGGGTTCAAAGCGCGGGGTGACGCCGCCTACTCCGCTCAAATCCGGCCCCCCCGCTTTGGCGGGAGTCGAGCTCTGGCGCGGAGCAGGGGGGGGGCTGCTGCAAGCTGCCAGGCCGAGGCAGCCGAGCAGCAGGTAGGGTATGACCTTATTTCGCATGATAGGCTTGGGCTATGCTCTCACTTAATTGGGTGACGGCCATGGCGTAGAGCGGACTGCGGTTGTAACGGCTGATCACATAGAAGTTCTGTTCCGTTACCCAGTACTCTGGGCCTGTGGCTTGATCCAGTTTAAGCAATTTCACCGGCGTGTTGGCGGCTATCTCTGTGCGGCTGCTCACACCGGCTGCTTGCAGTTGTTGCCAGCTCTGGTTGGGCGCTAACCCTGGGGTCAGGAATGAGACCACTTGCTCCGGATTGGTGACGTGAACCAGGTGGGCCACTGGCTCGCCGTAATGCCACTTGTGTTCAGCAAAGTAGTTGGCCACGCTGCCTATGGCATCGGCTGGGCTGGTGAAGAGATCGGTGTGACCATCACTATCAAAATCGACGGCGAAGTGCAGGTAACTGGAGGGCATAAACTGTCCCATGCCCATGGCGCCGGCGTAGGAGCCTTTACGCTCGGCCAGGGGCCAGCCTTGGGCTTTTGCCAGCTTGGTGTACTGGGCAAACTCCTTGCTGAAGAAGGGGGCGCGGGCAGGATAGTAAAAACCCAGGGTGTAGAGGGCGTCCAGCAGTGGGTGGTCGCCCATCTGGCTGCCATATTTAGTCTCGACCCCTATGATGGCGACGATCACCTCGGCCGGCACCTGGAACTGCTGCTGGGCCTTCTGCAACAAAACGGCATGTTGTCGCCAGAAGCGGACACCGGCTTCGATACGTGCCGGGGTGACAAACAGGGGGCGGTATTGATACCAGGGCTTGGCTTCCCAGGGGCGGGTGATGGCATCGATCACCGCTGGACGGTAGGTGGCCAGGGTTATGGCCTCTACGAGATCGGCATAGGGTATGGTCAGCTCCTGGCTCAACTGGTGGAGCCGCAGTTCATCCTCAGGGCGAAGGGGGGCAGCCAGGGCAGAGCCCGCTGTGATGAGGGCCAGGATCAGGGCAAGTAGACGCATGCAGGGCTCCAGGGTCAGGCGAGTAGTCGACGGTGGGTTTGAATAGACATCAGAATGCCAAAGCCCGCGGCCAGCGTCACCATTGAGGTGCCACCATAGCTGATGAGCGGCAAGGGTACCCCCACCACGGGCAGCAGGCCACTGACCATGCCGATGTTAACAAATATGTAGAAGAAGAAGGTCAGGGTCAGGGCACCACCCAGCAGGCGCTCGAAGGAACCTTGGGCTTGCAGGCTGATGGTCATGCAGCGGCTGATGACATAGAGATAGAGGCACATCAAGAGGCAGAAGCCCACTAGACCGAACTCCTCGCTGAACACGGCAAAGATGAAGTCGGTATGTCGCTCGGGTAAAAACTCCAGCTGAGACTGGGTGCCATTGAGCCACCCCTTGCCAAACAGGCCACCGGAGCCGATGGCGATCTTCGACTGAATAATGTGGTAGCCGGTGCCCAATGGGTCAGTTTCTGGATCCAGGAAGGTGAGGACCCGCTGCCGCTGATAATCATGCATCAGGAAGAACCAGAGTACCGGCAGGAAACTGGCCAGTGCCACCCCGGCGGCCAAGATCAGATACCAGTTAATCCCCGCCAGAAAGATGACGAAGATACCGGAAACGGCCACCAGGATGGCGGTGCCCAGATCGGGTTGCTCGGCAATCTGCAGGGTGGGAAATAGCACCAATATCAGGGCTATGATGAGGTGTTTAAACTTGGGTGGCAGAGCATGCCGACTCAGGTAGCCGGCTATGGTCATCGGCATGATGAGTTTTAAAAACTCTGAGGGCTGGAACTTGATAAAGCCCAGATCCAGCCAGCGTTGCGCCCCCTTGCCGATATGGCCAAACACCATGACGCACAGCAGCAGCACTATGCACAAGGCAAAGGCTGGTGGCGCCCAGCGGGCGTAGAAGGAGGGAGGCAACTGGGCCATAAAGATCATCAGCCCGAAGGCCATGCCGGTACGCAGCAGTTGACGGATCAGCATATCCACATGCATACCTGAGGCGGAGTAGAGCACCACCAGGCTGACCAGCAGTAGGGCTAACAGCCCCAGCAGCAGGGGGATGTCGATATGGAAGCGCTGCCAGAGTGATGCGTTAGAGTCTTGTCTAATCATGGGGTAGGTTCCACTGCGGCACTGGCCGGCTGTTCGGGAAGCAGGTAGGCATCCAGCATGGCGCGCACGACCGGGGCCGCATTGGCGCTACCGCCGCCCGCGTTTTCCAGGATCAAGGCGACAACCGCCTTGGGGGCGTCATAGGGGGCGAAGGCGACAAACAGGGCATTATCCCTGTGTTCTTCCTTGATGCGCTTGGCATCATATTTCTGATCTTGCTTCAGGCCCACCACCTGGGCGGTACCTGATTTGCCGGCCGCCTTGTAAGGAGTGTTGGCAAAGGCCTTGCGACCCGTACCTTCGCTGCCGTTGATCACGCGATACATCCCCTCCATGGCCACTTTCCAATAGTTATCATCCTTGACCGCCAGGGCCTTATTGGTCGGCTCCCGGAACGGCTCCTGATGACCATCCCCCTCGCGGATGCTCTTGAGCATGTGGGGTATCACGTTGTGGCCATGTTGGGTGAGAATGCTGTGGGCGCGAGCCAGTTGGATCGGGGTGGCTGTCCAGTAACCCTGGCCTATGCCCACAGATATGGTGTCACCCAGATACCAAGTTTGATGGCGGCGCAGCTTTTTCCAGTCACGGGAGGGCATGACCCCTGTGCTCTCTTCTTTGAGGTCTAGCCCCGAATATTGGCCAAAGCCGAAGGCCGTCATGTACTTGTGCATGGTGTCGATGCCGGTACGGTAGGCCAGATCATAGAAAAAGGTATCGGCTGAGACTTCGATGGCCCGGTAGACATCCAGCCAACCATGGCCCCATTTCTTCCAGTCGCGGAATTTGTGGCTGGAGCCGGGCAGTTGGAAGAAGGGGCCGCCGAAGAAGCGGCTATAGGGGGTGATAGCCCCCTCGTTGAGCCCCATTACCGCCAGCAGGGGTTTGACGGTGGAGGCGGGAGCGTACCCACCCTGACTCACCCGGTTGATCAGGGGGCGGGCCGGATCGGTGAGCAGGGTGGCATACTCCTTGGTGCGGATGCCGCGCACAAACAGATTGGGGTCATAGCTGGGGGAGGAGACCAGAGCCAGTACGCCCCCGCTCTTCGGATCCAGCAGCACTATGCCGGCTCGGCGTCCGGCGAGCAGCTCCTGGGCTTTCTGCTGCAAGCGCAGATCCAGGGTCAGGTAGAGATCCTTGCCCGCCACCGGCGGTTGATACTTGAGGGTGCGGATGACGCGCCCACGGTTGTTGACCTCGACCTCCTGATAGCCGGCCTGGCCATGCAGCAGCTCCTCATAGTTTTTCTCTATGCCCTGCTTACCCATGTCCCGGGTTGCGGCATAGTTAGCCAGTTTACCCTGCTCATCCAGTTGCTGTAGATCCGTGGTGTTGATGCGGGCCACATAACCCAGAGCATGGGTGAAGGTGTCGGCAAAGGGGTAGAAGCGCTTGAGATAAGCCTCGATGCTGGCACCGGGGTAGCGGTGCTGATTCACCGAGAAGGTAGCGACCTGCTCTTCGCTGAGTCGCTCGGCCAGGGTGATGGGATTGAAGCGGCGGTGGCGCTTGACCTCCTTGAGAAATCGCTCCTTCTCCTCCGGCTCCAGCTTCAGCATGGCGATCAGCTCATCCAGCGCTTTGGGCAGATCATCCACCTCTTCGGGTATGATCTCCAGGCTGAAGACGGGGCGATTTTCGGCCAGCAGGGTGCCGTTGCGATCGAAGATGAGACCGCGAGGCGGTGCCACCGGTACGACCTTGATGCGGTTGTCGTTGGAGCGCGTCTGATAGTCATCGTGGTGCACTATCTGCACCACATAGAGGTTGGCAAGCAGCATCAGCGTCAGGACTATGACACCCGCCATGGCGACCATGGCCCGGCGACGAAATAGCGCCGCTTCGGCACTGTTATCCTTGATGGAGATACGCTGGCTCAGCATGTCACTCTCTGTGATAGGGGTGATTGGTGGTGATGCTCCAGGCCCGGTAGAGGCTCTCGGCTACCACCACGCGCACCAGGGGGTGTGGCAGGGTCAGGGGCGAGAGGGACCAGCTCTGCTCGGCCAGGGCCTTGCACTCGGGAGAGAGTCCTTCCGGGCCGCCAATGAGCAGGGCGACATCGCGGCCATCTTGCTTCCAGGCTTCCAGCTGATTCGCCAGTTGCTCCGTGGTCCAGGGTTTACCGGGAATATCCAGGGTGACAATGCGGGCTCCCTTGGCGATAGCCGCCAGGGTCAACTCCCCCTCCTTTTGCAGGATGCGGGCTATGTCCGCATTCTTACCCCGTTTGCCCGCCGGGATCTCAACCAGCTCTAGCGGTAGATCCTTGGGAAAGCGCCGCTGGTACTCATTGAAGCCAGTGGTGACCCAATCCGGCATCTTGGTGCCGACGGCAAACAGTTGGATCTTCATGCTCAGGCCGCCGCCTCGGCAAAGTCACCACGCCACAGTTTTTCCAACTGATAGAGGTGGCGGGTCTCGTCCTGCAGCACATGGATGAGCACATCACCCATGTCCAGTAGCACCCACTCGCCCAGCTCTTTGCCCTCTATACCCAGGGGCTGGAGGCCGGCATGACGCAGCTCATCGGCCACATGCTCGGCGATGGCGCAAACATGGCGATTGGAGTTGCCACTGCAGATGATCATGCAGTCTGTGATGCTGGATTTGCCGCGTACATCGATCATGACGATGTCACGGCCTTTCAAATCGTCGATCTTGTCAGCAATAAAAGCGTGGAGTGGCTGGCCTTGCAAAGAGAAACCTCCGGTATGAGTATCAGCGAGTGGCGCAAAATGGGTTGGTGCGCAACGGGGCGCAGATTATAACACGCTGTCGCCATAGATCCGCCCATGGCGAATATATTCCGCCACCTTCTCAGGCAACCAGGCGGCAGGAAGCTCGCCCGACCGTAGCGCCTGGCGCAGCGCGGTGGCGGAAATGGCGATGGGATCGTTGTTCAGCAGCAACAACAGACCTGCCAGTTGACCATGCACGGCCAGCGGATCCTGGCAGCTATGGCGGGCTAAAAATTGTTGGATCTCGGGTGAGAAGTCGGGTTGCCAGCCGGGGCGCACACTCACCACCAGATGGGCGTAGTCGGTGAGTTCTTGCCAGCGATGCCAGCGGCTGAGGCCGAGCAGGGAGTCCATGCCGATGAGAAAACAGAGCGGGGTATCCGGCAACTCGCGCCTGAGTTCAATCAGGGTATCGATGGTATAGGAGGGGTGGCTACGTTTGAGCTCTCTATCATCCACCCGAAAACCGGGCAGGCTGCTGGCTGCCAGCTGGGCCATGGCCAGACGCTGTGCGCTGCTGGCCACAGGCTGGGGTCTATGGGGTGGAATGTGGTTGGGCAGCAGGCGTAGCTCGGCCAGCTGCAGTTGTTGCATGGCGTGCTGGGCCGGTAGCAGATGGCCGTTGTGGATGGGGTCGAAAGTGCCCCCCAGTATGCCGATGGCCCGCTTCATGGCAGCAGAAACTCCAGGCCGCTCGGGTTCTTGAAGCCAATACAGAGGCTTTGTAGCAACAGCCAGGCCTCCTCCTGCTCAAAGCGGCGCACACTGCTATCCAGTTGCACGGTCAAACTGACGAGTTGGTGTAGCTGGTGACTGTTCAGCCGCTGCAGGGCGCTCTGATACAGAGGTTGACGGCTGGACCAGACTCGAGCCTGCTCCAGCAAGGGGCCCAAGGCTTGCCCCTCTTCCATGGCCAATCTCAGCCGAAGCAACTGTTCCAGCTCCCGAGCCAGGCTCCAGCAGAGCATGCCCGCCTCCACCCCTTCGCCACGCAGCTGCAGCAGCATACGCTGGGCGCGATTGGCCTTGCCCTCCAGCAGGGTGTCTATGAACTGAAAGGGGGTGAAGTGGTTTTGCTGGGTGATGTTTTCCTGCAGCGCCTGCAGCTTGATGGGTTGTGGCAGGCCTAGCAGGGCCAGTTTTTCCACCGCTTGGGCGGCGCCTAACAGATTGCCTTCGAAGGCGTGGCAGAGAAATTGGATCGCCTCTGGCTGCAGAGCAATGGCAGCCTGCTGGCAGCGATTCTGCATCCAGCGGGTGAAGTGGCGTCCCTCGGGAAAGGTGATGGGGAGGTAGACCCCCAGGCGATTGAGGCCGTCGAACCATTTGGCCTTGCTTTGGGCTGCAGAGAGCCGGGGCCCGGAGACAAGCAACAGCAGATCGGGATGCAGGGCCGCCTGGATGGCCTGGATGCGTTCGGCCCACTCCTTGGGGGACTTCTCGCCCAACTCCAGCTCCAATATCTGGCGGCTGGCAAACAGGCTCAGGGCATGGCAGCTGGCCAGCACCTGCTCCCAATCCGGGTTGTCATCGGTAGCATAACGGTAGCGCTCGCTAAAGCCTTGCTGCAGGGCGGCGGCGCGGATGGCATCCAGCGCCTCCTGCTTTTGTAGAGGTTCATCGCCAAACACCAGATAGCAGGGCTTGAGCCCTGCCTTGAGATGAGCGTCGAGTTGTTCCGGGTAGAGCCGCATCAGTACTTGAGGCGGCTGAGCTGGATCAGGATCAGATCCGCCGATTGCTCGAGCATCTCATGAGTGAGCTGCTCCTGCTCACGGCTGGAGGCCAGGGCCTCCGAACTCTTGTTGAGGAAGCTGCGGTTAAAGGTGGCGTTGAACTTCTGGGGCTCATGATTTGGCAGCGAGAGGCTGTACTGGGTATTGAACTGCATTATGTACTCCACGTCTTGGGAGCGGCTATCCACCGAGGCTACCTGATTGTTAATCTGGATATTGCCCAGGGTCAGTTGGGGGACATCGGATCGTCCTTCCACCAATTGGACGCCCACCCGCTCGAGACGGATGGCGACCATGCGGTAGAGATCGCTCTTATCGTCGCCGTTCAACTGCACCTTTTGATATTCGGGGGGGATGTTGATCGCCCCCCGCATATGTAAACCGCAGCCAGAGAGCCACAGGCCCAGCAGGGGCAACAGCAACCAACGAGTTAGGCCTGTGTTCATCATCACCTCTTTATGCCACAACCAGATTCAGCAGCTTGCCCGGCACATAAATGGCCTTGCGCACTTCCTTGCCTTCGGTGAATTTGGCCACGCTGCTATCGGCAAAAGCCAGAGCCTTGACCTGCTCTTCGCTGGCATCCGCAGGCACGGTAAGTTTGCCGCGCACCTTACCGTTGACCTGTACCACCACCAGCTTTTCATCCTCCACCAAGGCGGAACTGTCGGCCACTGGCCACTGGGCATCATCGATGACGCCACTACCACCCAACTCTTGCCACAGGGCAAAACCTATGTGGGGGGTGATGGGGTAGAGCATCAGGATCACCTTGCTCAGCACTTCGCGGGTCAGGGCGCGGTCTTGCTCGGACTCTTGCGCTGCCTTGGCCAGCCGGTTCATCAGCTCCATGATGGCGGCGATGGCGGTGTTGAAGGTCTGACGACGACCTATGTCATCGGATACCTTGGCTATGGTCTTGTGCAGCTCACGGCGCAGCGCCTTCTGCTCATTGCTGAGGCTGGCAACATCCAGAGCCCCTACTGGGCCTCGGGCCGTATGCTCGGCCACCGCCTTCCACAGTCGGCGCAGGAAGCGTTGGGCTCCCTCGACTCCGGACTCCTGCCACTCCAGGGTCATGTCGGCCGGGGAGGCAAACATCATGAACAGACGCACGGTATCGGCGCCGTAACGCTCGACCATCAGTTGCGGGTCTATGCCGTTGTTCTTGGACTTGGACATCTTGGTCATGCCGGTGTGGATCACCTCACGCCCCTCGTTGTCCACGGCCTTGATGATGCGCCCCTTCTCGTCGCGCTCCACCTTCACATCCACCGGACTGACCCAGACGCGGGCGCCGTGTTCGGTGTAGTAGAAGGCATCGGCCAGCACCATGCCCTGACAGAGCAGACGGGTGAAGGGCTCATCGCTCTTGACCATGCCGGCATCGCGCAGCAGCTTGTGGAAGAAGCGGGCATAGAGCAGGTGCATACAGGCGTGTTCGATGCCACCGATATATTGATCCACCGGCAGCCAGTGGTTGGCGCGTTCACTGTCCAGCATCCCCTCTTGGTAATCGGGGCTGCAGTAGCGAGCGTAGTACCAGGAGGACTCCATGAAGGTGTCGAAAGTGTCGGTCTCGCGCAGGGCCGGTTGGCCGTTAAAGCTGGCCTTGGCCCACTCGGCATCGGCCTTGATGGGGCTCTGTACCCCATCCATCACCACCTCTTCCGGCAGGATCACCGGCAGTTGATCGTGAGGCGCGGGCACCACACTGCCATCTTCCAGGGTCAGCATGGGGATAGGGGCGCCCCAGTAGCGTTGGCGGGAAACCCCCCAGTCGCGCAGGCGGAAGTTGACAGTGCGCTTGCCCTTGCCCAGGGCTTCGAGCTTGGCGCAGATGGCATCGAAGGCGGCCTGGAAGGCCAGACCATCAAATTCGCCAGAGTTGAACAGTAGGCCCTTGTCGGTATAGGCCACGGCACTGATATCCAGCTCGCTGCCATCTGTCGGGCGGATGACGCCGCGGATCTCCAGACCATACTTCTGGGCAAATTCGTAGTCGCGCTGATCGTGGGCCGGTACGGCCATGACAGCGCCGGTACCGTAGTCCATCAGTACGAAGTTAGCCACCATGATGGGGACGCGGCGACCAGCGAGTGGATGCAGGGCATAGAGGCCAGTAGCCATCCCCTTCTTCTCCATGGTGGCGAGCTCGGCTTCGGCCACCTTGGTGTTCTTGCACTCTTCGATGAAGTGAGCCAGGGCCGGATTGTGCTCGGCAGCCTGCTTGGCCAGCGGGTGCCCGGCGGCCACGGCCACGTAGGTAACGCCCATCAGGGTGTCTGGGCGGGTGGTGTAGATATCGAAGTGTTCGTCACTGCCGTCGACGGCGAAGGTCATGGTCAGGCCTTCGGAGCGGCCAATCCAGTTGCGCTGCATGGTCTTGACCATCTCCGGCCAGCCATCAAGTTTATCCAGATCGGTCAGCAGCTCTTCGGCATAGGCGGTGATCTTGATAAACCACTGGGGGATCTCTTTTTGCTCCACCGGGGTATCACAGCGCCAGCAACAGCCATCCTGCACCTGCTCGTTGGCCAGCACCGTCTGGTCATTCGGGCACCAGTTAACGGAGGAGGTCTTCTTGTAAACCAGCCCCTTGTTATAGAGCTCGGTAAAGAACCACTGTTCCCAGCGATAGTATTCCGGCGTACAGGTGGCGATTTCGCGATCCCAGTCGTAGGCCAGCCCCAGCATCTTCAACTGGCGCTTCATGTAGGCGATATTTTCGTAGGTCCACTTGGCGGGGGCTGTGTTGTTCTTGATGGCGGCATTTTCTGCCGGCAGGCCGAAAGCGTCCCAACCTATGGGTTGCATCACATTTTTGCCATTCAGGCGCTGGTAACGGGAGATGACATCACCGATGGTGTAGTTGCGCACATGCCCCATGTGTAGACGACCAGACGGATAGGGGAACATGGAGAGACAGTAAAACTTCTCTTTGTCGACCTTTTCTACGGCCTTGAAAGTCAGATTCTTATCCCAGTGCTGCTGTACGGCCGGCTCCAGGTCTTGGGGATTATAATGTTCTTGCATGGCTGACATCAGTGACATCCGATATGTGTGAATTGGATAGGCTATCCTGTTAGAAAACCACCATAGAATACTTGCTAACGTTCACACCAACAATAGTGATGGGCTGGCAGTCAACCATGAGTGCGGTTGGCTGCTTTCCTTAGTTGCCAAGAGGAGTCAGGTTATGCCCAAAGAGTTGAGAGGCTATGCCGCGTTTATCGAGCGACTGAAGGCCGAGTGGCGTGCCGCCGAGCCTGAGGCCAATTTAAGCAAGTTATTGGAGCGCACCCAAGCCTATCTGGAGGCCGCGGGTGAGCTGACTCGAGATGAGCTGGCGCTCATCGCCGAGTATGTCCGGGAGGATCTGCGGGAGTTCGAGGAGGCTCCCGGCGGCTATAAGGACTCGGCCTTCTTTAATGCCTTGCAGGAGTCCATTTGGGGTTGGCTGCTGGAGTTGACCGACCGCACTCAGGTGGAGTGGCAGGCGGTGCTGGATGAGGTGCAGCACAAAGGCGTCTATAAGGTCGGTGATCGTATGTCTTTGGGGGTCTTGGTGTGCAACCAGTGCGGCCACCGCCGTTGGGTGCTGCACCCTGAGCGCATAGTCAGTTGTATCGAGTGTGGCGGCAGTGAATTTAGTCGCGAGGCCTTGGCTCCCTGATACGGTTGTTTTGAGATATTTGGCATCTGCAACGCAATACCCCGAGTAAAGATGGGCGCCAAGTGCGCCCTTCTCTTTCCTCTGCGCCTTCTTCGGTCCTTTTTTCTGTGCCAGCCATCACGCTAGAGTTGAAATCTTGCTCGGTTCGGGGAAAAATGCCGGGCTTGGTCACGAACTCATCTGTCATGAGCGTCAGACCCACCACATGCCGTGGTTATTTGCTTGGTATCAGAGAACCTTACAGGACTTTTATGAACATCCTTCGCTCCACCGCCTCAGCCTTGTTGTTTGGTCTGACCTTGAACAGTTTGCCGGCCTCGGCCCTCGAATACGCCCTGCCTGCGGCCAACAGCCGACTGATTGGTGATAACCAGGAGTATGTGGTTCCTGATGATAAACAGCCTCTGGAGACGATTGCGGCTCAGTTTCAGTTGGGTTTGACCAACATGCTGGAAGCTAATCCGGGTGTGGATCCCTACCTGCCCAAGGCTGGCAGCGTGCTGAAGATACCGCACCAGTTGATCCTGCCGGATGCACCTCGTGAAGGTATTGTCATCAACGTGGCGGAAATGCGTCTTTACTACTACCCCAAGGGGCGCAATGTGGTGGAGGTTTTGCCGATCGGCATAGGTCAGCTGGGGACTGATACTCCGGAAAACTGGGTGACCTCGGTGCAACGCAAGCGGGCCAATCCGACTTGGACGCCGACAGCTAAGGTCCATGCCGAGTACGCCGCCAAAGGTGAGCCTCTGCCCGCCGTCGTTCCGGCCGGTCCTGAAAACCCCATGGGGCTGTTTGCTCTTTACATCGGCCGCCTCTACGCCGTGCATGGTACCAACGCCTCGTTTGGCATTGGCTTGCGGGTCAGCCATGGCTGTGTGCGTCTGCGCAACGAAGATATCGAATACCTGTTTAACCAGGTCCCGGTCGGTACCCGAGTGCAATTCGTGAACCAACCCGTAAAGGCGACAGTAGAGCCGGATGGCGGTCGCTACCTGGAAGTGCACCAGCCCCTGTCTCGCAGCCAGGATGAGTTGCAATCCACCCTGGATGCTCCGCTGCCCATGACGCCGACTATTACCCGCTTCATCGCCAACAAGGATAGTGACTCCTTCATGGTCAAGCAGACCCTGGAGCAGCGTACCGGCATGCCAGAGCGCCTCAATCCGGTCTAAACGCCGGCAAAGATTCAGTCAACGGCGACCCTAGGGTCGCCGTTTTTGTTTAATAAAGAGTGACGGTGCGGTCACTTGGCCAAGGTGGAGTGCCGCTCATTTTTTTATGGTAATACCAATTACGGGAGTGGATAGCTGTATGCCGATGCCAAGAGCTTAGAATGGCTCTGTTGGCCGAACTGGCGGCTAGCTAAACAGGAGGTTTATCCATGCTGCGATCTGTGTTCCGCCCGTTGTGGCCCTTGTTGTTGCTCCCCGTGCTGGTTTCCAGCGCTTCGGCTGAGATGCTGTTTCAGGTGAGTCGTTCCTCGGCAACCACCCCGACCGATTTCTACTCCACCTCGTGCCGTATCAGTAGCACGGGATTTGTGGTGATAGAGAGATCAGTCTGGTTGTGGGGCACCCAAGATACGCTGCGCTCGGTCGAGACCAAAAACGTCAAACTCAGCGCCAAGACACTCCGCTCGGCTATCGAACAATTGTCATATGGCAACATTAGCGGCAATATGTTGATTGGCGGCGGGGCTCATATGTACCTGGCTTATCAGTTACAAAAGGATGGCTCGAAAAAGGAGATCCTTGTCTCGGATGAGTTTGGCGGCGTGCGCAATGATTCGCCTCTGGTAAAACCCTTGAAAACCTTTATTGATGGCATCTGCGGGCAGATCCCCGCGCCAGGTGCCTAGCCGCCGCTCCCTTACCAACAGGAGGCTCTCATGACCAAGCCATCCCATCGCTATCCGCACCCGCTATTGGCACGTCTGATCGAGCAGGCGGCGCGGGAGCCTGAACTGGAGTACCTTGCGTTTTGGGGGCCCATCCCCACTCTGGGTAAGCCGCTTGGACCTGGCGTGCTATGCCAGTGGTGGGATGCCTCTTTTGAGGTGGCAGGCGTGCGCTATTCAACCGCCGAGCACTACATGATGGCGGCTAAGGCCAGACTGTTTGGTGATGAGGAGATGGTGGCGCGAATTGTCGCCTCGCAAGATCCTAGCGAAGCCCAATATCTGGGGCGTAAGGTACAGGGCTATGATGAGGCCCTGTGGGCTTGTCGCCGCTATGCGATTGTTGTCGAGGGTAATCTGCACAAGTTCAGCCAGCATAGGCCGTTGCAGGATTACCTGGTGGGGACAGGGGAGGCGGTACTGGTCTCCGCCAACCCCACTGACCGGGTATGGAGCATAGGCTATGCCGATGATGCGCTAGAGGTCACCACGCCCGCCTTGTGGCGTGGTGCCAATCTATTGGGGTTTGCCCTGATGCAGGTTAGAGCCCAGCTGCGTCACTCTTAAGGGCGAACTTGCGCTGATACCAGAAGGCGCCCAGCAACGCCATGACTACAAAGCCAAATAGCGGCCAGCTGCCGATGCGGTTATAGGGGGTTTGTCCCTTAGCCGGTGCCACTTCCACGCGTAATACCTCCTGCTTGAACTGGGGCAAGATACCCAGTTGCTTACCCTTGCCATCAAAGGCGACCGTGACGCCACTGTTGGTGGCGCGAATGAGCGGCTTGCCAAATTCAATGGCGCGCATGCGGGTGATCTCCATATGCTGCCAGGGGCCGTGGGTGGTACCAAACCAGGTGTCGTTGCTCACCGTCAGTAGATAGTCGGTATCGGCATGGACGTTCTGCCGTAGCTCATCGGAGAAGGCCATTTCGTAGCAGATGGCGGGGGCGAAGCGATAGCCATTGGCCAACAGGTTAGTTTGCACTGTCTCTCCCCGGCTGAATGAGGACATGGGGAGATTGAAGAAGGGGGCAATGGGGCGCAGCAGATTGCCAAAGGGGACAAACTCGCCAATTGGCAGCAGGTGACTCTTGTAATAACGGCTACCTTGGCCGAAACGATATGCCTCCTTACCTGCGGTATCGATCTGACCTATGCTGATGAGGCCGTTGTAGAAGCGGCCATGATCAGGATCCATATACTGGATGCCGGTAATAAAACCCACCTTATTGAAGCGCATGGCACTGTCGATATTGGCGAGAAACGGCTGCATCTCATTTTCCAGGGCGGGGATGGCCGATTCAGGCCAGACCATGATGGTGGTGTCCTGGTGATCCCGGCTCATGTCCAGATAACGCAGCAGGGTGGGTTTGATGTTCTTCGGATCCCACTTGGCGGCCTGAGGAATATTGCCCTGCATCAGGGCAAACTTGACGGGCTTGCCAGCTTGCGTCCACTCGATGCGTTGCAACAGGCCACCCGCGCCATACAGCGCCAGGGGCAGCAGCAGCCAGAGCGGGCGGCGCTGGCGCAGTGCCAGAGAGATGGCGCCTGCGGCAATCAGCAGGGCCAGCGTCACGCCCTGAACTCCCAGCACGGGGGCTATCCCCACCAGAGGCGAGTCGATCTGGCTGTAGCCAAACCAGAGCCAGGGAAAGCCGGTAAGAATATGGCCCATGGCCCAGTCTGATAGCAGCCAGAGGGCGGGTAGGGTGAAGAGCGGGCGTAGCCAGGCGGGCTCTTGCTTCGCGCGGGGAAACAGCTTGGCCAACAGGCCGCAGGCCAGGGCGGGATAGATCGCCAGGTAGGCCGCCAGCAGCGCGACCATCAAGAAGGCGACCGGCAGGGCTATGCCCCCAAAGGCCGTCATGCTGACATGGATCCACCACAGACCTGGCAGGTTGAGGCCGAAGGCGAAACAGAAGCCCAGCAGGGCAGCGCGGCGCGCGCCCTGCCCAGGCAGCAGCAGGTTCAGGCCCACCAGGGTCAACAGCGCTAGGGGCCAAATATTCCAGGGGGCGAAGGCAGGTACAGTAGCGGCGCCCAGCAGGGTGGCAATAAGGGGGGCGCGCCAGCCAGCTGTGAGAGAAGCGAGTCGAGTCATCATAGGGTCTAAGTTAGTGAGCTTGAGTCAGAAAATGGGAAGGCCAGTGCAGGGCACCGGCCAATTTAAGCTGTCGTCAACGGCAGTTGGTCCGCTCTTACGGCTGCTCTTGACTATCACCCTCAGCTTCGTGGGTCTGGGGGATCTTCACCTGCAGTTGCAGCAGACGACGGCGATCGGCATGCACCACCTTGAAGCTGAAGTCGGCCAGCGTCACTGACTCTCCCTTCTTGGGCAGATGGCCGAAGGCATGCATCACCAGACCGCCCACCGTATCGACCTCTTCATCGCTGAAGTTGCTGTCGAAGAATTCATTGAACTCTTCAATCGGCGTCAGACCATGAACGGCGAAGACACTCTTGCTGATCCGGCGGATCTGCTCTTGCTCCTCGTCTCCGGCATCGTACTCATCCTCGATCTCGCCGACGATAAGCTCCAGTATATCCTCTATGGTGACTAGGCCCGAGACGCCGCCGAACTCATCGACCACTATGGCCATGTGATAGCGCTGCTGCTGAAACTCCTTGAGCAGGCGATCCACGCGCTTGCTTTCCGGTACCACTACGGCCTGGCGCAGCACCTTATCAAAGGTGAAGGGCTCGTCGGTGAGGCCGAAGGCGAATTGCAGCAGATCCTTGGCTAGCAAGATCCCCTCTACATGATCCTTGTCTTCGTTGATGACCGGAAAACGGGAGTGGGCAGAGTCGATTATGATGGGCAGGAAGGTGGCGACCGGCTGATTGCGGCGTATGGTGACCATCTGGGAGCGGGGTATCATGATGTCACGTACCCGTAGCTCGGCGATCTCGAGCACCCCCTCGATCATCTCTTTGGTCTCTTCATCAATGACGTCGCGCTCTTCGGCATCCTGGATCATGCCTACCAGCTCATGGCGATCCTTAGGTTCGCCCTGAAACAGGTGGCTCAAGCGATCGAGCCATTTCTTGCGCTGTGGGGTCGTGGGCTGACTCTGTTCGTCACTCATGATGATTGGATGTGTCCTTAGATCTCATCGTCTTGGTAAGGGTTGGCAAAGCCGAGTGCCGCCAGGAATTCTATCTCCAGGGCTTCCATCTCTTCGGCTTCGTCATCTTCAATATGATCATACCCTAGCAAATGCAGGCTGCCATGCACAACCATATGGGCCCAATGGGCCGCTAATGGCTTGTTTTGCTCCTGGGCTTCCTGCTCTACCACCTGACGGCAGATGATGAGATCGCCCAGCAAGGGGAGCTCAATGCCGGGTGGGCACTCAAAGGGGAAGGAGAGCACATTGGTGGGTTTATCCTTGCCGCGATAGGTGAGATTCAGCTCATTGCTCTCGGCGACATCCACCAGGCGAATGGTCACCTCGGCCTCCTGTTGGAAGGGAAGGATGGCGGCATCCAGCCAGCGTTGAAACTCGGCTTCGGTGGGCAGGCCGCTCTCATCGGCGCAGGCCAGTTGCAGATCGAGAATGACACTCATGCTTGTGGCTCCTGAGGATGATGACCCGACTTACGTTCGGCCTCGAGGCGGCGTTGCTGCTCCTCGAAGGATTCATAAGCC
This sequence comes from Pseudaeromonas sp. HNCC25DJ180, assembly GCF_055413345.1. Lineage (NCBI taxonomy): Bacteria > Pseudomonadati > Pseudomonadota > Gammaproteobacteria > Aeromonadales > Aeromonadaceae > Pseudaeromonas > Pseudaeromonas sp. HNCC25DJ180. The sequence goes on from NZ_JBVAYF010000002.1 coordinate 178,673, forward strand.
TGGACTATGCGTGCGACAACCGGATGACGAACCACATCGCCGGCCTGGAAAAAGTTGAAGGAGAGCCCCTCGACACCGCTTAACACCTCGATGGCATGGCGCAGGCCCGATTTTTGGTTGCGCGGCAAGTCGATCTGGGTGATGTCGCCTGTGACTACCGCCTTGGAGTTGAAGCCGATGCGGGTGAGGAACATCTTCATCTGCTCTACCGAGGTGTTCTGCCCTTCGTCCAGTATGATGAAGGCATCGTTCAGGGTGCGGCCGCGCATATAGGCCAGTGGGGCTATCTCGATCACCTGGCGCTCGATCAATTTTTCCACCCGTTCGAAACCCAGCATCTCGAACAGGGCGTCATAGAGGGGGCGCAAGTAAGGATCCACCTTCTGGGAGAGATCGCCCGGCAAAAAACCCAGTTTCTCGCCCGCCTCTACCGCCGGGCGGGTCAGCAGGATGCGACGTACTTCTTGCCGCTCCAGGGCATCCACCGCAGCGGCCACGGCCAGATAGGTCTTGCCGGTACCGGCTGGGCCTATGCCAAAGGTGATGTCATGGGTTACCACATTGGCCAGGTATTGGGCTTGATTCGGGGTGCGGGGTTTGACCATGCCGCGCTTGGTCTTGATGTTGACCTCCTTGCCATAGGGGAGGGTGCCCGCAGCCTCATCCGGTTCGCTCTGCGCTTGCTCCAGGGCGTGGCAACCCGCTATGGCCAGATGAACCTGCTCTGGCGTCAGGTCGATAAGCTTCTGGCCGCGTAGGGGCTGCGTCTCCACATAGAGCTGTTTGAGCAGCTCAAAGACGGCTTGGGCTTGGATCGCTTTACCCAGTATCTGGAAGTGGTTGTGGCGGTAGACGATCTCGACCCCTAGACGGCGTTCGATCTGCTTGATGTTGTCATCAAAAGGGCCGCACAGGCTGGCCAGCCGTTGTGCATCGGCTGGCTCTAGGTGCAGATCCAGGGTGGTGATATGACGGCTCAATGTATCCTCTCGGGCAATGCTCTCGGACGAATTAGAAAACGGGGGCGCAGCGGCCCCCGGCAGGCTCAGGGACGGAAGGTGGCGACACCCAGCTCATCGGCCACGCCATCGGGGCGACGGGCCAGGATCTCGCTGGGGCGAATGCTTTGGCGCAACGCCATCTGGGCTTCGGTACGTACTAGCTTGCCACGCAGGGAGTGGGGGAACACTTCGGTGATCTCCACATCGACAAACTGACCAATCAGGCGAGCATCCCCCTCGAAGTTGACGACGCGACTGTTTTCGGTACGACCGCGCAGCTCCATCACGTCATTCTTCGACGGACCTTCCACCAGAATGCGCTGGATGGTGCCGAACATTTCCCGACTGTACTGCATGGCCTGGTTGTTGATGACCTGCTGCAGGTGATAGAGACGCTCCTTCTTCACCTCCATGGGAGTGTCATCCGGCATGTCGGCGGCCGGCGTGCCGGGGCGCGGACTGAAGATGAAGCTGAAACTCATATCGAATTTCACATCGTCGATGAGCTTCATGGTGCGGGCGAAGTCCTCATCCGTCTCACCGGGGAAGCCGACGATAAAGTCGGAGCTGATGGTGATGTCCGGACGAGCCGCCCGCAGCTTGCGGATCTTGGATTTGTACTCTAGCGCCGTGTGCGGGCGCTTCATCATAGTCAGGATACGATCCGAACCACTCTGCACTGGCAGGTGCAGGAAGCTGACCAGCTCGGGGGTATCCTTGTAGACCTCGACGATATCGTCGGTGAATTCGATAGGATGACTGGTGGTGTAGCGAATGCGATCTATCCCGTCGATGGCGGCGACCAGACGTAGCAACTGGGCGAAGGAGCAGATCTCGCCATCATGGGTCGGGCCCCGATAGGCGTTGACGTTCTGCCCCAGCAGGTTGACTTCACGCACGTCTTGGGCGGCCAGCTGGGCAATTTCGAACAACACATCGTCGAGTGGACGGCTCACCTCTTCGCCCCGGGTATAGGGCACCACGCAGTAGGTGCAGTATTTGGAGCACCCCTCCATGATGGAGACATAGGCGGTCGGGCCTTCGGCGCGGGGTTCGGGCAGGGCATCGAACTTCTCGATCTCGGGGAAGGAGACATCCACCTGAGCGCCCTTGCCACCTTGCACTTGCTTGATCATCTCAGGCAGGCGGTGCAGGGTCTGGGGGCCGAAGACGATATCGACCTGTGGCGCTCGCTGGCGAATGGCATCACCCTCTTGGGAGGCGACACAGCCGCCGACGGCGATCACCAGATCAGGATTTTGCTTCTTCAGCTCTTTCCAGCGACCCAGTTGGTGGAACAGTTTCTCCTGGGCCTTTTCCCGGATTGAACAGGTGTTAAGCACCAGTACATCGGCCTCATCGGCCAGCTCGGTGGCCTCATAGCCTTGGGAGGCGCCCAACAGATCGGCCATTTTGGACGAGTCGTACTCGTTCATCTGACAGCCCCAGGTCTTGATATGCACTTTTTTGCTCATGGAGATTCTTGCGTACTTACCTAAAAAACGGTTAAGGCCGGAGGCGCTGACGCTTCGGGCCTGAAGGACCGGCTATTCTACCCCCTATCCCGAGTGGTGACCAGATTCTATCCAGCCCCCATTTTTATGGGGTTATTGCGGGTTAGCCAAGGGTGAAGCGGGGGTGAGGCCAAATCGCTACCTGTCAGGTAGAATGGCAGTTCCGAGCCTGATCCTTATCAAGAGAGTGCCCATGTCCACCCTTCCCTGCGCTATGCCCGTCAGTTCTTTGCCTGCAGAGTGTGATATTGCCGTGGTTGGTGGTGGCATGGTGGGGGCGGCTGCGGCCTGTCGCCTGGCCCAGAGCGGTTTGCGTGTCTGTGTTCTTGAGAGCGCCGTGCCCCAACCCTTCTGTGCCGAGCAGGCCATGGATCTGCGGGTGTCGGCCATCAGTCCGGCCTCTATCACCTTGCTGAAGGCCTGCGGCGTCTGGCAGCCGCTGCTGGCCATGCGCGCTTGCGCCTATCGGCGGTTGGAAGTCTGGGAGCGGGAGGAGATGGCGACCCGCTTTCATGCCGACGAGCTGGGGGTGAGCGAGCTGGGATATATAGTCGAGAATCGGCTGATCCAGCTGGCGCTCTGGCAAGAGTTGGAACGCTTGGGCGTCAGCCTGTGTGTGCCCGCCAAGCTGGTGGCGTTGCAGCAGGATGCCAGCGGGGTCGATCTCACCTTGAGTGGCGGCCAGAGGTTACGCACGCGTCTGGTGCTGGGGGCGGATGGGGCGCACTCCCTGACTCGCAGCCTGAGTCATATTGGTACCACCAGTTGGGACTATCGCCAGCGCTGCCTGCTGGTCAATGTGGATATAGCGGGAGGGCAACAGGATATTACCTGGCAGCAGTTCACCCCACAGGGGCCTCGGGCTTTCCTGCCGCTGGCGGGCTCCCATGCTTCCCTGGTCTGGTATGACACGCCTGAGCGGATCCGCGCCTTGGAAGCCATGCCAGTTACGCAACTGGCCCAGGAGATCCTGAGCCATTTCCCCTCTCGTTTGCCTGAGTTCCAGGTGACGGGGCGCGGCAGCTTTGCCCTGACACGGCGTCATGCTCAGCGCTATGTGGCGGGACGGGTCGTGTTGTTAGGCGATGCGGCGCATACCATACACCCGCTAGCGGGGCAGGGGGTGAATCTGGGGTTTCGTGATGTGACCGAACTTTGTCAGCGCATTGCCGAGGCACAGCAAAGTGGTGAGGCATGGGATGATGGGCTCGTGCTCAAGGGGTATGAGAGGGTTAGGCGGCGCGACAATCTGTTGATGCAGTCGGCCATGGATCTCTTCTACCTGACTTTTAGCAATCAGGCTGCGCCACTGCGCTTATTGCGCAACGTGGGGTTGCTGGCCGCAGAACATGCCGGGCCTATCAAGCGTAAGGCGCTGCGTTATGCACTGGGTCTGTAATGAGAGTGGGGGTGTGATGAGAGGCGCAGGCATTAGCCACGAAACGGATGGTCAGTAAAGTGAAGTTAACGAGGTGCAGGGGGAGATGGTGGCTATGACGGGATTCGAACCTGTGACCCCCGCATTATGAGTGCGATGCTCTAACCAACTGAGCTACATAGCCATTTTGAATTTTTTACTATCGGAGCAATATGGTTGGGGGGCTAGGATTCGAACCTAGGCATATTGCCGAGATCAAAACCAACAACTCAATCCAATGTATCAAAATATGGCTGGGGTGCTAGGATTCGAACCTAGGTATGGCGAGATCAAAACCCGCTGCCTTACCGCTTGGCGACACCCCAGTGGATGGTGGCTATGACGGGATTCGAACCTGTGACCCCCGCATTATGAGTGCGATGCTCTAACCAACTGAGCTACATAGCCATTTTGAAACTTTTACTATTGGAACCTGCTTGCTGGTAGCTGAGTTTGGACTTAGGTGTAACACCTAGCTAAAAACTATCTACACAGTAATAGATGCCTGGGGTGCTGTGATTTGAGCCTAGGCATATTGCCGAGATCAAAACCAACAACTCAGTCAACCATCAAAGAGATGGCTGGGGTGCTAGGATTCGAACCTAGGTATGGCGAGATCAAAACCCGCTGCCTTACCGCTTGGCGACACCCCATCCGGGAACAGAATTTCACTTGACCAACCAACTTCTGCAAGGAAATGTAGAAGATGGCTGGGGTGCTAGGATTCGAACCTAGGTATGGCGAGATCAAAACCCGCTGCCTTACCGCTTGGCGACACCCCAATCAAAAATTCTGCTGCACAATATGAAGAGATGCTGGTGACCAGCTAACCATCAGTCAACCATCAAGACGATGCGAGACATCAAAGAGATGGCTGGGGTGCTAGGATTCGAACCTAGGTATGGCGAGATCAAAACCCGCTGCCTTACCGCTTGGCGACACCCCAATTATGGTGGCTATGACGGGATTCGAACCTGTGACCCCCGCATTATGAGTGCGATGCTCTAACCAACTGAGCTACATAGCCATCTCTCTTCACTGTTAAACAGTACCCTGCTCAACTGTGCGGGCGAATTATGCGGATCTGCCCTTTGGGCGTCAACCCCTTTTTCCCGTGCCGTCTACCGCTTGGCGAAGAATTGGCCGCAGCAGCGGGGTTAGCCCCTCTGCTGCGGGATAAATTGTATAAAACTCACTCGGCTTATCTAGTTTATCTGACGATGTAAGCGAAAGGCATCCAGCTCATGGTGGATCCGACTGGCTGTCTGGTCCAGCAGTTGGGTCTGTTGGTGGCTCATTGTGACCATCTGGTGAGTACCATCGGCCAGGGTGGCCACCCCCTCTACCTGCTCGTTGATCAGCTGTGCAACTCTGGTCTGTTCGGTTACGGAGAGGGCTATCTGCTCTATGATGCCATTGAGGCTATCTATGTGTTCAAACAGGGTCAGCATGGCTCGTTCGGCCTGACTGATGGCTTGAACCGTCTCTTCACTGCTGGTGTGGCTGCGGGCCGTCTGCTGCAGTGCGCTGGCGGCACTTTGTTGCAGTTGATTGATCATGGTACGGATCTCTCCGGTCGCATTTTGACTCCGGTTGGCTAGTTGCCTAACCTCATCGGCAACTACCGCGAATCCGCGCCCCTGCTCACCGGCCCTGGCGGCTTCAATCGCGGCATTCAGAGCCAGCAGATTGGTCTGTTCAGCGATGGCATGGATGGTATCGAGGATAGAGCCTATCTGCCGACTATCGTTGCTTAGGCTGTCTACTTCATGGTGAGTTTGCTGGATCTCTTGCATCAGGTGACGAATAGAGTGATTGGCCTGGCTACTCACGGCCCGGTTTTCGGCTCCGAGAGTGCGCACAGCTTGTGTGTCTAATGAGGCTTGTTTGGTGTGCTCTGCTACATCAATACTCGATTGTGCCATCTGGGTTATGGCGGCAGCGATTTGATCGGCATGTTGGTGGGTGGCTAGGGCTTGTTGTGTGCCTTGCTCGCTGAGTTTATCAACGGTCGCCGCTACTTGCTGTGCTTCGGCGGCGTGATTTTTTAGTCCATCGAGTAGGTACACCATGTTTTGCAGCAGGTTATCCACGGCGAGACCAATATGCGCCAGTTCGTCGTTTCCACTTTCGTTGATCCGTAGACTCAAGTCTTGCTGATCGGCTATCTGTCCCAGGGTCAGTTCAATGTGCCTCACTCTGTGGCTGGTGATACGGATAATCATCAGGCTGATACCGAGCAAAAACAGGGTCGAGGTCACCGCCATGAAGCAGGAAATCCAGACAGCCCACTGATTCTTCTGGATCTTCTTTTCGCTTTCGGCCGTCATAGCACTAATTTGTTGGTCGGCCAGCGCCGTCATTTGTTCAATTCGTCGTGTGGCTAGGTTAAACCAACTTTTCGCCTCCAGACCGGGGAAGGGGCCGGCTCCCTGTTGGCTGATCTGGGTCAGTATGTGTATCACCTGCTGCCACTCGCTCTGGGCATTCCAACTTTGTAATGTTTGCCGTTGTGAGGTGAGAGCCAGGGTATGCAGCATTTCCAACTGCCGTTGCTCCTCCCGGCGCAGCATGCTCAGGCTAACTTGTTGCTCCGGGGTGGCCTGGTTGGCTGTGAGCAGGCCATTGACCAAGCCTCGGATCTGGGCGGCTTGTTCCTTGAGTTGGAGGAGGGCGATCACGCCTTCGCCTTCATTGCGGATATAGGCGACGGGTATCCTCCCTATCAGCAGACGAATATCATCCAGGAGTTGCTGATTGATATGGCTAAAACCCAGGAATACCCCCTGAGTTTTGAGTGTGGCTACCTGCTCCCGGATCTCTGTCCGCTTGGCCTCGCTGCTTAGAATGTCGGTTAACTGGGTCTGGTAGGTGGGGAGGGTGACGAGATGTTGGCGCAGTGCCTGATAAGCGGCATCACTGGCTTGTTGTCGTTGCTGCAGTTCACTGCGAAAGCGTGCTCCTTGGCTGGCTAGGAACCCCATGCTGATACCACGCTCGGCGGCATTGGTGTCGACCACCAGGTTGAGTACTGTGATGAGTCGCATTAGATTCACCGCTTCCTGGTCATGGGTCACCTCTTGTTGCAGGCCGAAGATGAGAAAGCCACCAATCAGGACGGCGTAGGTGATAGGGCAGATGACAATCGCCAGTAATAGAGTGGTGAGCTTGAAGTGACGGAGCAGCTTCTGCATGGCATCTGTTCCTTAAAAGTCAGGCAGTCTGCATTTAAAGTTAGTTCTGGATTGGAAAAAGATCGGTGGCGAGTGGAAATATGGAAAAAAATGAGACCCTATCACGGGTCTCATGCGTATTTTTTCGTGTTTTATAGGGCTAGGGCGGGGGTATCGGCAAACAGCAATGACTTGAATGCCTCAGGATAGCGATCGCCCTGGATCAGGGTTTGCTCCAGAGTCTGATTGAGTGCGGTGAGCTCAATCGTGCTCAAGGTGAGGTCAGTGGCCGCCGCATTTTCGGCCAGGCGTTGGTTGCTGCGGGTGCCGGGGATCGGCACTATGCCGGGGGCTTGAGCCAAGAGCCAGGCCAGGGCCAGTTGCGCACTGGTGCACCCCTTCTCTTGGGCCATGGCGGCCACCTTATCTACCAGTAGCAGATTCTGGGCAAAATTCTCCTCGGAGAAACGGGGAGAGAAGAGGCGCCAATCATCGGCTTGCAGATCACTACGCTGGCGGATGGCACCGGTCAGAAACCCTCTTCCCAGCGGGCTGTAGGGGACAAAGCCAATCCCCAGGCGCTGGCAGGTACCCAGCACAGACTCTTCGATATCCCGGCTCCACAGGGAGTATTCACTCTGGACGGCGCTGATGGGGTGGACTTTGTGGGCGCGGGCTATGGTCTGGCTACTGGCCTCGGAGAGCCCCAGATATTTGACCTTACCCGCTTTGACCAGCTCGGCCATGGCGCCGACTGTCTCCTCTATGGGCACCTGTTGATCCACTCTATGTTGATAGTAGAGATCCAACTGCTCGACTCCCAGGCGACGCAAGGAGGCATCACAGGCCTGCTTGATATACTCGGGGCGGCCATTTATGCCGGTGTAGTCGCCCTGGGCATTGCGCTGGATGCCAAATTTGCTGGCCAGTTGCACCTGCTCTCTGGCTGCCGGGTGCTGCTGGAAGAAGCGCCCCAGCAGCTCTTCATTGCTGCCATGACCGTACATGTCGGCGGTATCCCAGAAGGTAACGCCCAGCTCCAGGGCCTTGGCCAGTACCGCCAGATTGCTGGCCTGGTCGCTACTGCCATAAAAATCCGACATGCCCATACAGCCCAGACCTATGGCGGAAACGCTGAGCCCCTGGTGGCCTAATTGACGCATTAACATGATGGTGTCCTCGTGCTAAGGGTGATGATGCGAGGCTAGTATGGTCGGTGAGAGGGGGGAGGCCGGTAGCACACTCCTCCTGAGGAGTTGCCTAATCCTCCGATCTTGTGGAATTCCCCATACTGGCTGGGACTATCTCTCGTACACTGGTCAGCGTCAGTCGCCAGCCGAGTCAGCAGGAGGAGTGCAGAAGATGAGTGGATCACAGCCCAGCCCAATAGCGGCCAATCCGGTGCTGCAGTGCCCAGAACAGCAGAACCTAGAGCAGCAGAGCCTAGTGCAGCAGATGTTACCCCTGGTGCCGGAGCAGGGCATATTTCCGAGCCTGGCGAGCGGCATCACCCTGGTGCGCAGCAATGGCATCACAGGGCGGCAGGCCATAGTCTACCAACCTGTCTTGTACATAGTGCTGCAGGGGCAGAAGCGCAGCTACCTGGGGCAGGAGAAGTATCAGTATGACCCGCTGCATTTTCTGGCGCTCTCAGTGCCACTGCCCATGGAGGGCCATGTGACAGTGGCATCGGCCAATGAGCCTTACCTGGCGCTCAAAATTGCCATTGATGAGAATATGGTGCGCGAGGTGATGGGAGAACCTAGCCAGCCGCCCGACCCCTTGACCAGTCAGCGCGGTGTCTGTATCTGCCCTATGTCGGCCGAGATGAACCAGGTAATACTGCGTCTGCTGGAGGCGCTGGGGTCGCCGCAAAAGGCACAGATCCTGGCGCCTCTGCTGGTGAAAGAGGCCCTGTTTTATGCCCTGCAGGGCCCCCAGGGGCCACAATTGGCGGCCTTTGTAACCCAGGGGCGCCACCACCAACGGATTGCCAGGGTAATAGGTCATATCCAGGCCCATTTTGATCAACCTCTGGATATCGAGACCCTGGCTGATCTTGCCAACATGAGTCCCAGCACCCTGCATCTGCACTTCAAGGCGGTGACCAACGCCTCGCCATTGCAATACATCAAGGCGCTGCGTCTGCACCAGGCCCATGAGCTGGTCTGCCGGGCACAAAGCTCTGTCAGCGAGGCGGCCTATCGGGTGGGGTATCAGAGTCTGTCGCAATTTAGCCGGGAGTATAAGCGGCTATTTGGCCAAGTTCCGAGCCAGAGCGTGCGAGCCTGATGGGAGCTTGAAAAGAAGAGCTTGGGCTGCGGGCGCTCTACGCTGCTGGAGCGCGGCGCCTGCAGCTTGACATCTGTACCAGGCAGATAAGCAGAGCGCCCAGCGAATAGGCCAGCAGATCATGCAGATCGAAGGTTGAGCCAATGACTACCCGAGCCAGCCGGCTCTGCTCCAGCCCCAGAAGCGCAACCAGATTGAAGTATTGCCCTATCTCTATGGCGTAGGCAAAGAGCAATACCGCCAAAGAGAGGAGATAGTGATTCATGCGTATCACGCTGCGGCAAAGGGCAAACAGCAGTATCACTACCAGCATGTCACCGACCCAGGGACGGATCAGCTGATCATGGATAAACAGTGCTATCCCCAATTCGATCAGAAACAGGCCCATGGCCAGGAGTGCATAGTGTTTATAAAAGCCCCATTGCATGGGAATTCCTTTTAGCGAGTGCCGAATGGCCAGCATGCTAACGCGCCGGGGGCGGGATGAAAACTGGTAGCATGAGCAGATGCGAGAGAGACAAAAAAGCCCTCCAGAACAGAGGGCTTGTTTTTTCGGCCAGCAGAGGGCTTAGACGTTGAAGAGGAAATTCAGCACGTCACCATCTTTGACTATGTAATCCTTACCTTCGGCGCGCATCTTGCCGGCTTCCTTGGCGCCTTGCTCACCCTTGTAGGTGATAAAGTCGTCAAAGGCGATGGTCTGGGCGCGGATAAAGCCCTTCTCGAAGTCGGTGTGGATCTTGCCTGCTGCCTGCGGGGCGGTGGCGCCGACCGGAATGGTCCAGGCGCGCACTTCCTTCACCCCGGCGGTGAAGTAGGTTTGCAGGTTCAGCAGCTCGTAACCGGCGCGGATCACCCGGTTGAGACCCGGCTCTTTCAGGCCCAGCTCGGCCATGAACTCGTCACGGTCGGCATCTTCCATCTCGGCCAGATCTGATTCGATGGCGGCACAGACCGGTACCACAACGGAACCCTCTTTGGCGGCGATGGCGCGCACCTGATCCAGGAAGGGGTTGTTCTCGAAGCCATCTTCATTGACGTTGGCAATGTACATGGTGGGCTTCAGAGTGAGGAAGCTCAGGTAGCGAATGGCTGCCTTCTCTTCTTCTGTCAGCTCCAGGGTGCGCAGCATGCCGGCTTCCGAGAGCACAGGCAGGCACTTCTCCAGTACCGAGAGCTCCAGCTTGGCATCCTTGTCGCCACCCTTGGCCTTCTTCTGGATGCGGTGGATGGCGCGCTCGCAGGTGTCGAGATCCGCCAGCGCCAACTCGGTGTTGATGGTGTCGATATCTTCGGCCGGGTGAACTTTGCCCGCGACGTGAATGATGTTGTCATCTTCAAAGCAGCGCACCACATGACCGATAGCTTCGGTCTCGCGGATGTTGGTCAGGAACTTGTTGCCCAGACCTTCACCGGTGGAGGCACCCTTCACCAGACCGGCGATATCCACAAACTCCATGGTGGTGGGGACTACGCGCTGAGGCTTGATGATCTCGGCCAGGGCATCCAGACGCGGATCCGGCATGGGGACCACACCGGTATTGGGCTCAATGGTACAGAAAGGGAAGTTAGCCGCTTCGATACCGGCCTTGGTCAGCGCATTGAACAGGGTGGATTTGCCCACATTAGGCAGACCGACAATACCGCATTTGAAACCCATCGAGGTTTTCTCCTAAAGAAAGGTCAGGATCCGGCCTTGAACGCATGGAGGCGATTCATGGCGCGGGTCATATCTTGTTGAAACAGGATGTCGGTGCAGCGCAGGGCTTCGTCCAGTGCGGCATCGATAAGTTCTTGCTCCTTCTGGGGAGCCTTGGTCAGCACGAAGCCAGCCACGTGATTCTTGTCGCCCGGGTGGCCAATGCCCAACCGCAGACGGTGAAACTCTTTGCTGTTACCCATCTTGCTGATGATGTCTTTGAGACCGTTATGGCCGCCGTGGCCGCCGCCCTGCTTGAAGCGGGCGACGCCGGGGGGCAAATCCAACTCATCATGGGCCACCAGGATAGACTCCACCGGGATCTGGAAAAACTTGGCCAGGGCCGATACCGCCTTGCCGCTCAGATTCATGAAGGTGGTCGGCACCAGCAAGCGTACTTCCTGACCCTGCAGGGTGACTCGGGCGGTCAGGCCGTAATACTTGGGCTCTTCGCGCAGGCTGGCGTTGTTCCGGGCGGCCAGCTCGGCCACATACCAGGCCCCCGCATTGTGGCGGGTGTAGGCATACTCGGGGCCTGGATTACCCAGGCCGACGATCAGGCGGATATCATTACTCATGGTGTATTCATTCACCCGGTTGTGGCCATGTGAAGCATGGCAGCAAAGCGCAGATTGGCGATCGGGTCGTGCTGGGGCAGCTCGTACCTTGGCCGACTGCGGTATTCTAGCCAGCTGAGGCCCTAGGCTCAACCATGCCGCCAAGTGCCGCCCTTGATAAAACGCCATCCTTGATAAAATCAAGAGGCGGCCTAGGCCGCCTCCGTGCTGGATTGGCTACCGGGTTGTGCTTAGGTCAGCTGAACCGGGATATCCTTGCCAGTGCGAATGATGCTGTTGCTGGCATCCAGGTAGACCAGGCGCGGCTTGTGGCTGGCCACTTCGCTCTCATCAAACTGGCCATAGGCACAGATGATGACCCTATCGCCCACGGCCGCTTTGCGGGCGGCGGCGCCGTTTAAGGAGATCATCTTGGAACCACGCTCGCCGGCGATGGCGTAGGTGTGGAAGCGATCACCCGTCTCGATGTTATAGATGTCGATCTGTTCGTTCTCGACTATGCCTGCCGCGTCGAGCAAGTCCAGGTCGATGCCACAGGAGCCTTCGTAATTCAGCACGGCGTGGGTGACGCGCGCCTGGTGCAGTTTGCCTCTGAGCATAATTCGTTGCATTGCTTTTCCTCTCTCAACCCCGCCGGGAACGCCCGCGGGCGGAATATAAACTATCTGCCCTGTGGGTGCAAATTCACCACTAAGTTATCGATGAGACGGGCCCGCCCCAGGAAGGCGGCGATCAGGATCACGACGGCTTGACTCTGTTCGCTGATGGGCAGCAGGGTATCGGCATCGACAAAATCGATGGCATCGGGGCGAAAGCCGGCTTCATCCAACTGCTCACTGGCCTGTTGGATCAGGGCATCGAAATCTCGTTCGCCAGCGGCCACTTGCTCTCCCAGCCAGCCCATGGTGCGGGCCAGCAGCGGTGCCTTGGCGCGCTCCTCGGCGGTGAGGTAACCATTACGCGAGGAGAGGGCGAGGCCATCGTCGGCCCGCACTGTCGGCACGCCTATGATGTCGATGGGCAGGGCCAGATCGGTGACCATTTTGCGGATCAGGGCCAATTGCTGGTAATCCTTCTGACCGAAACAGGCCACATCCGGCTGCACCAGATTGAATAGCTTGGTCACCACGGTCGCTACGCCACGGAAATGGCCTGGACGCAGAGCGCCTTCCAGCAGCGTGGAGATGCCAGGGACATCGACAAAGGTGTGAGTGCCCAAGCCCTGGGGATAGATGATCTCCGGCGTGGGGGTAAACACCAAATCCACGCCAGCATCGGCCAGCAGGGCGCAATCTTGCTCCAGGGTGCGCGGGTAGTTAGCCAGATCTTCGGCCCGATCAAACTGCATGGGGTTGACGAAGATACTGACCACCACCACCTGGGCCCGCGCCTTGGCTTCACGGACCAGGGTCAGATGGCCCTGATGCAGGTTGCCCATGGTGGGGACGAAGGCGATACGCGCCGCTGACTGGCGCAACTGACGAAGGGCGGCGCGCAGGCTTTGCGTGTCGTTAACCACTTGCATGAGACTCTCCTCGAGACGCTTCGCGTTGCCCGGCGGCCAGCTGGCGACACCGGGGCGCAGGAGTGGAATTAATTGAAAGTTTGTTCGGGGCCGGGGAAGCTGCCGTCGGCCACTTGTGCCATATACAGACGCACGGCGGCGCGGATGTCGCCCCCTTCGGCCAGGAAGTTCTTGGTAAATTTCGGGGTATAACCTGAGGTGAGGCCAAAGGCATCGTGCATCACCAATATCTGACCATCTGTGCCATTACCGGCACCGATGCCGATGACTGGAATGCGCAGCGCCTTGGTGATGCGCTCGGCCAAGCTGCTGGGCACACACTCCAGCACCAGCAGTTGAATGCCAGCGGCCTGCAGCGCCAGGGCGTTGCGGTAGATCTCTTCGGCCTGATCCAGATCGCGCCCCTGTACCCGGAAGCCGCCAAAGACGTGGACTGATTGCGGGGTCAGACCCAGGTGGCCACAGACGGGCACACCGTTACGGTTGAGTTGACGTACCGTGTCGCCCAGCCACTCGCCACCCTCGATCTTGACCATGCTGGCGCCCGCGGCCATCAGCTTGGCGGCGTTCTGGCAGGCGGAGGCGGTATCGGCATAGCTCATGAAGGGCAGGTCGGCGATGACCAACGCATTGGTGGTGCCGCGACGCACACAGCGGGTGTGATAGGCCATCTCTTCCACTGTCACCGGCAGGGTGTCGCTGTGGCCCTGCATCACCATGCCCAAGGAGTCACCGATCAGGATCACCGGCACACCCACCTCATCAAACAGACGGGCGAAGGTGGCGTCATAGGCCGTGATGGAGGAGAACTTCTGGCCCTCCTGCTTCATCTTCAGCAGTTGGTTAACTGTGGTTTTGCTCATGGAGACTCCTTATTACAGGCTGACCGCGAGGGGTTCGAGCCCGGTTCGGTCACAGGTGATGGCCAGCGAGCGCAGGGGGGTTCCGCAGGGGAGCACCAACTCGGGGGCGAGATCAAATAGGGGTAGCAGCACGAAGGCGCGCTGTTTCATGCCGTAGTGGGGCACGGTCAGGCGTTCATCGTCGATCAGTTGGTCGCCATACAGCAGCAGATCCAGATCCAGGGTGCGAGGTCCCCAGCGCTCGGCCTTGCGCACCCGGCCCTGCTCCAGCTCGATGCGTTGGGTGGCATCCAGCAGGGCATGGGGGGAGAGGGTGGTCAGCAGGGCGACCACGCCGTTTACATAGTCGGGCTGGTCGGCTGGCCCCATGGGTTGGGAGCCGTAGAGCGGGGAACAGGCAAGAAATTGGGACTCAGGCAACTGGCGCAGGGCGTTGACGGCCTGACGGATCTGCTGTAGCGGATCCGCCAGGTTGGCGCCTAACGCGATGAAGAGTGGGGTCATGCCGCGCCTTCTTTGGGACGGCGCGGGCCACGGCGGCGGCGACGACGGGGCTTGGCTTTCTCGCCCTCTTCGCCATGCACAGGCGCGGCATCGCCATCAGCGTGGTCGCCACGGGAGTGTACGGCCAGCTCACTACGTTGCCCGGCATTGGCCTGTTGATACTCGGCCCACCACTGCACCAGCTCCTTCAGGCGGCCGTCGATGCGGCTGCGCAGCTCCAGGAAGTCGAAGGCGGCACGGAATTTCGGGTGGGTGAAGAGACGCTCGGCCCGTTTGCCGGAGCGGCGGGGCAGGCGGTCTTGTAGCAGCCAGATCTCGCGCACGTCCGAGGTGAAGCGGCGTGGTATGGCGATGGTCTTGATCTGCTGATCTATGGCCTCGTTCATGGCCAACAGCATGGTGTCCTGGGGCGGCAGCGAACTCTCGTTGCCGAAGTCACGGCTGCGTTTCTCCACCACACCCCACAGCAGGGCGGCGTAGAAGAAGGCCGGGTTGACGGGCAGATCGGCGCGTACCCGCTCATCGGTATTTTGCAGCGCTTGGGTCAGGAAGCGCTCAAACGGACTGTCGCCTGCGGGCGTCAGCAGAGTCGCCACTTGCGGAAAGAGGGGGGCAAACAGGCCATACTCCCGCAACAGCTGATAGGTCTTCAGCGCGTGACCCGCCTGGAACAGCTTGAGCGTTTCCTCGAAGAGACGGGCGGCTGGAATGTCCTGCAGCAGAGGGGCTAACTCCAGGATCGGGGCCGCAGAGCGTTCGCTGATCTGCAGATCCAGCTTGGCGGCGAAGCGGATGGCGCGCAGCATGCGCACCGGATCTTCCCGGTAGCGGGTCTCGGGATCACCAATCAGCTCCAGCGTGCCGGCTTCCAGATCGTCCAGGCCGCCATGGAAGTCATGGAGACTGAAATCCTTGATGCTGTAGTAGAGGGCGTTGACGGTGAAGTCCCGGCGTTCGGCATCCTCTTCTATGGTGCCGTAGACGTTGTCGCGCAGTAGCATGCCTTCGTCAGACTGGCTGGAGATATGCTTACTGGTGTTGACCTTGTGGTGATGGCCGCGGAAGGTGGCCACCTCGATGACATCCCGGCCGAAGACCACGTGTGCCAGACGGAAGCGACGCCCCACCAGACGACAGTTGGAGAAGAGTTTACGGATCTGCTCCGGGGTGGCATCTGTGACTATGTCAAAGTCTTTGGGCGCTTTGCCTAGCAGCAGATCGCGTACCCCGCCGCCCACCAGATAGGCCTCATGCCCGGACTTATTCAGGCGATAGAGTACCTTCAGCGCATTGTCGCTGATCTGGCGTCGAGAGATGGGATGCTGGTCCCGCGTAAGAATGCGGCGTTCGCCTGCCATGGAATTGCCCTCATCATCCTTACCGAGCACCTTACGGCAGAAATTCGCGATCTGAGAAAAAATAGTACACCTCCGGGATTGTCACCCGCTTGTTGCAGCGGCGCTATGATAGCGCAGCATGCAAAAATGAGAAACCAGTGGCTGAGGCTGGCTTATTGCCACAAGATCTCCAGCGTTTGCGGAATTTTATGCTGTTGCCAGTGGGCTATGGCCCAATGCAGTAGCAGATCTCGATCACCCTGCAGTTCCGCTGGTGGCTCTTGTCCTAAAAATTGCAGTGCCTGCCAGAGCTGGCGGGCCTCTGCGCCCGGGAGTAGCGCCGGGGCATGGTTCTGTTTGGAGAGCTTGAAGCCCGCCTTTTGTACCGCCAGAGGCAGATGTAGCCAACTGGGCTCTGGCCGCCCCAACAGGCGGTAGAGGGCTATCTGTCGCACCGTCGGCTCGATGAGATCGGCGCCGCGGACCACTTGTGTCACGCCGCTGTCGGCATCATCGATCACGACCGCCAGATTATAGGCAAAGAGCCCGTCGCGACGCTTGAGGATGAACTCCTCGGCGGCCAGGGCGGATGGCACCTGGATGCGGCCATGAAGCTCATCGATAAAGTCATATACCGGCTCGGCCAAGCGCAGGCGTAAGGCGTTGCCTGTCGCAGGCAGGCCCAGAGTGCGGCAGGTGCCAGGATAGAGGCCGCCGGCCGCCTGAATTTGTGCTCGACTGCATTGGCAATAATAGGCGAGCCCCTGCCGATACCAGCTATCCAGCACAGTTTGGTAACGCTCATGGTGCTGGCTTTGATAGCGCACCTCGCCATCCCACGTCAGCCCGAGACGCTCCAGGGTTCGCAGTATCTCTCCGGCAGCCCCGGGTATTTCCCGCGGTGGATCCAGATCTTCGATACGCACCAGCCAGCGGCCACCCTGGCTGCGTGCCTGCAAGAAGGAGCCTAAGGCAGCGATGAGCGAGCCAAAATGCAAGGGGCCGGAAGGCGAGGGGGCAAAACGACCCACATAATCAGAGCGAGAGAGAGAACAGAGGGTCATAGCAACCGGATCAACAACCAGCAAAAAGCCGCCGCAGTCTGACACAAGGCGGCGGGGGGAGCCAAGCAGAATCGTGCCTAGGTGTTGCTATGTGGCCGTTCTGGAAAAGCAAGAGGGAGCCAGTGGCTCCCTCTTGTGATAGGTGTAGGCAGTGCGGTTTAACCGACCATCTGCTTTTCTTTGATCTCGGCCAGGGTCTTGCAGTCCACGCACAGCTCGGCGGTGGGACGGGCTTCCAGACGACGGATGCCAATCTCGATGCCGCAATGTTCGCAGTAACCGAAGTCGTCCTCTTCAAGCTTGACCAGGGTCTTCTCGATCTTCTTGATGAGCTTGCGTTCCCGATCGCGGGCGCGCAGTTCAAGGGCAAACTCCTCTTCCTGGGCGGCGCGGTCCACCGGATCCGGGAAGTTAGCGGCTTCGTCCTTCATATGATCGACGGTGCGGTCCACTTCTTCACGCAGCTGATTACGCCAGGCCTCCAGTATCTTGCGGAAGTGCGTCTTCTGCACATCATTCATGTACTCCTCACCAGCTTTCGCCTGATAAGGTTCCACACCGGCGATGGCCAGAGGTCCCAGAGATTTGTTGGTATCGCCCATAGGCATGTTGATCTCCTAATTCGCACAACGCAGCACGTCACCGTGTGCTGGCTACTAATAATTAAGGCCGGTATCTATATCAGAAGGTTGGGGGGCGAGCAAATCACTTGACTGATTTTGTTAGCCAGACCTGCTTTTCCCTTCTCGGCCTACCTGTCGTAGCCATTCGGGCCACAACTACCTGTACTTGGGTACTGCTATATTGTGTCGTTTTTGCCATTTTCAAGGCTTAGAGCTGACAATTTTACCAAAGCCCATCATTTTTCTGGCTTGGTGGCGAAGAAATAGCCTGAGATCCCCGACTCAGACTCTAGTGCTGGCCCGAGAGTGTGCCTGTGCTGGCGGCTTTCTCTTGGCTCTGTCGTGCATCCCGTTACTATAAACAGTACTTCCCTAGGTTATAGCAGACAAAAGTCAGGTTGGATGACGTGAACTCCCTACATTTTCACCCCTTGCCCCATTTCCAGTCACTGCAACTGCAAAGTGCGTGCCTTATTCGTCGTTATCAACGCTTTCTGGCGGATGTCACGGGGGATGCCGGGAGTGTCATGACGCTGCATTGCCCCAATACCGGGCGCATGACAGGGTGTGCCGAACCAGGTTGGCACATCTGGTACTCCCGCTCTGCCAACCCCAAACGTAAATACCCCGCCACCTGGGAGTTGACGCAAACGGCGGCGGGGCACTTTATCGGCGTCAATACCGGGCGCGCCAATAGCCTGATCGCCGATGCCGTCGGCGCCGGGGTGATTGGCGAGCTGGCCGGGTATGGTTCACTGCGCCAGGAGGTGAAGTATGGGGAGGAGGGGAGCCGCATCGATCTCTTGCTGACGCAGGGCGATGAGCCGGATTGTTTCGTGGAGGTCAAGAGCGTCACCCTGCTGGGGGATGCGGCCCGTCCTGAGCTGGCTGCTGAGGGGGTGGGCTTTTTCCCCGATGCGCCCAGCGAACGAGCCAGCAAGCACCTGCGGGAGTTGATGCGGATGCGTGCGCAAGGCAAGCGGGCCATGGTGCTGTTTTGCGTCCAGCATACGGGGATCCGCCAGGTGTGCCCGGCTCGGCATATCGATCCTGAATATGCCCAGTTACTGGTTGAGGCCCAGGCGGCCGGGGTCGAGCTGCTGGCCTATGGCACCGCCATCTCACCTACCAGCATGGGCGTGGTGCAGCGCCTGTCGGTAACCCTCTAACCTAATGGCCAACTGGCCAGCTTGAGATAGCGCACCCCCTCCGGGTTGGAGCAGGATTCATAGAGGTGCAACGCTTGAGCCTCCAGGGTGATGTGCGGTGGCGTGAGCGCGGGCAGGACGCGGGCTTTGCGGTAGAGGCTCACATGGGGGCGATAGGGGCGGGCTTCCAGCGGCAGGCCCAATGCGGTTACGCCACTTCTTAGCGCGTGTTCCAGAGCCAGCAGCCCGGCAGGGGGCTGTGTTGCTCCCATCCAAGCCACCTGGGCGTGATGAAACAGCCCCAGCTTATCCAGCGTTATGCTCAGGGGGGCATGGTGCCAGGCCACGGCATGGCCCAGTTGATAAAGCGCCTCCAGCCTCTCTTCGGCGACCAGCCCCAAAAAGAGCAGGGTCAGGTGCAGGTTCTCCGGCGCAACGGGCTTGGCGTCCAGCGCCAGCGCGTGTTGCAGTCGGGTGAGCGGGGCGCGTTGGCTGGTGGCATCCAGGCCAAAGAAGAGACGTTTGTTGGTCATACGGAACCCGGAGCAAGATGGCGGTATCACATAATAGGGGTGCCTAGTACACCCCCGACGCATGTGGCCATCTTATCCTGGGTTCAAGCGGTTAGCAGCAGGCTTTGCCATCATCACTCTGGCCATAGTAGGCCTGCTCGTAGAGTCTCTTCACATCGGCCACAGTCGGTTTACCAGGGTTGGTCCAGGTGCAGGGGTCGGCATGGGCATTCTGGCTCATGCGCTCCAGCACATCGCGGAATTTGCTCTCATCAAATGACACCTCATCACACAGTTTGAAGCAGCAGGGAATGCCCAGTTTGCCATTGAGGGTTTCGATGGTGGTGGGTAGGTCATCGATACCCAGCAGCTTCTCTACCTGGCTGTACTTATCCGTAAACTGACGGTTAAAGCGGATGATATAGGGCAGCAGTATGGCGTTGGCCAGGCCATGAGTGACGCCAAACTCGCCGCCAATTTTGTGAGCCAGGGAGTGAACCAGGCCCAACGAGGCGTTGGTGAAGGCCATACCCGCCAGCGCCGAGGCATTGTGCATGTTAAAGCGTGCCGCCTTGTCCTCGGGGTGGTGGTAGGCGGTCTCCAGGTTGCCCAGTACCAGGCGGATGGCCTCGATGGCATAGGGATCGGTGAAGGAGGTGGCAGCCGTTGAGGCCACGGCTTCCATGGCATGAGCCAGCACATCCATGCCGGTATTGGCGGTGATATGGGGCGGCATTTTGGTCGGCAGCGCCGGATCCAGAATGGCGATATCGGGCACCATATCCGCAGCGACAATCGGATACTTGATGTGATTTTCGGTGTCTGTGATGACGGAGAAGGCGGTGATCTCGGATGCCGTGCCGCTGGTGGAGGGGATGGCGACAAAGCGTGCCTTGTTGCGCAGGGGGGGCATGGAGCCAGGCGTAATGATGTCGGCAAACTTCAATTCAGGATGCTCGTAGAAGCACCACATCACCTTGGCCGCATCCAGGGCGGAGCCGCCACCTATGGCAACAATCCACTCCGGTTCGAACTCCTGCATGGCCTTCGCGCCGCGCAACACGGTTTCTACTGAGGGGTTGGGTTCCACACCATCGAAAAGTTGGGTCTGCATGCCCGCTTGTTGCAGCAGGTTGGTGGCCTGATCGATAAAACCCAGGCGCTGCATAGAGCTGCCACCTGTGACCAGCATGGCTCGCTTTCCCTTGAGTTGGCTTAAGTGGGCGAGGGCATTTTCACCGTAGATGATGTCGCGGGGAATGGAAAAACGCATGACCGACATAATAACTCCTTTGAAAGTAACAAGTTAGCGTAGCATTGGGTACCAGGGACGGCAGCGGGCGTCATACCGGCATCACTATGACAACGTAGCGGGAGGACTCTCTTGTACCATCCTCATGGCATGATGCCGTAAGCTCTGAAGTCTCGCCTGGTGTCAGTTAACAAAACCATGTTTTGTGTAGGGCAAAACTTGCCACAAGGCCTGTAGTCATCCACCGCGTGAATTAGGAAGAGAAAAAGGGGGAGTGCTTGGTGCCAGGCGTTGGGTTTGGCACAATGCCCGCCATGGCTGTTTGCCGCTTCGGCGCATTGGAGTGTGTGTGTCTCTATCCTCAGTTTCTGCTCGGCCTGCGGGCGAGCCCTTGCCCGTACTGGCGCTGCTGCCCACCCTGTTTGCTCACCTGGCTGCGGATGAGCCCGTGGTGCTGCAGGCACCGCCTGGCGCCGGTAAATCGACGGCCCTGCCGCTGGCCTTGCTGAGATCAAACCAGCTGCAGGGGCGTATCATCATGCTGGAGCCCAGACGGTTGGCCGCGCGCAACATTGCCCGTTTTCTGGCTTCCGAACTGGGGGAAGAGGTGGGGCAGCGAGTCGGTTATCGGGTGCGTGGCGAGAGCAAGGTGAGTGCGAAGACTCGGCTGGAGATAGTCACCGAGGGGATCCTGACCCGCATGTTGCAGGCCGATCCGGAATTGAGTGGCGTTGAGCTGCTGATCTTCGATGAGTATCACGAGCGCAGTCTGCATGCGGATCTGGCGCTGGCGCTGGCCATAGAGGCTCGTAGTGCCCTGCGTCCCGATCTTAAGCTGCTCATCATGTCAGCCACCCTGGATGGCCTCGACTTCTCGACTCAACTGCCCCAGGCCCAGGTGCTGCAAAGCGCAGGGCGAGCCCACCCCATCGACTATTACTACCGGCCCATCAACCGCCAGCAGCATCTGGTGCCGCAACTGGGCACCGTGGTGCTGGAAGCTCTGGCTGCCGAGTCTGGCAGTTTGCTGGTGTTCCTGCCGGGGGCGGGCGAGATAGAGCGAACCGCCGAGTGGTTGCAGGAGCGGTTAAGTGGGCAAAACCAGGTGGTGGTGGCGCCCCTGCATGGTCGCCTGCCCTTTGCCGAGCAGCAGAGAGCCATTCAGCCTGCTCCTGAGGGGTGGCGCAAAATAGTGCTGACCACCAATGTGGCCGAGACCTCCCTCACCATAGAGGGGATCCGCGTGGTGGTCGATGGTGGCCTGGAGCGGCGGGTGCGCTTTGATGTGACCAGCGGCATAGAGCGGCTGGAGCTCAAGCCCATCTCCCGCGCCTCGGCGACCCAACGCGCCGGCCGTGCCGGTCGTCTGGGGCCGGGGGTCTGTTATCGGCTCTGGAGTGGCGAGCAGCAGGAGCGACTGGATGAGCAGAGCCCGCCGGATATTCGGGTGGTGGAGCTCTCGCGTCTCTTGCTGGAGGCCGGACTCTGGGGCTGTGAGGTGGCCGAGCTGCCGCTGCTGGAGCAGCCGCCGGCCCCCAATCTGGTCGCGGCTCAGCGGCTGTTGCAGCAACTGGAGGCACTGGATGAGGCTGGGCGCTTGAGTGCGCGCGGGCGACAGATGGCCCGCTTACCCTGCCATCCCAGATTAGCCCATCTGTTGCTGTGTGCCGTCACCCTGGAGCAGCAGGGGCTCAGCGGTGTGGTCGAGGAGGCCTGCACTCTGGTGGCGCTGCTGGAGGAGGAGAAGCGCGGCTGTGACAGGCTGAGCCAGCTCTTTAGCCGACATGCCTCTGGGCTCAAGCCTCAGGCGGCCCGTTGGCGCCAGCGTCTGGCTGAGATAGTGCCGCTAGGGGCGCTGGGGCGAGCCAGTGGCGGCCAGTGGTTGGGGCTGCTCTGCGCCCTGGCCTGGCCTGATCGCCTGGCCCGCTTGCGCAGTGGCCAGCGTTACCAGCTCTCCGGTGGCCAGAGTGCCGATCTGCCACTGGAGCATGCTCTAAGTGGTCAGGAGTGGCTAGTGGCCGTCGAGTTGACTCTGACGCCCCAGGGGGTTCGCATCTATCTGGCCGAGCCTCTAGATCTTGCCGAGTTGCAGCGCTATCTGCCCGAGCTGTTTAGCCAGCAGAGCTGGTTTGGTTGGGATGAGCGCGAAGGGCGGGTGCGAGCCGAGCAGCAGAAGCGACTGGGCAGCATAGTGCTGGAGCGACAACCGCTAGCCAATCTCAGCGATGAGCAGAAGGGGCGCTGTCTGCTGGAGGGGATCCAGAGCAAGGGGCTGGCCTGCTTGCCCTGGGATGAGGAGAGCGAGCAGTATCTGGCCCGGCTGCGCTGCGCCACCCTCTGGTTACCGGATCTGGCCTGGCCTGCCATGGATGAGGCCAGCCTGCTGGCGACTCTGGATCGCTGGTTACTGCCCCATCTGAGTGGTATGAGTCGGCTGGAGCAGCTTAAGCGGCTGGATTTGGGTAACATACTGCGCCAGAGTCTGTCCTGGCCCTTGCCACGGGAGCTGGATGAGCTGTTGCCTACCCACTTCACCGCACCCACCGGCACACGCTTGCGTATTCGCTACCAGCCGGGCCTGGCCCCCGTGTTGCCGGTGCGGATCCAGGAGATGTTTGGCCAGCGCCAGACGCCGAGCGTAGCCCGGGGCCAGGTGCCGTTGCTGGTGGAGCTGCTCTCCCCGGCTCAGCGCCCCTTGCAGATCACCCAGGATCTGGTCGCCTTCTGGCAGGGTAGCTACAGCGAAGTAAAAAAAGAGATGAAGGGGCGCTATCCCAAGCACTACTGGCCAGATGATCCACTGGAGGCCATCCCCACCCGTTATACCAAGCAGAGGATGAATCAATAAGATGGCTGCGCGTAAACCCCGCTCTAAGAAGAAAGAGGCTTGGCATCAGAGTATCGACTGGCGTCGCTGGGGCTGGCTGGCCGCCAAACTGGCCCTGGTGCTGTTTGCCTGTCTACTGGTGACCGGCATCTATCTGGATAGCCTCATTCGCGAGAAATTTGATGGCCAAAAGTGGCAACTGCCGGCTCTGGTCTACAGCCGCCCTCTGGAGCTCTATCCGGGCCAGCGCTTGTCGCAAAAACAGATGCTTCATGAGCTCAAGCTGCTCAACTATCGGGTGAGCGATAAGCCCCATGGTGCGGGGCAATACGCCCTCGGTGGCAACAAGCTGGTGCTGATCCGTCGCCCCTTCAAGTTTGCCGATGGTAACGAACTCGCCCGTCCGCTGCTGCTCACCTTCAATGGTCAGCGGCTGCAGCGCATTCAGAATGCGGATAGCCAACGGGATCTGGGCTATGTGCGCATGGATCCCGTGCTGCTGGATCGTCTGAGCGCCGAAGAGATAGAAGATCGGCTGCTGCTGCGCCTGGATGAGGTGCCCCAGAGCTTTATCGACACCCTGTTGACGGTGGAGGATAGAGAGTTCTACCACCATGGTGGGGTTTCTTTACTCTCCATCGGTCGCGCCTTCTTTGCCAACCTCAAGGCCGGACGGGCGGTGCAAGGGGGGAGTACCCTGACCCAGCAGTTGGCGAAGAACTTTTTCTTGAGCTCGGAGCGCAGCCTGTGGCGTAAGGTGCAGGAGGCCTACATGGCGGTGATCATGGATTACCGTTACAGCAAGGGGCAGATACTCGAGACCTATCTTAACGAGATCTACCTGGGGCAGAACAAGGCGCAAGGGGTCTATGGTTTTGGCCTGGCATCCTACTTCTACTTCGGCTTGCCGCTCAACGAGCTGGAGCCAGATCAGATGGCGCTGTTGGTCGGCATGGTGCGGGGCCCCTCCTACTATGACCCTTGGCGTTTCCCGGATCGCGCCCAGGAGCGGCGGGATCTGGTGCTTAAACTCTTGCTGGATAATCTGAAGATCGAGCCGCCCGAGTATCAGCTTTACCTGAGCCGTCCGCTGGCCCTATTGCCCCGTGGCCAGATGAGCTATGGCCGCACACCTGCCTTCATGAATTTGCTCAAGCGCGAGCTGCGGGATCGCTTCGGTGAGGGCTTCCTCAAGCAGTCGGGGCTCAAGATCTTCACCAGCCTGGATCCGGTGGCCCAGCTCTCCGCCGAGGAGGCGGTCACCAGCCAGTTGGACAGGATAGAGAAGGAGCGAAAGCGGCCGGATCTGCAGGGGGCCATGGTGGTCTCCAACTGGAAGACAGGGGAGATCTCGGCTGTGGTGGGCGGGCGGGATATCCGTTTCGCCGGTTTCAATCGGGCGCTGGATGCCCGACGTCCCATCGGCTCTTTGGTCAAGCCGGCCGTCTATCTGACCGGCCTGCAGAAGGGGTACAACCTGGCCTCGCCGCTTAAGGATGCCCCCCTCACCCTGCGCAATCAGGGGGGGCAGAGCTGGCAGCCGAAGAATTATGATCGCGGTTATCGCGGCTCTGTGCCGTTTTATCAGGCGATGGCGGAGTCCTTGAATCTGCCGACCGTGCGTCTGGGCATGGATGTGGGGGTGGAGAAGGTAGTGGCGACCCTCAAAGCGCTGGGGGTGACCCAACCTATCCAGCCATTTCCCTCATTATTTCTCGGTACTGTGGCCCTCTCGCCCTTTGAGGTGAACCAGATGTATCTGACTCTGGCCAACGAGGGACTCTACCAGCCGCTGACCACACTGCGGGCCGTGCTCAACGACAAGAATGAGCCTCTTTACCAGAAGCAGTTGAAGGCCGAGCGTCGTTTAGATACTCGCGACAGTTACTTGACGCTGTTTACCATGACCAAGGTGGCAAGCCAGGGTACGGCCCGCTCCCTGGCCGCCCGCTTCCCCGGCGTGGTGCTGGCTGGCAAAACCGGCACCACCGACAACCTGCGCGACTCCTGGTTTAGTGGGCTGGATAACGACGAGCTGGTGAGCGTCTGGGTGGGTCGCGATGATAATCAGCCGGCCGGTCTCACCGGCGCCAACGGTGCCCTGCAACTGTTTGGCGACTACATGACGCGCCGTGGTGTCAACTCACTGCAACTGGCGGTGCCCAAGGGGATTGGCTGGGCCAACTTCGCCCGCTCTGGCAAGCCGGTGGCAGGCAGCTGCCCCGGTGCGCTGGCCCTGCCTGCGCGCCTGGATCTGCTGGGCCCCACCGTTCCCTGCAGTTCGGGGGGCAGCAGCGATGGTCGCCCGGACAATCCCATCGACTGGTTCAAGCAGCTCTTCAGTCTCCATGACGAGGCGAGCCTTACCCACGGTTGAGCAGCACTATTGATCAGCAAAGCGGCGAGCTCCTCGCCGCTTTTTTATTGGAGGAGTCACGATAAGAGTTAAATAATCACTCTGATTTGATGGGGTTTTTAGCTGAATGACTTCGCAAGCTTAGCCCAAGCGGCATGGCGGAGAGGCAAAAGGGGATGGCTCCCATTATTACCATGTCATAGATAGGGTTATTATGGGATTTACCGCTCCTTATCGGGGGAAGCTGTGGGTGTTTAGGCGAGTGTCGGGAGCCATGGAATGACGAGTTGCAGTAAGGCCTGGTGGGGGCTGGGGTTGTGGTGGGTGGCCATGATGGCCGGGGCCCAGGGGCGTTTTACCGATCCCCAGGATGGGCATTTTGACTTGAGTGATCATCTGTTGCAGCAGAAGGGATTTATGCCGGTGCCCATCATCATCACCGAACCGGCGCTCGATTATGGCGGTGGCTTGGGGGCGCTCTGGTTTAGTGAGTCGCTGGGCGAGGCCAAGCACAAGAGTGGGGATGGCCCCATGGTGCCACCGAGCATTGGCGGTCTGTTTGCCTTCAAGAGCGGCAATGGCAGCTGGGGGGCCGGTGGGGGTTACTTTATGCCACTGGATGAGGATCGCTACCGCTATCTGGGCGGTGCGGGCAAGGTGAGCCTCAATCTGGATTACTACCTGCCCCGGTCCGCAACGGCGGCGGCCTATCAGTTGGAGGGCGCCGGTCTGGTGCAGCAGTTGTTGGCGCGAGTGGGCAGCAGCAACTGGTGGTTGGGGCCGCGTTATATCTACTTCTCCAGTGACGCCCATTTTGCCCATCACTCCCAGGTGACGGTCCCGACCAGGGATCTGGATATGCAGATAGGGCAGTTGTCGCTGATTGTCGATTATGACTCGCGGGACAATATGTTTACCCCGGGTAAGGGCGGTTTTATGGAGGCGGAGCTGGCCACGGTACGCGATTGGCTAGGGGCGAGTGTGGAGTACAACACCCTGGCACTTCGCGGTTTTTATTATCAGCCGCTCACCACAGGGTGGATCCTCGGCATGCGTGGCGATAGCCGTCAGGTGGGGGAACAGGCTCCTTTCTTCGCCCAGCCCTATATCTCGCTGCGCGGGGTGCCCGCGATGCGCTATCAGGATCAGCAGACGCTGGTCGGCGAAGCCGAGCTGCGCTGGGATATGACGCCGCGCTGGGCGCTGCTGGGGTTTGGTGGTGTCGGCAAGGCCTATGGACAGCGTTCCAACTGGAGTGAGGCCGAGTCGGTCGCTGCCGGTGGTGTGGGTTTTCGCTATCTGATCGCCCGCAAGCTGGGGCTCTATAGTGGCATCGATGTGGCGCGTGGCCCGGAGACCACCGCCATTTATCTGCAGGTAGGCAGCGCGTGGCGCTAGCTTTAGCGAAAAAGAGATCCATATGAGCGAGCATCCTGTGCTTTGGTCCTCGATAAAAACGCGCTAGCTTGTCCATTCCGCTAGTTTTATCAAGGAGCGCCTTATGTCGGTGCAATATGCCACCTGTGATGCCTCGATCCGTGCCTGCTATCCGGTGATGGCCCTGTTACGGCCCCATCTGCAGGAGGCGGACTTTATGGCGCAGGTCCAGCGGCAGATGGCCAACCACGATTACCGTCTGGCCTATCTGTCGCACGATGGGCAGGTCGCCGCGGTTTCCGGCTTTCGCTTTGTGGAGTATCTGGCCTGGGGCCGGGCGCTCTATGTGGATGATCTGGTGACCTCCAGTACCGCCCGCAAGCTGGGGCTGGCGGGGCAACTGCTGGATCATCTGATCGGGCTGGCCAAAGCGTCCGGCTGCCAGCAGTTTCATCTCGACTCCGGCGTGCAGCGCCACGATGCCCATCGCCTCTATCTGGGGCGCAAGCTGCAGATCAGCTCCCACCACTTCTCCCTGGCGCTGGCTTGAGCCGGGCTCATCTGAGCGATGGAGGTCATAGTGAAGATAGTGATTGCACCAGACTCCTTTAAGGAGAGTCTCTCGGCCAGTGAGGTGGCTGACGCCATCGAGGCGGGGTTTAAGCAGGTTTTCCCTGATGCCAGTTATGTGAAGCTGCCCATGGCCGATGGGGGGGAGGGAACGGTTCGCACGCTGGTGGACGCAACGGCAGGCCGGATTGTGCCCGTTACCGTCACGGGCCCCTTGGGGCATCCGGTGGCGGGCTTTTTCGGGCTACTGGGTGATGGCCAGACGGCAGTCATTGAGATGGCGGCGGCATCCGGCTTGCAGTGGGTGGCGCCTGAGTTGCGCAATCCCCTGCTAACCACCAGTTATGGCATGGGGGAGTTGATAGTCGCTGCGCTGGATCTCGGCGTAAGCGAGCTGATTTTGGGGATAGGCGGGAGCGCGACCAATGATGGGGGCGCCGGTATGCTCCAGGCACTAGGGGGAAGATTACTCAAGGCCGATGGTAGCGAGCTAGGCCGGGGTGGTGCCGCCCTGGGTGAGCTGGAGCGGATTGATCTCTGCGGGCTGGATCCGCGTCTGGCCAAGGTGCGGATCCGTGTGGCGTGCGATGTGGATAATCCGCTCTGTGGCCCCAAGGGGGCGTCGGCCGTTTTTGGCCCACAAAAAGGGGCGACGCCGCAGATGGTGCCGCAGCTCGATGCCGCGCTGGCCCACTATGGGCGTGCTATCGAAACGCTAACCGGCAGGGCGGTGCTGGATTTTCCCGGTGCAGGGGCGGGCGGTGGCATAGGGGCGGCCTTGGTCGGGCTGCTGGGTGCCGCGCTGACACCGGGTGTCGAGCTAGTGATGGCGGCGCTGGATCTGGCCTCTGCCGTGGCGGATGCCGATCTGGTGGTGACCGGAGAGGGGCGGCTGGATGGTCAGACGCTCCATGGCAAGACGCCCATAGGCGTGGCTCGTTGTGCCAAGGGTTTTGCTAAGCCGGTGATCGCCCTGGTCGGTAGCCTGGGTGAGGGGGGCGAAGCGGTGTACGCGCAGGGAATTGATGCCATCTTTGTGATTCTTCCTCGAGCCATGACTCTGCCTGAGGCGCTGAACTCGGCCCATGACAATCTGCGGCTGACTGCCCGCAACGTCGCCGCCCTGTGGCAGCTTAAGCGCTAAGAGGGGCTAACGGCGGCTCATCGCCTCCTCCGCCCTGGTTGTAGAGGGCGGCGGCGGCTGTGGCTGGATGTGTTAGCAAAACGCGTGTATCGTTCGCCCTGATATTGGATTGTCGGCAGCCTGAGTGCGTTACTGAGGCATGGGCTCCTTGGCGCGCTAATGGTTCAGTGCGTCGGGATACGCCGTCAGCCGTGGACAAGGTCAAGATCTGCTAACCCGTCAATCCGCCCAACCGCTCCCGGCGGAATGCAATAAATCCGAGAATAGTGATGAATAGTCTTCTGTTAAAAGCCCTGAGTTCGTTTTCCGTTACCTGCAATAAAGCCATGCTGCAAGCCAACGATGAGGATCGCATCAAGCTCACCCTCAAGGTGTTGCACAAGAATCGCATCCCCATCAATCCGGCGGAGATTGAGCAGTGGTTGCAGGCCAATAACTGGTCGCAGAAATCCGTGACGACTATTGTCAGTTGGGCGCAAGCCATCAGTTCGGGCGGCAAGGTTCAGCTGACGAATAAAAATCCCAAGCTGACGGAAAATGATGTCTGGACCAAGCTGAATTCACGCTGAGTTTATTAAGTCGAGCCCTCTGGATGGCGGGAACAGCGCGCTCAGAACACCACCTTCAGCGCCAGGCCGAGCAGGATGAGACCGCTTATTCTATCTATGACTCGGGCCCTGGCTTGCAACCGCGCTAGCACTGGGCCGTGGGAGAGCAGCAGCGCCACCAGGCTGTACCAGAGGGCGTCTATGCCTCCGGCCGTCAGCATCATGATGCTGCCCTCGCGCCAGCCGGTGTCGGCATGGACAAACTGGCTGAACAGGGCCAGAAAGAAGAGGGCCAACTGGGGGTTCAAAAACGCCACGGCGAAGCCCTCCAGTGCGCCACGACGGCGGCTAATCTGGTGGGTTGCCTGCTCCTGGCTTGTACTCTGAGCGCGGGGCCATAATGCCTTGAACCCCAACCAGGCCAGGAAGAGAGCCCCGCCATATTGAATGAGCTGAAATAGCCAGGGGGTGTTGCTGATCAGCAGCGCCAGCCCCAGCGCCGTAAACAGGGCATAGAGCCCCACCCCTATACCGTGTCCCCAGCCAGTCGCTACGCCCTGCAGACGCCCCCCTTGCAGGGTATTACGTATGATCAGCGCCAGACTGGGGCCCGGGCTCATGGCCCCCAGCAGACAGATTAACGCCAGAGGAAACCAGTTTGCCAACGTCATGCTCTGCTCCTGCGTATGCCCCTGTGCCTGGGTGCGGCAGGGGAGTATGATATGGGCGTTCAGTCTAGCGCAGTGAGAGAGATATGACGACCTCGGCAACCCAACTGGCAGATCACGCCAGTTCATCGACTAAAAACAGGCAAACCCTCTGGGCCTTTCTGGCGCTGCTGGGTGCCGTACTGCTGTGGGGTACCTCCTATGCCGCCACCAAGACGGCCATTACCCACTTCTCGCCCATGCTGCTGATCTGGCTGCGGATGGTGATGGCCAGCCTCATCCTGCTGCCCTTCTGGCGCAAGCTGCCCAAGCCCGACTATCGCCCCGGCGATGCCAAGTGGCTGCTGGGGTTGGGGCTGCTGCAGCCCTGTCTCTACTTTCTGCTGGAGGTGCAGGCGCTGCACTACTCCACCTCCTCTCAGGTGGGAGCGGTGGCGGCCCTGGCGCCGCTGTTTGTCGCCTTCTTTGCCTGGATCTGGCTTAAAGAACGCATGAGTGTGGCGGCCATCGCCGGTCTGCTGCTGTCGCTGGGCGGTGTCTTGCTGCTCTCCCTGGGCGCCAGCAAGGGGGCTTCGGCGCCCAATCCGCTGCTGGGCAACTTCTTGCAACTGCTGGCCATCTTCTCCATCGCTTTCTATATGGTGGCCATCAAGCGTTTCAGCCAGCGTTATGACACCTGGTGGCTCACCGGCAGCCAGGATCTCTTCGGCGTGCTCTTCTTCCTGCCGGGCATCTTGCTGGCTCCGGAGGGGATGCTTACTTCTGCGCCCAAAGAGGCGTGGCTCAGCGTGCTCTATCTGGGCGGCATAGTGACCCTGGGTGGCTTTGGCCTCTATAACATGGCCATGCGCTGGCTGCCGGCCTCCCAGGCGGCGATCAGCATCAATCTGGTGCCGTTGATTGCCATTTTTCTGGGCTGGCTCTGGCTGGGCGAGGTGTTGAGCTCGCTGCAGTGGCTGGCCGCCGCCGCCATTTTAGGCGGTGTGCTGCTGGGGCAGTTGCCGGTCAATTTGCGCCGCAGCGAGCAGGTGGCACAGGTGCAGGCCTGATGGCATCTGTACAAGCGGGGCGCTTTATGTCTTGCTATGGCAAATGGTGAGAGGCGGGAGCGGTTATGGAGTGTGGAGTAGAATGGGGCGAACGGCGCTCCAGCAGTAAGGAGGGGGGCAAGGGGGCGGCACTGGAGTTTTTGGCGCGCATCGATCGCAGTCGCATC
This sequence comes from Pseudaeromonas sp. HNCC25DJ180, assembly GCF_055413345.1. Classification (NCBI taxonomy): domain Bacteria; kingdom Pseudomonadati; phylum Pseudomonadota; class Gammaproteobacteria; order Aeromonadales; family Aeromonadaceae; genus Pseudaeromonas; species Pseudaeromonas sp. HNCC25DJ180. The sequence goes on from NZ_JBVAYF010000002.1 coordinate 209,881, forward strand.
ACCCATTCGGCCGCTTTTCGCCGCTTGCAGGGCAAGACCCAGGTGGTGGGGGTGGGCGAAAATGACTTCTTTCGTACCCGCTTGACCCACTCCCTGGAGGTGGCCCAGATTGGCGCCACACTCACCAACCGCCTGAGCTGGTTTGCCCACCGGGAGGAGCAGGCTGGCCTGCTGGGGTGGGTGCCGCCTGAACACCTTATTGAGACGGCTTGTCTGGCCCATGACATAGGTCATCCGGCCTTTGGTCACAATGGCGAGAAGATCCTCAACTACTTCATGCTGGAGTTTGGCGGCTTCGAGGGCAATGGCCAGACCCTGCGCATCCTGAGCCGGCTGGGTGAGTACTCTGATGGTTACGGTTATGACTTCACCCGTCGTACCCTGCTGGCCGTGCTCAAATATCCGGTCCTGTTTCGGGACGTGGCTCCGGCTTACCCGGATCGCCCATTGGCTCCGCCGCGCAACCTCACCTCCTGGCACCCACCCAAATGCATTCATGATGACGAGGCCGAGATCCGTGACTGGCTGTTGGCCCCCTTTTCTGCCGCCGATCGCCAGCTCTTCTGCGAGCCCATGGAGGTGGAGAAGATCGAGGCGGGGATCCGCATCCGTGGTTTGCGCTCGGTACACAAGAGCCTGGATTGCAGCCTGATGGAGCTGGCCGATGACATAGCCTACGGCGTCCATGATCTGGAGGATGCGCTGGCGGTGGGCTTATTGAGCCCCCATAAGGTAGCGGGTGAGCTGGCCGAGCTGTTACAGGATGTGGCACGCCTGGAGAGCAGCAAGAGCCGCAAGAGTCGGGACCCAGATTACTACACCAGCCGCATCGCCAGCGGTGAGCCGCGCCTGCTGAAACAGGCCATCACCAATCTGGTCCACTTTCTGGTCAATCAGACCGAGGCCGTCCGGCTGGGACAGTTTGCCCATCCGTTGCTGGATTACCGTATGCGGTTGCGCCCGGAAGGGGAAGCCATCCTCAAACGGCTTAAGAGCTATGTGTTTGATGAGGTGATAGCCCAGCCGCGTATTCGTACTCTGGAGTACAAGGGGCAGCAGATCATAGCCGAGCTGTTTGAGGCGTTTCGCGACAACCCTAAGGATCTGCTGCCACGCAGCATCTCGGCACGCATCACGCCAGGTAGCCGTCACTCCCTGAATCGGACCGTTTGCGATTACATCGCCAGCATGAGTGATGGGGAAGCGACGGCCATCTATCAGCGCCTCTTCCTGCCGGGTAATGGCTCCATCTTCGAGCCCTGGTGAGGGGCGCGAAACCGCGCCTCGGGGCGGGTCATAGTCAGCGGGATCCGGCTTGATACAGCAGGGGGATAGATGATCATCAGTGCCAGCCGTCGAACCGATATTCCCGCCTTCTATGCCAAGTGGTGGATGGAGCGGGTGCGGGCCGGTTTTCTGCTGACCCGCAACCCTTACAATGCCCAGCAGATCCGCCGGGTTTCGCTGCTGCCGGCGGAGGTGGATCTCATCGTCTTCTGGAGCCGGAATCCGCAACCTCTGCTGCGTCATCTGCCCGAGCTCGATAGCCTGGGCTACCGCTACTATTTTCATCTCACCCTCACTGACTATCCCCGTGCCTTGGAGTCAGCTACGCCCCCCGTGGCGCAGGCGGTGGCCAGCTTCCAGCAGTTGGCTCGCCGTATAGGGTCTGAACGGGTGATCTGGCGTTACGATCCCATACTGGTGTGTAACGGGTTATCCATAGCCGACCATCTGCGCGCTTTTGAACGGCTGGCGGCGCAACTGGCGGGTCACACCCGACGGGTGGTCGTCAGCCTGGCCGATCTCTACCCCAGAGTGGCGCGCAATCTGCGTCAGATTGCCGGGCTGGAGCTGCATCCTCTAAGTGAGGCGGATCTAGCGCAGTTAGCTAGCGGGCTGGTGCAGGTAGCACAACGGCACGGTATGGCAATCTTCTCTTGTGCCGAGACGCTGCCGCTGGCGCAGTGGGGTATTGCGCGGGGCAAGTGTATTGATGAGGCGCTGATCCAGCGTCTGTTTGGCCTCACCCTCTCGGGGCAAAAGGATAGGGGGCAGCGGGAGGCGTGCCTGTGTATCAAGAGTGTCGATATTGGCAGCTACCAGAGCTGCCTGCATGGTTGTCATTACTGCTATGCCACTACGGATCCGCAACTGGCCAGGCGCAACTACCTGCTCCATAACCCCCTGAGCCCCTTTCTGCTGGGGGAGCCAGATGCCGACACTCTGGCCTGGCTAGCCGAAGAGGAGGTTCAGGGGCGGCTGTTTTAGCCCTAAGCCGGCATGCGCGTCATGGCACCATCGATGAAGAAGTGTGGTTTGCCGGAAGAGTCGCACTGGATGCAGGCGATCATGCGGTTGCCGCGCATTAGGCTCCAGGGGTGGCGCATGTCCGGGGCTTTGATCTGCAGGTGTTTCAAATATTCGTAAAACAGGGTGGCACGGCTGATTTCGATAAGGTTAGGCAACATGGCGACTCCAAAACGACCAAGGGCTGACGAGTGAATTATCACCAGTTGGGCTGAACCGGATCTGAATGGCTGTATGTAATTTGTACCATCATGGCGCTTAGTATCGGGAATGTGAGATTGAGCAGAGTGATGGATTCACATGGGTTTTTATTTATGAGGTGATGACGTCACAACTCAGGAAGGTAGGCTGAGGATCAGAGAGGTCCAGCTTTGGCTTGGTGGTTTTGTTATCATTGCGCTGCCTTTGTCTTTGTTATGGTCATTGTCGGTTTGCCTCGGACGAGTTGACCTGATTTAAGTGTCATTTTAGCCAGACAAACTAGCCAGTGGTCTCTTGCTGGTATCTTGTTCTGAAAATGGCCTGGCTTCTTCCTTGCTTAGTTACAACAGAAGCAGGCCTTGCCTGTTCCAGGCGTTATCCTCATAAGGAGTACATTTTTGAAGCACATAACCTTATTGCTGGCGTTCTGCCTGCTGCCTCTGCTGGGGTGTGAACAGTCCAACCCGTCGACCCAACCCGAATTGCAGGTGAGCGGCCCCACCATGGGGACTCATTATGGCGTCAAGGTTGTGGGTAACTACCCGGGCGGGGAGCCACAACTGCAGCATGAGGTGGAGCAGATCTTGGCGCGCATCAACGATCAGCTCTCCACCTACAAGCCTGACTCGGAACTCTCCCGTTTCAATCAGCATAAGGCCACCACGCCCTTTCCCGTCTCTCAGGATCTGGCTGATGTGGTGATCGAGGGGTTGCGCTCGGGGGAATTGACGGGGGGGGCCGTGGATATTACGGTCGGGCCTCTGGTCAATCTCTGGGGTTTTGGCCCGGATAAACGTCCCAGCAAGGTGCCCTCGACCGAGCAGATAGCCCTGGCGCGTCAGCATATCGGGCTGGAGAAGTTGCATGTGGAGGTGGGCAGCAAGCAGGCCAGCCTGCGTAAGGATGATCCGGATCTCTATGTGGATCTCTCCACGCTGGGGGAAGGTTTTGCCGCCGACAAGGTGGCCCAGTGGCTGGATGACAGAGGCGTCACCAATTACATGGTGGAGATAGCCGGAGCTCTGCGTCTGAAGGGGCACAATGGCCAGGGTCAACCCTGGCGAGTGGCCATCTCCAAACCCGTGGATGAGCTGGGGGCGGTACAGAATGTGGTACTGCCTGGCGACAATGGCATCAGCACGGCGGGTAGCTATCGTAACTACTATGAGAAGGATGGCCAGCGCTTCTCCCACATCATAGATCCGACCACCGGCAAGCCCATCACCCATCGTTTGATGTCGGTCACTGTCATCGCGCCCCGGGCCCTGCACACCGATGCTCTGGATACGGGCTTGATGGTCATGGGTACCCAGAAAGCCCTGCTGTTTGCTAACGAACATCATCTGCCCATCTATACCATTACCAAGACAGATGAGGGGTTCAAGGAGCAGTACAGCCGCGCCTTCAAGCCCTATTTGCCTGAGCCCCACTAATCTTGCTCTCTCAGCGCTGAGCCCACCTGCTGGTGGGCTTTTTCGTTTTATCTGCTGCGCAGGCTATTCTGCTTGGCTTTTTCGCCGCCAGGGACTAAATTTAGATAACTGTTTATTCATACAGTATCTGCCATGCGAAAAATCATACACATAGATATGGATTGCTTCTTCGCCGCCGTGGAGATGCGGGAGGATCCGGCCCTGCGGGAGATCCCTCTGGCCATAGGGGGGGCATCGGATCGGCGAGGCGTGATCGCCACCTGCAACTATCAGGCTCGCCGTTACGGTGTGCGTTCGGCCATGGCCACGGCCTATGCCCTGCGTTTATGCCCTCAATTGAAGGTGATCCCCGGGCGCATGGCGCTCTATCAGCAGGTCTCAACCGAACTGAGGGCGATCTTCGAGCGCTATGCCGAGCGGGTGGAGCCCCTCTCGCTGGACGAAGCCTATCTGGATGTCTCCGATTCGCCCCTCTTGCATGGCAGTGCCACCCTGATAGCCGAGGCCATACGTGCCGATATCCGTCGTGAGCTAGGGTTGACGGCTTCGGCCGGAGTGGCGCCCAACAAGTTTCTGGCCAAGATCGCCTCGGATCTCAACAAACCTGATGGCCTGTTTGTGCTGAGGCCGGAGCAGGTGGCAGAGTTTGTCGCTCATCTGCCATTGCAGAAGATCCCGGGTGTGGGTAGCAAGACGGCGCAGCGCTTGGCAACCCTGGGTCTGCATAATGGCGCCGATGTGCTGAGCTATCCGCCCCATGAGTTGCTGCGTCAGTTTGGCAAGTGCGGTCAAATGTTGTTGCAGCGGGTGCGGGGTATTGATGAGCGGCCGGTGGAGGTGAGTCGGGTGCGCAAGTCGGTGGGGGTCGAGCTGACCTTGCCTCAGGATCTGCAACAGATGAGCGAGGCCTTGCCCATACTCGAGCGCCTGGAGGCGGATCTGCGGCGGCGGTTGGGACGTCACTCGCCAGAAGGGGAGATAGTGCGCCAGGGGGTTAAACTTAAGTTTGCCGATTTTCAACAGACGACGGTGGAGCGTAGCAGTGAACGGCTGGACCGCGCCTTGTTACTCCAGCTGTTGCAGCAAGCCTGGAGCCGGGGAGAGGGTAAGGGGGTACGGCTATTGGGGCTGGTGGTGGGCTTGCCAGCTATGGCGCCGACGCTGACGGCGCCGGTTCAGCTCTCTCTGGGGTTTTAAGTGGGCGAGTACTGTGGCTGTGCTGCGCCCTGGTCTGCCGCTTGATTTCGATTGGACATTACTCGGTCTGCGTGGCGACCTGGGCTTCGAGTTGGCTCAGGGAGTGACTCATGCGATGTTGCCACTGCTCTTGCTGTTGCTGCAGGTTGGCCCACTGACTCTCGCCTGAGCTCATGGCCTGTTGCCACAGCTGTTGAGGCCATTGCACTAGGGTCGTGGCGGTAGTTTGCCATTGCTGGGCCACTTTCGAACTCACTTGGCTATGCTCTTGCTGCCACGCGGCGGCCAGTTTTTCGCCACTAAGTGCCAGTTGCTGCTGACTCTGCGCTCCTGTCTCGGCCAGTTCATGGGTAGTTTGGCGCCACTGCTGGGCGAACAGAGCGGAGGCGTGATTGAACTCACTCGTCCAGGTGTGCAGTCGCTGCTGAGTGTTGTGCAGCAGTGTGCTGCTCTGTTGCTCGGTCGTGTGCCATAAATATTCACCCACCGGACTGAAGGGGATCAGCAGGCCGAGGCTGATGACTATGGGTAATAGTGTCTTCATGAGGAGTCCCTATTGCGCAGCGAAAGCGCCGACACTTTACTCTAGTGGTGGAGAAGAAAAAAGGGCGCATGTGCGCCCCGAGTTATCATTCCGTTGCCGCCTAGGCTTCCCGCTGCGGGATCTGGGTGAGCAGAGTGGTCAACAGTTGCCAGAAGTGGGCGACGGCGGGGATGTGCACCCTCTCATCCGGTGAGTGGGCACCCTGGATGGTGGGTCCGAAGGAGACCATGTCCCAGTGGGGATAGGAGGCTTTGAACAGACCACACTCCAGCCCGGCATGGATCACCATGATCTTGGGTTCGCTGCCAAATAGCACCTCATGTTGCTCACGCAACAGGGCCATGATGGGGGAGGCCGGGTCGGGTGCCCAACCCGGATAGCCGCCGCCAAGTTGGCAACGGGCGCCAGCCAGGGTGAATAGAGAGCGAGTCATCTGCTCCACATAGCGACGACCCTCCTCATTCAGGGAGCGGATCAGACACTGGATGTAGACCTGCTGGCCTTCGGTCTGGATGACCCCCAGGTTGGTGGAGGTCTCCACCACGCCCGCGATCGCCTGGCTCATGCGGATCACCCCATTGGGGCAGGCGACGAGGGCGGCGAGCAGTCGCTGCTGGGTGTCACCATCCAGGCAGTGGAGCGGCGGTTCGCTGCTCTGCAACTCGATAGTCAGGTTGCGTTCCACCTCCTGCAACTCGGTTTGCAGCCGTTGACCATGCTCGGCAATGAGGTGTTGTAGCCTGGTCACCTGGTTTTCGGGCACCAGCAGCAGGGCCGAGGCCTCACGGGGAATGGCGTTGCGCAGTGTGCCCCCCTCGATGTGAGCCAGGCGCAGGGGGAGTTGCTCGCAGGCACCTTGCAACAGACGGGCGAGCAACTTGTTGGCATTGCCGCGATCCTGATGGATGTTGACCCCGGAGTGGCCGCCACGCAGCCCCTTGACTGAGAGGCGCAGGGCTTGATGGCCGACCGGAATGGCTTCGCTGTTAAAGTCGAAGTGGATGTTGGCATCTATGCCGCCGGCACACCCCATGTAGACCTCGCCATCCTGCTCTGAGTCGGTATTGAGCAGTATCTCTCCTTGCAGCAGGCCGGGCTCCAGACCAAAGGCACCAGTCATCCCGGCCTCTTCATCTATGGTCAGCAGCACTTCCAGCGGGCCATGTTGCAGCGTGTCATCGGCCAACACCGCCAGGCAGGCGGCGGCCCCTATGCCGTTATCGGCGCCCAGTGTGGTGCCGCGGGCTCGCACCCACTCGCCATCGATATAGGGCCGAATGGGGTCGCGGGTGAAGTCATGGGGCGTATCGGCATTGGCTTGAGGCACCATATCGATGTGGGCCTGCAGCACCACGCCCTTGCGTTGTTCCATCCCTGGTGTCGCCGCTTTCTTGATGATGAGGTTGCCCACCCTATCTTCCTGCACACTCAAGCCTTGGGCCTGAGCCCAGGACTGGATCCAGCGACTGAGCGCCGCCTCATGCTTGGAGGGGTGGGGGATGGCACATATCTGCTCGAAAAAGAACCAGAGTAACTTGGGGGAGAGTTCGGTCAAGGCGGTCACGGCAGGGCTCCTAACTTGGGTGGGATCTAAGGCTAAGGCCAATGTGGATTGGGCTCAATAGTTAGCCGGCTAATGCGGCCTGGCTATGGCGTCAATAGTCAGAAAATACATCATACGCGCCATTAGCGGTTTATGTCAGCAACTTGGCTATTGCTCTGCTGTTTATTCTGTTACGTGATTTTTTAACAGCGTAATGTTTAGATTAGCTGGGCATTAACATGAGAATGGCGATGCCACCCTGAGGGCGAATGGCGCCAGTAGCCCCAGTTGCATCGCACCAAAGCTGGGCGTAGTATCCGTGCCGGGCGTTGTTGAGGGAGGGGTGTCAGCCAGTGTTGGATCCGTTTGTCCGACCTCTGCACCAGGATCTCGATGAGTGATGAGTCAGCCTTGGGCCAGCCCAAAAGCGTGGTGTGCCGAGAAGAGGAGAGGGGGTATAAGTCGCCACTCTCTTTGGATTTAGAGCCGTTTGTACCCGTCGCAAGACCTGATTGAGCTCATGCTATCAGGTACGATTCCTTCGTAGAGTTTTAATTCCGCTGTTTGGCCTTTCGGCGTCTGCCGAAAGGCTTTTGTTTTTCTCCCGCTTTGCTTGTCGCCTCCTGGTTTTCTGCTGGCATGCGCCGGAGCCCCCCTCTATAATTGCGCTCCAATCCTGCTCTCTGCAGGATAAGTGTCGGGCCAAGGCTGTTCCCTCTGCTGTTTTTAACCGAACCGTCTCTACGCTGAGAGATGAGATAATGGTTCAGGCGCTTGCCGGGACTGTTGTGTCGACTGTGCGATGGGGAATGGGTGAGTACCTTCGACAAGACACAGGACTATTGCAACTTCTCCAAGGAATCGAAAATCCATGTTAGAGAAACTGTTTAAACTCTCTGAGCACAACACCAGTGTGCGCACCGAGCTCCTGGCAGGGGTAACGACCTTCCTGACCATGGCCTATATCATCTTTGTTAACCCGGGAATTTTGTCCCAGACCGGTATGGATCATGGTGCCGTGTTTGTGGCCACCTGTCTTGCCGCCGCATTTGGCTGTTTCATTATGGGTCTGTACGCCAACTATCCGGTGGCGCAGGCGCCAGGCATGGGGCTCAATGCCTTCTTCACCTTCGGGGTGGTGATGGGTATGGGTTACACCTGGCAGGTGGCGCTGGGCGCTGTCTTCCTCTCTGGCGTGGCCTTCCTGTTCCTCAGCATGTTCAAGGTGCGGGAGTGGATCGTCAACTCCATCCCCAACAGCCTGCGTATCGGCATAGGTGCCGGTATCGGTCTGTTCCTGGGACTGATCGCCTTGAAGAATGCCGGCATAGTGGTGAGCAACCCGGCCACCATAGTGGGTCTGGGGGATGTGACTGCCCTGCCATCGGCTCTGGCCGTACTGGGCTTCTTCCTCATCATTGCCATGTCGCACAGACAGATCAAGGGGGCCGTGCTCTATGCCATCCTCATCATCACAGCGCTGGGTCTGGCCCTGGGTGATGTGAAATTTGGTGGCGTATTCTCCATGCCGCCGAGTCTGGCTCCGACCTTTATGCAACTGGATCTGACCAGCGGCTTCACCACTCCTGCCGGTGCCTTCAACGTGGCCATGCTCTCAGTGGTGTTTGCCTTTTTGTTTGTCATCCTGTTTGACACCTCGGGTACTCTGATTGCTGTGGCCGACAAGGCGGGCATGCTGGACAAGCAGGGGCGCCTGCCCCGCCTGGGCAAGGCACTGATGTCTGATGCGGTCTCCACCGTTGCAGGCTCTGTGCTGGGGACTTCCTCTACCACCAGCTATATCGAGAGTGCCTCCGGTGTCGCCGTGGGTGGCCGTACCGGTCTGACCGCTGTAACGGTCGGTGCCCTATTCCTGCTGGCCCTGTTTCTCTCGCCGCTGGCGGGTATGGTTCCGGCCTACGCCACAGCGGGGGCACTCTTCTATGTGGCCATCCTGATGATGTCGTCACTGGCCAAGGTAGATTGGGACGATCTGACTGAAGCGGCACCGGTGGCCGTCGTCACCCTGATGATGCCGCTCTCCTTCTCCATTGCCCATGGCATAGAGCTGGGTTTTGTCTCCTATGCGGCCATCAAGCTGTTGAGCGGCCGGCATAAGGAAGTGAGCATCAGTGTTTGGGTACTGTCTGTGCTGTTCCTGGCGCACATAGTGCTTTCTCACGCGGCGTGATTACTGATCTGTTCGCTCATGCCTTCAGCGTCATTAGCGCTCACTTTCAGACTGTCAGATCGGCCTGACAGAAACGAGGAAGGGGGATAAACCCCCTTTTTCATTCGCGTTATAACGGCTTGAACATCAGTATGGTTCTGCGAGCCCTGCCCTTTTGTTTCAGCTTTAAAAACCCCAGCTTTGAGTAAAACCCCTCGGCCTCCGGTACAGCATCCACAAATACTCCTAAGCATCCTGCCAGGTCTCTTATCTGCTCTGCCACGTTAAGCAGATGCCCAACCATCGTCTCGCCGATCCCCTCTCCCTGGAACTCTTTATCTACCGCCAGCTTCCCTATTCTCAGCGCTGGTACGTCCGGGAATGGCAGCGTGTAGCCTATATCATCGAATGATTCGCGAGACAGGTGTGCGCTCGACAATGTAGCGAATGAAACGGTCTCCCCTCCCAACCTCCCCACATACATTCGACTAAGGCCTTTGTCCGAATGCTCTGTCGCTCTGTCCCGATAGTAGTCGTCCAACTGTTCATTCCCACAGCTAAAGCTCTGGTCTATCTGTCCGTCAAACTTCACAAAGACGAGGGCGTTCTCCGTCTCTGGCTGACTCTGCGCGTTTACGCTTGCGTTGTTCTCTTGTGCCAACAATGTTCAGTTCTCCCGATTTAGCTCTATTCATAGCAGCAATCAGGCGTTCGTTATGTTCAGGCGGATTTTCGAGAAGCTCCATAATGATGAAGGACGATTCTCTAGTCAGCTTGATCACTCTTTCACGCTCTATGACCTCCTCAGCCGCTTGCTTCGCAGCCGCCTTCACGAAGGCAGACATTGATAAGCTCGCAGTTGAAGCCGCTGCTTCCAATAGGCTTTTAAGTTCCCGACTCAGGCGAAGGTCAAGTCGCTCTGAATCGGCAGTGTCCCCATGGCTCTTGAGCCTGTTTGGGGTAATGGAATTAATGGTTTTTTGCATTTGACTCTCCACTAGGGTTTATTTTTTTCGCATCTATCTCCTTTTTTTTTAACTGTTTGGTTTTCTCGCTGAGACTTGCTCCATTGCTGAGTTCCTCTTTATTAGCTCGCTATATTGTGTACAGCTCTATGCCGTACACTGTAAATATACTCGCCGACTCCCGGACTATCAAGTGGATCCTGAGGAAGTACGGCATTATTCCGTACTTACCTTCTTCACCCCTAACTCCGTGATGTAGGCAGTACCTAGTAATATTGATCTGCATTAATCTTACATTTTGCCCCATCACTTAATCTGAACATCCATTCAGTAAACACTTAATGACGAGAATGCAGGGTGAAATACCGGGGCTGTCGTGAGCGGCTTGCCGTCATGACGCCGCTTTCATGGTGCACTCGTCTAGGTTATCGGCTCGGCGAGCCGGTTAAGCGTCATTGACCTGTGCATGGCTAAAAATCCGCGACCCTCGCAAGGGGCGCGGATTTTTTTATCGGCGATTTATCGCTATACGGATCTCGTGGTGCTGCCTGGGTTAGGTGCTGAGCTGTGCTCTGGGTGGGATAAACCACGCTGAATGTGTGATCTGTGTTACAGTGGCCTGTCACTTCATCTCGCTGGCCGCTCTCTAGCCCTTCGCTCCACTGGGGCATATTCTGGGAGCCGCGATCTAGGGCTATCACTGCCCTCTTCTGTTTTTACTTCACACATACCTACTATGCCGATCGGCTGACATAGCGCCTTGCTCTGTTCAGTTGTTCTGACTGTTCCAATGCTCCGACGCTCACGGCTGCTTGTTTCGTAACGACTGCTCCCTCACTTCTTTGAGGTAGGTGGTCGCTGCCTGCTTGTCTTGCCCTATGCCCAACAGGATACCTCCTCATGATTGCCTATCTGATCCTTGTTCATCGCTATCCCCAGCTATTCAAACGCATGTTCAAGGCGATCTATCACCCGACCAATCACTACCTGATCCATGTGGATAAACGCTCCGGGAGCGAACTGCAGCAGGAGATTGCCACTTTTTTGCTGGATTATCCCAATGCGGAGTTGTTGCCCAGTGAAAACGCCCTGTGGGGTGGCTATAGCCTGGTCGATGCCGAATTACGCGGTATTGCCGCGCTGTTGAAGAAGGATGCCAATTGGGAGTTTTTCATCAATCTGAGCGCCCAAGATTTCCCGCTGCGTAGCCAGGACGATATTCACGATTTCCTGCGCCGTCACAGTGGCAAGGATTTTATCAAGGTGGCCGATCAGCGCCAGTGTCGGCCCGATACCCTGCATCGCATCACTCAGTATGTAACCGAGACCGAACATGATCTGCTGTGCGAATCCACCGCCACCCGTCCGTTTCTGGCTGGGATGACACCCTATATTGGCAATCAGTGGATGATAGTGAGCCGGGAGTTTTGCGAGTTTGTCACCCATAGCGAGGAGGTCGATGCGATCAAACACTTCTATCAGCATACCCTGATCCCCGATGAAGGCTTCTTTCAGACCGTGATCATGAACACCAGTTATCAAAGTGATCTGGTAAATGACGATAAGCGGGCCATCGACTGGGTGCCCATGGGCGATATCAAGCTGCGGCCACGGGATTACACGGTGGACGATGCCATGACGTTACAGCACAGTGAGCACCTGTTTGCCCGTAAATTTGATGAGACCGTAGATTCGGAGATCCTGGATATTCTGGAGGCCGGTCTGTTGGCATCGACCACTCAGCCCAGCGCAGCGCGTGGGCGTGAGTCACGCTCAAGCCAAGCCGTTGTGTTGAGCTGAACCTGAGCGGCTGGTGAGGTTAGCTTCTGCTGGTCGGCTAAGCTTACGGGTATGCGGCTAGCCGGTTGCTAGCCCCCTCTTTGGTGAGAGGCGCTAGTCAGGGCGGCGCACTGTTTGACCAGGCCCAGGGCGCGGATGAAGGCGCGGGGGAATCGCTCGCTAGCCACCTGAAAGTGGGTGAGGGGGAGCTGGGTCTGGGGCCCCACTATTTGTCGGCCGGGACAATAACCTCTCCCCGAGAGTCATGCTCCGGGCGCATGGGCCGTGTTCCAGTCCTGCCCTGCACCCTAAGGAACAGGGGCTCATCTTTGTCTGCATGTCATCTGTTACTCGCTCGTTTCCCGCTGCATTTCAGCGTTTTGTTCCGCCCTATCCCGATGTAAACATCGCACTTATCATGAAATGGCGCTATTATTCGCCACTTTCGGCGAACGGCGGCGATCTCCTCTGATCTGAGCCTCGCGTCGGTAGGTAAGCTGACGCTTGCTTGGCGGCGTGGCTGTGTATCAGACTAGGGTCAGTTGACCTTGGTTAGCGGGTTGTTCGCGTGAGGGTGTGTCGCTGGTGCAGGTCAGACACATGCATATTGATTTATATCTGAATGGTTGAGTGGAATATGGGTGACAGAAAGTTTTATGTCTCATGGGACAACCTGCAACGGGAGGCCCGTCGTCTGGCCCGTCGTCAGCTACCCTCTTCCCAGTGGAAGGGGATTATTGCCGTGAGTCGTGGCGGTCTGGTGCCGGCGGCCTTGATGGCGCGTGAGCTTGGCATCCGTTTTGTGGATACCATCTGTATCTCCAGCTACGACCATGACAATCAGCGCGAGATGAAGGTGCTGAAGAAGGTGGAGGGGGATGGTGAAGGCTTCCTGGTGGTCGATGATCTGGTGGACAGTGGCAACACGGCCAAAGTGATCCGCGAGCTTTACCCCAAGGCCAAATTTATCACCATCTTTGCCAAGCCCAAGGGCGAGCACCTGGTGGATGATTTCGAGGTTAGCATTCCTCAGGACACCTGGATCGAGCAGCCGTGGGACATGGCGATTTCCTTCGTGCCGCCCCTGTGTGAGAGCGAAGAGTAAGTGATAGAATGAAAGGCTCCTGACGGGGCCTTTTCCTTTTACGGCTTCTTGTCATACCTTTAAAGCAGAGCCACTACGCTTGTGGAAAAAGAGATGCTTGATAACGAAGAACTCAATCTGAGCGAAAAGCTCTTTAGCCGAGTCCGCAAGGTGCAGGAGACGTCCACTATCTCCAATTCGGCGGAATCCCTGGATCCAAGTCAGTGCGAGCAGGTGTTGATCGAGGGGATCTGCTCCAGCGCCTGGTATCGGGTCCTGCGCCGTTCCTTCTGGATCTGGCAGGGGGCCGATCCCATCGAGTTGGAGGATATTCTCTCCCATGTCGCCACCGGCGAGGGGGAGCGCAGTCGCCCTGATAAACTCGATACCCTGCAAGGCTATGTGCCAGGCAACTGGATCTTCGAATTCAGTCAATTGGCGAGTCACTATCACAAGCAGGGTAAAGCCAAGGAGCAGGAGGGGAGTTTGCCCGCGGCACGGCACTGCTATCTGCGTGCGGCTCGTTACTACTCCATTGCCAGCTATCCCCATCTCAAGGGGGATGAGCTAGCGGAACAGGCTCAGGTGCTGGGCAATGTGGCCTATCGGGATGCTGGGCGTTTGATGCCTGTGCCGCTCAAGGAGTTGAAGATCCCGTTTCGTGACAAGGAGATCTCGGGTTATCTGCACCTGCCTCACGATGATAAGCCCATGCCGGTCGTCATGGTCAGCGGCAGCATCGACAGCCTGCAGATCGACTTCTATCGCCTCTACGAGCAATATCTGGCGCCCAATGGCATCGGCATGTTGACCCTGGATATGCCGGGGATCGGCTACTCCAGTCAGTTCCCGCTGGTTCAGGATACCAGTCGTCTGCACCAGGCCGCGCTGCACTACTTGCGGGAGCAGGTGCCTTGGGTGGATAACCAGCGTATCGGCATGGTGGGCATCCGTTTGGGTGGCAACGTGGCGGCCCGTTTGGCCTATCTGGAGCCGGCTCATCTGAAGGCGGTGGCGTGCATCGGTCCGGGACTCAATCAGTTCTTTACCGATCCGCAACTGTTCAACCAGGCGCCGCCCATGTTGCGGGCCTCCCTGGCCAACCGGCTGGGGGCTGATGCGGCCCACTGGGACGAGTTGCAGCCCCAATACCAGATCTTCTCCCTCAAGCGTCAGGGGTTGGTGGGGGTGACCCGTACCCGGGTGCCCATCCTGAGCATAGGCCACAGGCGCGACTTCATCTGCCCCGAGTCGGATATTCGCACCCTGGCCTCCTCCAGCCATTACGGCAAGGCGTTGGTACTCGACAAGCTGCCGGTGATGGAGGTATTTGATCGTGCCCTGTCGGAAACCGGTGAGTGGTTGAAACTTCATTTTAATATTTGAAGGATAGAGTGACGGCAGCGTGGTGCTCATTCCCTGACGCCCCCTGTCAGGGAAGGCTCCACATCTGGGAGGCTGTCACTCATGGCATATAGATTGTCCTACTCGCATCTGCTTCGCGAATTTGGGGCCCTCGGCCCCTATTTGCGCCCAGAGCAGTGTGAACCTGACCGTTTTTTCTTCGATTCCCGTAACCCTGCTCTGTTTCCGCGCCACTCTGGCTGGGGCTGGTGGTTGCTTTTGGAGCCCTGTGAAGGCGGCTTCAGTGGCCAGAGCGAGTTGGCTGGCTATTCGGCCACCGGCATCTGGTTGAACCGCCCCGTTCCCCGCAGCCTCTGGCCTGAGTTGGCGTCCTCCCGCGATCAGTTTCTCGGCCGGGTGGAGGGGTTGTGTCGGCAGTGGCGACTGGAGTTGCTGGACATCGAGAGGCGCGAGCTAGCTCGGCTAACATCGGTGTTAAGTTGACGCAGAGATAAGCAGCCGTTCCGTTGGCTCGCCCCTTGCTTGCAAATCCCGTTGCAGGTGAGCGGAGGCATGGGTATAAAGGGGGACTTCTCTTCGCAGAGCCTTCTTCTTATGGAAAAGAAAACCATTGTGGTGAAGCTGGGCACCAGCATTCTGACCGGTGGGACGCGCCGTATTGATCGGGCCCACATGGTGGAGTTGGTCCGTCAGCTCGCCGCCCTACACAGAGCGGGTCATCAGGTTGTGGTGGTCACCTCGGGTGCCATCGCCGCTGGCCGTGAGCTGCTGGGGCATCCGACCCTGCCGGCTACCATGCCCAACAAACAGATGCTGGCCGCCGTCGGCCAGAGTCACCTTATTCAGATCTGGCAGAGCCTGTTTGCCATCTATGAATTACATGTGGGCCAGATGTTGCTGACCCGCGCCGATCTGGAAGACAGAGAGCGCTACCTGAATGCGCGAGATACGCTCAACACTCTGTTGGCCCATCGCATAGTCCCGGTGATCAACGAAAATGATGCCGTGGCCACCACCGAAATCAAGGTGGGTGACAACGATAACCTCTCGGCGCGTGCCGCCATCCTGGCCGATGCGGATCTGCTGATCCTGCTCACCGACCAGCAGGGTCTCTTCACCGCCGATCCGCGCTCCAATCCAGATGCCCAGCTTATAGAGCGGGTCGATCTCATTGACGATGCGCTGCGCGCCCTGGCGGGCGATAGCGTCAGTGGTCTGGGCACTGGGGGCATGGCCACCAAGCTGCAGGCCGCCGATGTGGCCACCCGTGCCGGGATCGAGGTGGTGATTGCCAGCGGAAAACAGCCGGAGCTAATCGGCCGTCTGGCCCAGGGGGAACGGGTGGGCACCCGCTTCGTTGCCCAGGCTAACCCGCTGGAGAGTCGCAAGAGCTGGATCCTGACCGGCCCGCCGCCCCATGGCGAATTGCAGGTGGATGCCGGGGCGGTCACCGCCGTCCATGACAAGGGCTCCAGTCTGCTGCCCAAGGGGATTGCCCAAGTGCGTGGCGATTTTGAACGTGGGGATGTGGTGCGCATTCTGACCCCTGAGGGTAAGGAACTGGCCCGGGGTATCTGTCGCTATAATGCCGCCGATCTGACACGCATCGCTGGCAAGCACTCCGATGAAATTGAAGCCTGCCTCGGCTATGGTTATGGCCCCGTGGCTATCCATCGCGATGATCTGGTGCTGCTGTAACGGTTTGCAAAATGAGGAGTAAGGAATGAGTTTAGTCGCTATGGGCCAGGCGGCACGCGCCGCCGCCTTCGAGCTGGCCGTGACCAGTACCGCCTGCAAGAACCAGGCGTTGTTGGCCATGGCCGATGAGCTGGAAAGCCAGCAAGAGGCCATCCTGGCCGCCAATGCCCTGGATATCGAGGCCGGTCGTAGCGCGGGTCTCACCGAGGCCATGCTGGATCGTCTGCTGCTCAATCCGTCCCGTCTGGCCGGGATTGTGGCCGATGTGCGCAAGGTGGTAACGCTGGATGATCCCGTGGGTGCCGAAATTGACAGCCGGGTGCTGGAGAATGGCATGCGCCTCTCCCGTCGTCGGGTGCCGATCGGCGTCATCGGAGTCATCTACGAGGCGCGTCCCAATGTGACGATCGACATTGCCGCTCTGTGCCTGAAGACGGGTAACGCCAGCATACTGCGAGGGGGCCGTGAGACCTTCCACTCCAACATGGCGCTGGTACAGGTGATCCAGGCGGCCTTGGCCAAGAGCGGCTTTCCGGCCGCCTCAGTCCAATATATCGAGAGCCCGGATCGGGCGCTGGTGGGCGAGCTGCTGCGTCTGGATCAGTATGTGGACATGATCATTCCGCGGGGCGGCGCCAACCTGCACAAGCTGTGCAAGGAGCAGAGCACCATACCCGTGATCATCGGTGGGTTCGGGGTTAGCCATCTGTTTGTCGATGCCAGTGCCGATCTGGCGCGCTCGGTGGAGGTGATCGATAACGCCAAGGTGCAGCGTCCCTCGGCCTGTAATGCCCTGGACACCCTGCTGGTTCACGAAGCCATTGCCGCCCCGTTCCTACCCTTGCTGGTGGCGAGGATGAATGAGCGCAAGGTGGCCCTGGTGGCGGAGCCCAAGGCTCATGCCCTGCTGCTGCAAGCGGGCGCCGCCTCCTTGCGTGAGGCCGGTGCGGACGACTTCGACACTGAATGGTTGGCGCTGACCCTGGGGGTCAAGCTGGTGGCGAATGTGGGTGAGGCCTTGGCCCATCTGCGGGAGCACAACGCCTGTCACTCCGATGCCATCCTCACCAACGATCTGCGTCATGCGGAGCAGTTTATCAATGGGGCTGGCTCGGCCGCCGTCTATGTGAACGCCTCGACCCGCTTCACCGATGGCGCCCAGTTTGGGTTAGGTGCCGAGGTGGCGGTCTCGACCCAGAAGCTGCATGCCCGGGGCCCTATGGGGTTAACCGAGCTCACCAGCTACAAGTGGGTGGGGCAGGCTGACTACCTGAGCCGGGCTTAAGGCGGAGTCGCTAGGCGCTTAGGCTGGTAGGGAGGGCGGCTCATCAGTTATGATGAGCCGCCCTCCGGTTTTATGGATGCTGGCGTCATGAGTGATGGCTATATGGATGACCTGTATGAATAAGTCGAGATTGACGGATCTGCTGCCGCCCAATTTGCCGTTGCCGCCTACCCTAGAGGAGTGGCGGCAGACTCTGCTGCGTCAGTTACCTGCCCCCATCACGGGTGAGCAGACCCTGTTTGTCGGTGAGCCGCTTAAGGTGATCATCGCCTTTGATGCTCAGCGGGTCGAGGTGCTGTTGCCTCAGCTGGAGTCCACCATGAGCAGCGTCGCGCGCTTGAAGCCCATTTCCCAAGGGGTGGTTCCCGCCACGGGCTCCTTGTCTGAACTGCAGGCGTTGATCGAGCGAACCATGCTGTTGCGGATGAAGGGCTTTCGTGAATGCAGCTGTTGTGGTCAGCGGGTGCCTCAGGAGTCGCTAGGCAGTCTGCATGGCCAGCCCGCCTGCCGCCGTTGTCTGGAAGGACGCCGCTTCCTGTTTTAACCATGGGAGCGTGTTGACGCAACCAGGGTTTTCCCCCTGCGCGGCGCTCTGCCCTGCAGTAGGGGAATATGCTATGTTGGCAGCAGAGTGAGACTCCGGCCTTGTGGCTGGTGGTGTGGAGAGAGTATGGACCCCTGGTCACTGTTTATCGGCGTTGTCCTGAGCTCGTTTGGCATGGGCTATTTTATCTATGGCAAGCGACAGCAGCATCTGCTGGCGTTGCTCTGTGGCCTGTTGTTGTGCGGTATTCCCTATTTTATTGACTCTATCCCTTTGCTCCTGTTGCTGAGTCTGCCGCCGCTGCTGGCGCCCTGGTTCATCAAGCCGTAACATAAGTACGACTATTCACTTCGAGAACCCCCATGTCTGTGACTGATCCTTTGTTGATCTCGGCCCGTGTCACCCTGCCGCTGGCGGAGATTGAGTTTTCCGCTATCCGTGCTCAGGGGGCGGGCGGGCAAAATGTCAACAAGGTCTCCTCTGCCATCCATCTACGCTTCGCCGTGGCGGCCTCCTCTTTGCCGGAGTTTTATAAGGAGCAGTTGCTGGCGCTCAAGGATCAGCGTCTGACCCGGGATGGCGTCATCGTCATCAAGGCCCAGCAATACCGGACTCAGGAGCAGAACCGGGAGGATGCCCTGGCGCGGCTAGCCGAGCTTATCCGCAGCGTGGGGCAGGTTCAGGCCAAGCGGATCGCCACCAAGCCCACTCGCGGCTCCCAGCGGCGTCGGGTCGAGAGCAAGGCCCGGCGCGGTGAAGTCAAGGCATTGCGTAAGGTCGATTATTAGCCGAGAGTCGCTGCTTGCTTGGGCGTGGAAAGGGCCGGATCTGGCATGAGTTGGTCAAGGGGGCGCAGAGTATGATGTTGCAAGATATGGTGTCGCAGAGCGTGTTTCTGGAGCTGGAGTTCTTCCTGCTCATCCTCTTCTCCTTTCTCATCCCGGCTCTCATCTATGGCTGGTTGATGTTCTCCCGCTCCATCTCCCGTTGGACCGTCCTGCTGCTGGGGATGGTGCTGCTGTTACTCTCGGCGGCTGATACTGTGCTGCTCAACTATCTGGCCAAGCTGGCGCACCTCACCCCCAGTCTCTGGGATGAGCGCATCTTTGCCTCCGAGGTGTCGGTGGCCCTCTATCTGTTACCGCTGACGGCAGCCGGGATTGGCATCAATCTCATCGCTCATGTGATGATCAGCCACCTGAGCGAGGCCGAAAGACGCTTCGATGAAGAGAAACAGCGGGCTAGCCCCGACACTGAGCCCGGCCCGTGAAGAACGAGTTGCTGCTGGTTGAAGAGTCGGAGCTGGCCCTATTGCACTTGCACTCGGCTCAGGCCGAGCCGCTATTTGCCTTGATCCAGCAGGATCGAGCCTATCTGGCCCATTGGCTGCTCTGGCCACAGGGCATAGGCTCGGTGGCGGATCTCCAGCACTTTATCCGCACGTCCCTACTGCAACTGGCCCAGCGCCGAGCCTTGCAGTGTACGCTGCGCTATCAGGGCGTGCTGGTTGGGATGTGCGGTTTCCAGAGCCTCAATCATAGCCGCAAACAGGCCCAACTGGGCTATTGGCTGGCTGACGCCTGGCAGGGGCGCGGCATAGTGACTCGGGCTTGTCGCCTGCTATTGGCCCATGGTTTTGGTGTCCTGGGGTTGGAGCACATAGTGATAGCGACGGCGGAAGATAACTACCCCAGTCGGGCTGTCTGTGAACGTCTGGGCTTTGTTCTGGAGAGGCGCTGCCCGCAGGCCGAGCAGTTGGCAGATCGGCTGGTTGACCATCTTATCTATGGTCTTCATCGGACGCAGTGGCAGGCAGGTTTCACGCCGGATCAGACCTTGTAGCTATGGATCCACTGGATTGATGGCACCATATGCTCCTGTTGCCGGGATCGTGTTAGTTGTAACTGTGGCACTGGTCATATGGTGGCGCCGCCGTGCGGGTATTCCCCCTGATGTGTACACCTCAGTGAGGTAGTCGGAACATGAAGATGAGATCAAGAGATTGGTTTGGCCGGCTGGCATTGCTGCTCTTGCCCTGCTTCTTGTCTGCCGCCGAGCCAGAGCGGCAGCTTGCGCATTCCCCCCTCATCCAGGGGGGGACGACTACCGAGGCTGCCGCCCCCATGGTCGCTCACTCCCCTCTTCTCTATGGCTGGTTGTTGCGCGCCGCCGAGCCAGCTCAGACAGCGGTTAACTCGTCTCACGTTTATGGCTGGATCGAAACGATACGCCTGCAACCGGATGGCGTGGAGCTGGAGGCCAAGCTGGATACTGGGGCCGATACCTCATCACTGGATGCCCGCAACATAGAGCTGTTTAGCCGTGACGGCGAGAAGTGGGTGCGCTTCCGTGTCGATGGGCTGCGGCAGGGGGCTGGCGTGAGTCAGGCGTTTGAGCGCCCTGTACTGCGTCGCATCAAGGTGCGTGGTGCGGGGGGGGCGGATCACCGTGTGGTCGTGCGGATGCGACTGTGCATCGGTCAGCAGGAGTTTGATGAGCAATTCTCCCTGCGGGATCGCAGTGACATGGCGTATCCGGTGCTGCTGGGGCGACGGACGCTTGCCCACCTGGGGCCAGTGGATGTGACCCATACCCATCAGCACCCGGCTAGCTGCGTCGATTAGTCGACACGCCTGGATTGGCGGGCGCTCGGCGTTAGTCAGTTTGCCAATCCAGCAGCGGTAACTGATTGGCCAGCAGTTGATACTGATACTCTTGGCCATCCTCTTCGTCCCACTGCTCGCCAAACTGGGTAAAGCCAAACGAGCGCGCCAGTCCGGTGGAGGCTGTGTTCTCTGGCGAGATGGAGAGCACGAAGCGCTTTACCCCCTGGCGTTTGGCAAAGCCTAACATGGCCTGCAGCGCTTCGCGGGCCAACCCCTGGCGTCGCCATGATTCATAGACCTCATACCCCAGTTCAATGCCCTGACTGCTGTGCGCCTGCAAATAATCCGGGTTGGGGGCAGTGTGAAAGCCTATCTGTCCCACCATCTCATTGCGCTCCCTATGCACCATGGCACGCAGACTCCAGGGTAGAGAGTCGGGTTCATATTTCAGATCCTGCAGCTTGATGGCCATCAGTCGCCATTGGGCAAACCAGCGGGGGGGGAGATGACACCCTAGATAATCGGCGGCTTCCTCCTGCTCGGCACGCAGACAGAGGGAGAGAAAATAGCTATCCAGAGTGCGTAGTTGCAGGCGGGGGGTATATAAATCGGCTGGCAGGCCGATAACAGAGTGAGGCATGAAGATCTCCGCTAGGGGGTAGCGCGACAGCATAACCACTCCCATGGTTGCTGACCACCCTTATGCCGATATGCAAGTGCGCAAGTAGGCAGGCGGCGTGACAGGGGAGCTCTTATACTTGTTAGCAAGAGCCAGCACTAGAGATGGCATGACCAATATGAGTTGGTACTGGCCCCTTGCCAGACCAGCTGGGAGGTGGCGATGACACTGCTGGAACGTATGGGCTCCTCATTGGCGGCTTACCTCTCCAAACCCAACAGACGGGATGGGACCATACCGAATATCAGCGCCGAGCTGTTGGGGGCGACCCTGCGCAAGGGGGATGTGTTGTTGGTGGAGGGAACCAGCCGGTTTGGGGCCGCCATCAAGTATCTGACGCAATCTACCTGGTCCCACGCCTGTCTCTACATAGGTGACACCCTGGGCCATGATGCCAGCCGGGAGCCACTGGTGCTTATTGAGGCGGATGTGCTCGAGGGGGTACGCGCCGTGCCTTTGAGCATGTATGCCTATGAACATACGCGCATCTGCCGCCCCGTCGGTATCTCCGAAAGCGAAATCAAATCGCTTATCCAGTATACGGTCTCCCGCTTGGGGGATCATTATGACCTGAAAAACATCCTGGATCTGGCCCGCTATCTAGTGCAGACCCCACCTGTGCCCATTCGTTGGCGACGCCAGTTGTTGGCCCTGGGGAGTGGCGATCCGACCCGCGCCATCTGCTCCTCCCTCATCGCCCTGGCGTTTCAGCATATCCACTATCCGATACTGCCCGAGGTGGTGGTGGAGCAGAGCCAGGATCCTGAGTGTCGCCGTTGCCGATTGGAGTTTTTCCGCATCCGTCACCACTCCCTATATACCCCCCGCGACTTCGATATCTCCCCCTATTTCCAGGTGGTTAAGCCGACGTTGGAGCGGGGATTTAACCCTCATGCGCTGATCTGGCAAGAGGACTGGCCGCAGCTCACCGATAAGCGCACCCATGACATCATAGAGGTGGCGCCGACCGACTGTGATGGCGCGACGGATGCGCGATGACTCATGCCTGGCGGTAGGCGGCCAAGTCGGGAGCGGTCAGCGTGGGGATAAATTCGATGATCTGGTAACGGGCCGCCCCCGCTTGCTGAAAGGGGTCTTCCCGCAGCAGTTGCTCTAACTGGGTACGGCTGGGTAGGGTCGCCAGGATCACGCCGCCGGTGCGCGGCTCCTGGCGTCCGGAGAGCAGAAAATGACCGGCCTTATAGTGGCGGTCGAGAAACTCGCGATGGGCGGGGATCAGGGCATCCACTTCAGCCAGTGGGCGCAGGTATTCAAGCAGAACAATAAACATAGCCACTCCCTACTTCAGCACACCATCTGGCGTCACTCTAGTGCTACGCCAGGTGGGGCTGAAGATCAAGCCTGGGCCAGAGATTGCCCGGTATTTGATGGCTTATTCACGCAGCATAAAGCTGGGCAGGGAGAGGTGGCGGAAGATGGCAGTGATGCGTACCACCAATACTCCCAACATGCTCAGCAACATGGCCGGAATGTGGGCCAGCCCCAGATAGAGGGAGCTGGTGTAGAGCACGCCGCCGAAGATGCAGGCGGTGGCGTAGATCTCTTTTTGCAGCACCATAGGGACTTCGCGGGCCAATACATCGCGGATAAGACCGCCCGCCACCCCAGTGATCACCCCCATCACCACGGCGACCATGCCTGAGGTGCCAAAGAGCAGCGCTTTTTTGGCGCCGATCACCACGAACAGGGCCAGGCCGAAGGCATCGGCCACCGGCAGGACATACCAGGGCAGGCGCCGGGGTACTCGCGCCAGCCACATGCCAAGGGCGGAGGTGGCCAAGATCACCCAGAGGTAGGTGGTGTCCTGGATCCAGAAGATGGGGCTGGCACCAATCAGAAGGTCACGAATGGTTCCGCCACCGACTGCGGTGACAGCGGCGAGCACTATCACACCTATAGCATCCATACGCAGGCGCCCGGCGACCAGAACGCCGGAGAAGGCGAAGACGGCGGTGCCAAACAGGTCAAAATAATAGACCAGGTGATCGATGAGGCTTGGATTCATCTGCTACAAACCGTTAACAACTAGACACGAGGCGCCGATTGTACGAAGTGGCCGCTAGCTAGGCTAGTGGCGGCCACACTTATTTTCTCCGCTTATTATCTTGAACTGGCCAGCAGAGCATGTGGCCTTCAGTCAAGGGCAGGCTAGATGCTGTCTCTTATATGCATCTTTGGTCAATTGGTGAAATAAATGCCGAAAAAAGGTTCGAACAGCTCCTCCCCCTGCCAAGGGGGAGGTTGGGAGGGGGTGGCTTTTGATGTTTCACAAGCTAAAAAGCAAACCCCACCCCAACCCTCCCCTTGAAAAAAGGGGAGGGAGCCACAGCTTCCCTGGATTTCTCATTAACGGGATGGGAGTTGTGTATAAGAGTCAGAGCTAGATGCGGCCACACTTATTTTCTAGGGCTCATATCTTGAACTGACCGACCAGCGCATGCTGCCGTTCGGCTAAGTGACTGAGCTCCCCTGAGAGATGAGCCGAGCTGTCTGCGCCTTGAATTATGGTATGGCTCACCTCACGAATGTTGCAGATGCTGTGACTGATCTCATCACTCACCGTACTCTGTTCGGCGATGGCGCGGGAGATCTGCTCGTTCATCTCATGGATTGTGGTTACCGCCTGGCTTATTCGCTCCAGCACGGCGACTGACTCCTGGGCTTGTTCCTGAGTCAGGCTGGCTTGTTGGTGGCCCGTGAGTATGGCATTGACCACCTCCTGGGTACCTTGTTGCAGTTGCTGGATCAGGGTCTGTATCTTGCCGATGGACTCTTGGGTGCGATGGGCCAGCCCGCGCACCTCATCGGCCACCACGGCGAAGCCTCGTCCCTGTTCACCGGCCCGTGCCGCCTCAATGGCCGCATTGAGGGCCAGCAGGTTGGTCTGGTCGGCTATGGCGGTGATGACGGTCAGGATCTGGCCTATGTTGGCACTATCCTGGGCCAGGCTTTCGACCTTGGGTTTGGCCAGGCTCATCTGGTTCATCAGTTGTTGCATGGCTGCATCGGTACGGGCTACCACCAGTTCGCCCTGGCGTGCTGCCTGCTCGGCACTGTTGGTGGCGAGCACGACCTGGTTGGCACTCTGCGCTATCTCGCTGGCCGTGGCATGCATCTGGCTGCAGGCGGTAGCGACCAGATCGATCTCCCGTGACTGCTCTTGCAACACAATCCGGGTCTGCTGGGCCAGGTTGGCCGCTTCGGTAACGCCAAGGCGGGTTCCGGCCGTGGTTTCTACCACCTCGCTGATGGTGGTGCGTAGCCGCTCGAGAAAACCATTGAAACGGTGCGCCAACACCCCCAGCTCATCCCGTTGTAGCAGATGAATACGCTGGGTGAGATCCCCTTCGCCATGAGCTATCTCCTGGAGGCGGTTGGCGACCAGGTGGATAGAGCGGGTGATGTGTCGTGCCGCCAGAATGATGAGCAGCAGGCTTAGCAGGGTGAAGCCTGTGCCCCATAGCAGTTGGGTGCGCAGTTGCTGATCGAATTGCTGGGTCAGTTGTTCACCCAAGGCTTGGGTGGCGGCGAAGACGGCTTGGGTTGGCATGCGAACCAGCAGCGTCCAGCTATCCTGGTTTGGACCTAGGGTGATAGGCACCATCAGTTCCAGGTTGTTTCCTTGCCAGCGTTGTTGCAGCTTCTCTTGGCGCAACCAGCTCAGCAGTTGACTCTGTTGTGCTTGGGGGTCATGGGTGATGGACTCCCCCTGCTTGAGGTTACTGCTGCTCTGGGCGGCGACCATGCCGCCTGGGCTCAGCAATAGCACGGTTCCCTGGCCGTCATAGAGTTGTTGATCCAGCCTGGTAATGAGCTGCTGCAGAGGGGCCAGGGCGAGATCGATCCCCAGTATGCCATCTGCTGGCTTGTTCAGCGGCAGCACTATGGAGGTCATGGCCACCTCTTTGTCTGCGACTTGATCCAGATAGGGGGGCATGACACAGAGTTTGCCGCTGCGCAGGGCGCAGTTGGCCCATTCGTTAGCAGGAACACCGTAAGCGTCAGGCGTGGTGTCCGCCAGCTCCTCCTCCTCTATGGCCTCGATCATGGGATTGCTACTCACATCACGGCTCCAGTAGAAGGCGAGGCGCCCCTTGGCATTGCTGCCGCTTTGCTCCAGAGGGGTGCCAATATAATCGGCATCACGGCCAGCTAGGGCATTGGGTTGCATCACCACGAACAGACCCAGGATATTTTGCGTTGACGTGAGGGCCTCGCCGCTTTTGTGCGTGATGGCTTGGCGTAGGGCTTGAGCGCTTTGTTGATCCAGGTTTGCTTGGTGTTGCAGAAATTGCAGATCCTGAGCGAGTAGCTGGGCGCGTAGATAGGCTTCATTGAGGTAGCCATACGCCGCTTCGGCTTCAGCCTGGGTGCGAGCGAGTAGCAACTGTTCGGCGATTTTTTTGGTCTCTTCACCGGTTTGTTGCAGCACCAACTGTTGACTGCGTTGGGCTGAGATGAAAGAGAGCGCGGAGAGCAGCAGCATGGCGCAGAGCAGACAGCCGCCAGCTAGCAGGGCAATTTTGAATTGAATGGAGTAATTACGCATGATTATTCCTGATGCTGGGATTCACCAGTTCAGGATAGTCGAACTTTGTACTACTGGTAGGAGCAGTTTGCGAGGCTAACGGGCCTGATCGATCAACTGGCATAGCTCCTCTATGCCGTCGAGCGTTCGAGGGGTGAGGCGGTGTAACCGGTCTGGGCTACTCAGCTGCAGCTGATTATGGGCTACGGCGGGTAGCTGTGGCCAACGCAGCCAACGGGAGAGTGAGTCGGCACCCTGGGTGCTGATGATGAGTTGTGGCGCACTGACCAATACGGCTTCTTCACTGACCTGGGGATAGGCCGTGGCGGCGCTGACAAAGGCATTCTCGCCACCACACAGCTCGATGGCCTCCTGGATCCAGCTCCCCTTGGCGACCGTGGTCAGGGGCGGTGACCACAGCTGGTAGAAGAGGCGCACGGGCTTGCGGGCCTGATAGCGCTGGCGCAGGGCAGCAAAGCGGGTTTCACTCTGTTGGGCCACCCTGTCGGCTTGGGCTTGATGGCCACTCTGCTTGCCCAACAGTCGCAGATCCCGTGGCAAATCGGTGAGTTTACGGGAGTCGACAACCAGCAAGGGAATGCGCAAAGCCGTGAGGCTGTCGATCATCTGGCGTGGGTAGCCGCTCCAGATCACCACCAGATCCGGTTTCATGGCCAGCAGGCTCTCCAGATTGATGCTCTGGTAATTGGCCACATGGGGTAGGGTCTTGACCTGGGGTGGCCAGTCGCTGGCATCGTCGGTGGCGACCACCTGGGCGCCGGCCCCTATGGCAAACAGCAACTCGGTCAGATGGGGGGTGAGACTGATGATGCGCTGAGGCGGCTGAGCCCAGGCCCCATGGGCGAGCAGCGTCAGCGCCAGCCAAACAGCGCGTCGTAGTTTAGCGTCGATGACGGGCATGAAGCCCCGGCGGGTCAATGGGCGGCCAGAGTCGGCGCCAGTCAAAGGGCGTGTCATAGGTTAGAGTTGATGGTGAGCATGGAGCACCAGGAGTTCAAAGCCCAGCGCCAACAGCAGCAACAGCCAACCGAGCCGCGTCAGACGGCGGCGGGCTTGCTCCATGCTGGTCACGTCAGGCTCGTGAATGCCGCCCAGCCGGGGTAAGCGAACTTTGGCCTCGCCGTAGAGACGCGGCCCGCCCAGCTGGATGTTCAGGCCGCCAGCCAGTGCGGCGAGGAGGGCGCCGCTACCCACGCAGGGCCAACGTTTGGCCTGGGTGAAGAGGCTGCGCAGGGCGCGGCCCCCACCGGGAAACAGCCCCAGCAACAGGGCAAACAGGGTACCCGGCAGCAGCAGAGCGGCACCGTAGAGCCGACTGACCGGCTCGCCAAACAGACTGTTGGCTGGCAGCTTGGGGCTAAATCCCTGACTCATCAGTTGCAGCAGGCGAAAAGCCAGAGCCCCACCTATGCCGGCCAACAGATACCAGAAGGCTACCGCCAGCCATTGTCCCAGCAGGCGCAGCACCAGCATCTCGCTCGTCGCCTTCATGGTGCCCATGGCGCTGAGCGTGCGGGTCTCGCGCCGGGTCCAGCGCGTCAGTTGCAGGCGAGCCATAGCGAGCTTGTCGGCCCGCAGCAGTTGAGTGATGCTCAGCGACTCACTCTTCAGGGGGCGAGACTCCAGCAGCCAGAGCAGCAGCAAGAGATCGAAGGCGGGTGGATAGAGTGCCAGATTGCGCAGCGCCCAGGTAGCGAGCAGGGCGGGCAGCAGGACCACGAGCGGGGTCAAGAGCCCGGCCAGCCACTGTTGACTGATGGCCGCCCCTCTGCGGTTCACCTTGCGGCAGAGCCGCTCCAGCAGCGGCACCAGAGAGGAGGGGCGCATGGCCAAGGGTAGGGGCAGCAACCACTCCAGCAATAGCGCCAGGGCGAGCAGGGTGGCCGGATACTCGGCGATGCGCCACAGCAAGGCGTTATCCACCATCACATCCGTTTGAGCATGGCAATGACCATGGCCGAGGAGTGCAGGGAGGCGGTCTCCAGATAGGCATCAAATGATTCAGGAGACTCTTTGCCGGCGATGTCGGAGAGGGAGCGAGTGATCACGAAGGGCACGCCAAACTGATGACACACCTGAGCAATCGCCGCGCCTTCCATCTCCACGGCGGCCATGGTCGGGAAGTCGGCGCGGGCCTTGGCGATACGAGCCGGATCGCACATGAATTGATCGCCGGTGCAGATGAGCCCCTCTTTACACTGGATCCCCTCATGCAGTTCGGCCACGGCCGCCTGGGCTATGGCTTTGAGTCGCTCATCGGCGACGAAGGCGGCGGGCATGCGTGGCACCTGGCCTATCTCGTAGCCGAAGGCGGTGACATCCACATCGTGGTGGCGCACCTCACTGGAGATGACCACATCACCGATATGTAACGCGGGATCGAAGCCGCCCGCCGAGCCGGTGTTGAGTACACAGTCGGGGGTGAACCGCTCCAGCAGTAGGGTGGTGGCGATACTGGCGGCCACCTTGCCAATCCCGGAGCGGGTCAGCACCACACTCTGGTTTGCCAGCGTGCCGCTGTAGAATTCACACCCGGCCAGACTCAGGGTCTCAACGTCGCTCATTTGGGCCCGTAACAGTGCCACTTCCTGATCCATGGCGCCAATGATGCCTACCTTCATGCTGTTCTCACTTAAATGGTCATGATTGGAAAAATTTGCCGCTCATCATAGCACTCTCCCTCTCTACTCTCCCATGCCGACTCGCAGTAATCAGCTCAGGTCACTGCGGTTAGCCCGAGCTGTGCCTCCATGGCTGTCTAAATATTGTTCAGCTCCCATTTGGGTCGTATGCAATAGAATCCCAACTTGAATCAGTTATCCCCCATGCCGAGGTCTTGCCATTGCTGGCAGACCCACCAACCTAGGATGCATCATGCCGATTGCCCAGTGCTCGCGCAGCCGAGTCTCCTCGTTAATTTACGCTCTACTTATTGCGTTATTGCTCACTGGTTTGGTGGCACTGCTGCTGCGCAACGTCTATATCGAAAGCAACAAGGCAAGCTGGCATCGGCAGTTAGGGACGTTCGCCCAGTTTGTTGATGACAGGGTCGCGCGCCTGGATAGTGTGTTGCTACGATTGGCAGGCTCCCGCGATCTCTGTGGGGATGAGGCATTCAAGCTCCAGCGTAATGCCTTGATCGATAATCCTTATGTGGTGGATATCTTCTTTCTCTCCGCCGATGCCAAACGGCTATGCGGCTCAAGGCTACAGCAACAGCAGACATTTGACCCCGCGTTATTTCAGCCCCAAGAGGGGGTGCAAATGACCCGGGTCGAGCCCTCTTCCACCAGTGCCAGCCCAGTCTTTTATCTCTACCGGGCATTGCCCAGTGGTGGCTATGTGGTGGCCATGGTGCCTGCCAAGATCCTCTCTGTTGTGCTCAGTCAAAGCCAGTTACCCGCCCTGAATGGGTATCTGGCGCTGGTCACCAGCCGGGATGGAGAGCCATTGCATGTGGAGCCAAGGCTCGCCCAGCCACCACTGGTGCATAGCCCCTTGTTTACACCCTCGTTACAGCATTATGTGAGTCGGCAGCTGGATGGTCATTGGGTGCAGGCTATGCCGTTGCTGAATTCGCCAACCGTGAGCCTGGTCTATGTGGCGAGTCTGCTGCACATAGGGTTGCTGCCAACGGCTTGGGTCTGGTCTCTGCTGGGGGGCTTGTTGCTGATGTGGGGAGGGCTCTACTGGTGCCATGGCTGGTGGGGGCGGTTCGATGCGGATCCTGGTCGCACTCTGCGTGCGGCATTGAAGCGGGGTGAGTTCTTCAACGTCTATCAGCCCATCCGTGATGGCTCCAATGGCCGTTTACTGGGCTTTGAAGTGCTGATGCGCTGGCGTTCCAGTCAAGGGATTATAGGACCGTTACACTTTATCCCCATGGCCGAGGAGCAGGGGGTGCTGGTGGCCATGACGCGCAGGCAGATAGACCAAGCATGCCGAGCCTTGGCGCCTCTGCTTGCTCATCAATCTGCTCTGAAAGTCTCATTCAATATCAGCAGCCAGCATCTGCTGGATCCGGCTTTTCTCCGAGATTCAGCCCTCTGGAAGCAACAGATCCCTCATCTGGTTTATGAGATCACCGAAGGAAGCATGGTGAATCTGGATGATGAGGTCATTGGTGATGCTCTGCAGCGACTAAGAAGCTTAGGGATCCGCCTGGCTGTCGATGATTTTGGTACGGGATACAGCAGTTTGGCTTATCTGCAGCGCCTGCCGCTGGATATTCTCAAGGCCGATCGCTGTTTCGTGGCGGCGTTAGGGTCGGATTCAATCAATGCGCCTATCCTGGAGGCCATTGTCAAACTGGCCCATAAGCTAGGTTTGGAAATCATCGCCGAAGGGGTCGAGGAGGCCACGCAGGAGCAGTGGTTGCTGCGTCATGGTGTGGTGCAGCAGCAGGGCTGGCTCCACGGTAAACCGCTGACGATTGGCGAGGGTGAGCTGTTGTGGCACTCAGAGCTGGGCGTTGACCCGAGCCAGGATGCCGTCATCCCGGCATATCAGCCGTGATCAAAGCGTCATGATGAAGTGGCGCCAGGTCACAAAATGACGTTTTCTTTTTGTGCGCCGCCGCTGGGCCACATTCTGGCGCAGAGTCCGGAATTTGGCGGCAAGAAGTCATTGATTTAAATAAAATCTATCTTCGAGGCTTGTTTGTATCCGCTTTGGCGATAAAACCTGGCTTCTATCGATTTTTTCGTTGCCTTTGCTACTGCCTTTGGTTGTTTAAATAGAATAAAACTCTGTTTTTTAACGATTCATTAAACTATTTGTGAGCAGAGTAGCGGGTCACGCCCCCCGCTTTTGCTACGCTGGGCGCTTATTGGCGAGGATAAATCCATGATTAAGAATGAACAGAAATGATGCAATTCGCACTAATTTGGGAATATTAATTTAACTCATTGTTTAATAATGATTTTTATCGAATGGTGACGGGAGTCGCTCTGATGTGTGTTGCCTTGAATTGGGGCGCAAATCACAGTATATTCGCGGGTTACAAGCCCTCAGAGTGACAGCCAAGCTGGTAGATGCCAGCTTTTTTTCTCTGCGGATGGACCCGAGATAGATTGAGAGGATTCAAGCGTGATGGAATCGGCGGTACCCCAGCGCCAGGGCCTTTACGACCCTGCGAATGAACACGACGCCTGTGGTGTTGGTTTTGTAGCCCACATGAAAGGGCAGAAGAGCCACAGTATCGTTGAACAAGGATTGTTGATCCTGAAGAACCTGGATCACCGGGGTGCAGTCGGTGCCGACCCGTTACAGGGTGATGGCGCTGGTATCCTGATCCAGATCCCGGATCAACTTTACCGTGCCGAAATGGCCAAGCAAGGTGTAGAACTGCCAGCTTACGGTGAGTATGGCGTGGGCATGATATTCCTGCCCCAGGAAACTGCCTCCCGCATGGCCTGTGAAGAAGAGATCGAGCGCGCCGTGCGTGCCGAAGGCCAAGTGGTGCTGGGCTGGCGCGATGTGCCGGTGAATGCCGAGTGCCCCATGTCTCCTGTGGTCAAGGCCAAAGAGCCTGTCATCCGCCAGATCTTCGTCGGCCGTGGCAGCGATATCCTGGTGACCGATGCCCTGGAACGTAAGCTCTACATCATCCGCAAGTGTTGCTCTCATGCCATCCGTGGCTTGAAGCTCAAGCACTGTGGCGAATTCTACGTGCCCTCCTTCTCGGCTCGTACCGTCAACTACAAGGGTCTGCTGCTGGCCGATCAGGTTGGCCTCTACTACCACGACCTGGCGGATGAGCGTTGCGTCTCCGCGCTGGCGTTGGTGCATCAACGCTTCTCTACCAATACCTTCCCCACCTGGGATCTGGCTCACCCCTTCCGTCTGATTGCCCACAACGGGGAAATCAACACGGTGCGCGGTAACGTCAACTGGATGCGTGCCCGTGAGCGCGCCATCACCTCGCCGGTACTGGGCGAGGATCTGAACAAGGTCTGGCCGCTGATCTATCCGGGTCAGTCTGACTCCGCCTCCTTCGACAACGCCCTGGAGCTGTTGGTGATGGGCGGTTACTCCCTGGCCCATGCCGTGATGATGATGATCCCGGAAGCCTGGGAAAAGCACAACACCATGGACCACAAGCGCCGCGCCTTCTACGAATACCATGCGGCCATGATGGAGCCTTGGGATGGTCCGGCGGCGGTGGCCTTCACCGATGGTCGCCAGATCGGTGCCACCCTGGATCGTAACGGTCTGCGTCCGGCCCGCTACCTGGTCACCAAAGATGACCTGGTGGTCATGGCTTCCGAGTCTGGCGTGCTGCCTATCGAAGATTCCCGCATCGCCCAGAAGTGGCGTCTGCAGCCAGGCAAGATGTTCCTCATCGACATGGAACAGGGCCGCATCATTGACGACCAGGAGCTGAAAAACTCCCTGGCCCATGCCAAGCCTTATGCCGAGTGGATCGACAAGATCCGCATCAAGCTGGATGACATAGAGTGCGAGCCTGCCAAGGTTGAACTCAAGGCCGGGATCCTGGATCTGCAACAGGCGTTTGGTTACACCCAGGAAGATATCAAGGTGTTGATGACCCCCATGGCCGAAAATGGCGAAGAGGCCATCGGCTCCATGGGTAACGACTCCTCCTTGACCGTGCTCTCCAAGAAAGAGAAGCCGCTCTACAGCTACTTCCGTCAGCTGTTCGCCCAGGTCACCAACCCGCCCATCGACCCGATCCGCGAAGAGCTGGTCATGTCCCTGGTCTCCTTCGTTGGGCCTAAGCCGAACCTGCTGAATAACGCCGATATCAATCCGCCCATCCGACTGGAAGTGGCGCAGCCTGTGCTCTCTGCCAAGCAGATGGCCAAGATCCGCGATATCGAGCAGTTCACCGGCAACAAGTTCCGCTCCCATGAGCTGGATATCACCTATCCGCTGGCGTGGGGCAAGGAAGGGATTGAAGCCCGTCTGGCCTCTCTGGCGGCTGAAGCCGAAGATGCGGTCAAGCATGGCTCTAACATACTGATCCTCTCCGACCGTAAGGTCTCCAAGGATCAGCTGGCCATCCCGGCACTGCTGGCCACCTCAGCCGTACATCAACGTCTGGTCAAGCGTGGCCTGCGTACCAGTACCGGTCTGGTGGTGGAAACCGGTTCTGCCCGTGAAGTTCACCACTTTGCCCTGCTGGGTGGTTACGGTGCTGAAGCTATCCATCCTTGGCTGGCGGTAGAAACCCTGCGCGAAATGGCGCAAGGCGATGCCGAAAAAGCAGACAAGTATGTGAAGAACTTCACCAAGGCCGTGGGTAAGGGTCTGTGCAAGGTGATGTCCAAGATGGGTATCTCCACCTACATGTCCTACACTGGCGCCCAGATCTTCGAAGCGGTCGGTCTGCAGAAGGCCTTCGTCGAGAAGTACTTCACCAGCACCCCCTCCAACATCGAAGGGATTGGTCTGTTCGAAGTGGCTGAAGAGGCTATCCGCCTGCATGAGGCGGCATTCTCTGCCGATCCTGTGCTGGCCGACATGCTGGATGCCGGTGGTGACTATGCCTTCCGTATCCGCGGTGAAGAGCATATGTGGACGCCGGACGCCATTGCCAAGCTGCAACACGCCACCCGCAGCGGCAAGTTCGACAACTACAAGGAATACGCCCAGATCATCAACGATCAGACCAAGCGTCACCTGACGCTGCGTGGTCTGTTTGAGATCAAGAAGGCGGCTGAACCTGTACCGCTGGATGAAGTGGAATCCGCCAAGGATATCGTCAAGCGTTTCGCTACCGGCGCCATGTCCCTGGGCTCCATCTCTACCGAAGCGCACACCACCCTGGCCGTGGCCATGAACCGGATTGGCGGTAAGTCCAACACAGGTGAAGGTGGTGAAGACGCCAAGCGTTTCATTCCGGTCAGCCAGCCGACGCTGCTCTCCGAGATCATCGGTGCCTCGCGCATCGAGCGTGATCTGCAACTGCAAACCGGCGACAGCCTGCGTTCTGCCATCAAGCAGGTCGCCTCTGGCCGTTTCGGTGTGACTGCCGAATACCTGGTCAATGCCGACCAGATCCAGATCAAGATGGCACAAGGTGCCAAGCCGGGTGAAGGTGGTCAGCTGCCGGGTCACAAGGTTTCCGAGTATATCGGTTACCTGCGTCACTCAGTGCCAGGTGTGGGCCTCATCTCCCCGCCGCCGCACCATGACATCTACTCCATCGAAGATTTGGCGCAGCTCATTCATGATCTGAAGAACGTCAACTCCGCGGCTTCCATCTCGGTGAAGCTGGTATCGGAAGTGGGTGTGGGTACGGTTGCCGCCGGTGTTTCCAAGGCCAAGGCCGATCACGTGGTGATCGCCGGTCACGATGGCGGCACCGGGGCTTCTCCGCAATCTTCCATCAAGCATGCTGGCTCCGCTTGGGAGCTGGGTCTGGCTGAAACTCAGCAGACGCTGGTGCTGAACCAACTGCGTAGCCGCATTCGCGTTCAGGTTGACGGTCAGATGAAGACCGGCCGTGACGTCATCATTGGCGCCCTGTTGGGTGCAGATGAGTTCGGCTTCGCCACCGCACCTCTGGTGGTGGAAGGGTGTATCATGATGCGTAAGTGTCACCTGAACACCTGTCCGGTGGGCGTGGCGACTCAGGATCCGGAACTGCGTAAGCGTTTCACCGGTCAACCTGAGCACGTGGTCAACTACTTCTTCTTCGTCGCCGAAGAAGCGCGGCAGATCATGGCCGAGATGGGGATCCGCAAGTTTGACGACCTCATCGGTCGCTCCGACCTGCTGGACAAGCAGGCCGGGGTTGAGCATTGGAAGGCCCAGGGTCTGGACTTCTCCAAGGTCTTCTTCCAGCCGGATGTTCCTGCCACAGTGGCGCGTCTGCACACCGATATCCAGGATCATGCTCTGGAGAAGGCGCTGGATCAGCAACTGGTTGCCCAAGCCCAGCCTGCTCTGGAAAAGGGTGAAGCGGTTAAGATTGAGCTGCCCATCAAGAACATCAACCGCACCGTGGGCGCCATGCTCTCCGGTGAGGTGGCCAAGCGCTACGGCAATGACGGTCTGCCAGTTGGCACCATCCAGGTTCGCCTGAACGGTACTGCCGGTCAGAGTTTTGCCGCCTTCCTGGCCAAGGGTATTACCCTGGAGCTGGTGGGTGAGGGTAACGACTATGTGGCCAAGGGTCTCTCCGGTGGTCGCGTCATTATCCGTCCCAGCGACGCCTTCACGCCTGAGCCCGCTAACAACATCATCTGTGGTAACACTGTGATGTACGGTGCGACCGATGGGGAAGCTTTCCTCAATGGGGTAGCCGGTGAGCGTTTCTGCGTGCGTAACTCCGGTGGTATCGCCGTAGTGGAAGGGGTCGGTGACCACGGTTGTGAATACATGACGGGTGGTACCGTTGTGGTTCTGGGTCAGACAGGGCGTAACTTCGCGGCCGGTATGTCAGGCGGTATCGCCTACGTGCTGGACGAAGAGGATAACTTTGTTGACCGTTGCAACCTGGCCCAGGTCGCCCTGGAGAAGGTTCAGCCCGAGGCACAACAAGCCAAGGATGAGCCCCTGCACCGCGCCCAGGCTGACGAAGTGCTGCTCAAGGGTCTCATCGCCCAGCATGCCGAGTTCACCGGTAGCCCACGCGCCAAGTCCATCCTGGCCGATTGGGACAGCTACCGTGGCAAGTTCGTCAAGGTCTATCCGAATGAATATCGCCGCGCCCTGAAGGAATTGGCAGCGGCCAAGCAACAGCAGAAGGAGATTGCGTAATGGGTAAGCCAACCGGTTTTCTCGAATTCGAGCGAGTCAAAGAGACCTACGCCCCGGTTGCTGAGCGCGTCAAACACTATGGCGAGTTCGTGCCAACCCTGACCGTAGAAGAAGCCAAGCAGCAGGGCGCCCGCTGCATGGATTGTGGTATCCCGTTCTGCAACAACGGCTGCCCGGTGAACAACATCATTCCGGACTGGAATGATCTGGTCTACCGTGGCAACTGGCAGCAGGCGATCAAGGTGCTGCACTCCACTAACAACTTCCCCGAATTCACTGGCCGGATCTGTCCGGCCCCGTGTGAAGCGGCCTGTACCCTGGGCATCAATGCCGCACCGGTAGGCATCAAGTCTATCGAACGCGCCATCATTGACCGCGCCTGGGAGAATGGCTGGGTCCTGCCACAACCGGCTGCCGTTAAAACCGGCAAGAAGGTCGCTGTGGTCGGTGCGGGCCCTGCCGGTATGGCGGCGGCCCAGCAGTTGGCCCGAGTTGGCCACGACGTGACCCTGTTCGAGAAGAACGATCGGGTCGGTGGTCTGCTGCGCTACGGTATTCCTGACTTCAAGCTCGACAAGTCCGTAATTGACCGTCGTGTGGCCCAGCTGGTTGCCGAAGGCGTCACCATCAAGACCAAGACGCTGGTCTGCAGCGACAAGGCTCTGCCCAAGGGCGTGGTAAATGATGCCACGACGCTGGTCACGCCAGCCGAGCTGGATGCCCAGTTTGATGCGGTGATCCTGACCGGTGGTTCCGAGACCCCGCGTGATCTGCCGGTTCCGGGTCGTGAGAATTCAGGCATTCACTTTGCTCTGGAATTCCTCATTCCCCAGAACAAGGAAGTGGCTGGCGACAGCAAGAACCCCCTCCACGCCGCGGGTAAGCATGTAGTGGTGATTGGTGGGGGTGATACCGGCTCTGACTGCGTGGGTACCTCCAACCGTCACGGCGCCGCCTCTATCACCCAGCTGGAAGTGATGCCACAACCGCCGGAGCAAGAGAACAAGCCGCTGACCTGGCCCTACTGGCCGCTCAAGATGCGCACCTCCTCCTCCCACGATGAGGGGTGTGTCCGCGAGTTTGCCGTCTCTACCAAGGAGTTCATCGGTGAAAACGGCAAGCTGACCGCTCTCAAGCTGGTCAAGGTCGAGTTCGTCGATGGCAAGCTGGTGGAGATCGCTGGCTCCGAGTTTGAGCTGAAGGCGGATCTGGTGTTCCTGGCCATGGGCTTTACCCAGCCGCTCGCCAAGGTGCTGGATAGCTTCGGTATTGACAAGGATGGTCGTGGCAATGCCAAGGCCACCACTGACGGTGCTGGTTGCTACGCCACCTCCAAGCCTAAGGTCTTCGCCGCCGGTGATATCCGCCGTGGTCAATCCCTGGTGGTCTGGGCCATTCGCGAAGGGCGTCAATGTGCCCGTGAAGTGGATCAGTTCCTGATGGGCTCCAGCACGCTGCCGCGCTAACTCTTGTTGCGCTCATAAAAAAACCCGCTTCGGCGGGTTTTTTTTATGGCATCAGCTTGGGGCTTACGCCGGCAGCTCATCGCTGTAGACGCAGACATTCCATTTGGCTACCAGCCCATCCGGGCTGACACACTGCTGCTCGAAGAAGGCTTTGATATAGGGCTTCTGGCAGTGCGCCTCGAACAGCTCCATATTGGCCCAGATTTCGTTGAACACCAGGGGGAAGCTGGTGCCCTCGGCAAAGGGGCTGGGAATGTGGCGGGTGATGCGGTACTGCACGCAGCCATCCTCGCGCAGGGTGTCGGGCTCCAGCGCCTGCAACACCCGAAACAACGCTTCCAGCTGGCCCGGTTTGGGCTCGAACTGGGCGATGCAGTAAACACGTTGACTCATTTTCTCTCCTTGGGGAAGGCTTGGTATAAAACGCTATTCTCTGCCTGTTTATCCGGTAAATGAAGCGGGTTTGCAAGTGGCAGAGGCTGAGTCTCTAGGCGCTGTACCTCTCCTGTTAACCCTATGAGCAAGAAGCGGGAGGGGTTAGATAATGCTCGTCTACCAGCTGGCCAGAAGAAACAGATAGCATGCAACACGCCGATCTACTCCGCCATCCGATCTACTCTGCCATAGGCTAGTTGCAGAGAGCTCTGCATACTACTGGTGTGATATGGCGACCCGAATGTTTTCATTTTCATGGCATTTCTGTTCACGTTATAAAGGGCCGTTTCCGGCCCTTTGCAGTTTTTATTTTCCGGCCTGGGATTTTGCTTTCTTGGCGTCGTTGTCGCGAATGGCAATGGTGGCGCTGGCCTGGGCTCCGACTTCACCACCCTTGACCTTGGCGATGCTCACCACCAGTTGCTCGGTCTGCTCCTTGCTCCAGTCATCCAGGATCCACAGGCGCAGGGCGCGCGGTGAGGCGTCACCGGCTGGCCAGTAGAAGCTGGTGTTGCCCCAGGAGATAAAGTCATGCCAGGGCAGGGCGGTGCCGCCATTAAGCTTGAGCTGGACGCGCAGGGGTTGGCTCAGATCGCCACTGCGCTCCAGCGGAATGCGCAGCCAGCCACGGTTTTCGCCGATGCGGGTCGGCGTCTTGCCGAGATTCACCAGGGCTGGCGGCAGATCGGCAATGGTGATGGTGCTGTGGCTGGTTTCTCCCAGGCTGGCACCGCTGGCATCAAAGAGCTCGATCTGGCACTGCTCGTCGCCTTCGAGCAGCTTGTCGCTCTTGAGCACCAGGCTGATGCTCTGCTCTCCCTCCGCTCCGGCGGCCCAGTGCAGGGTGCCCTGCGTCAGGCTCACATCCTGCTCGTCCGTGCTGTTGTGGCTCAGTCGGTAGCTGACGCTGGCCTCGCCACGGCTGCCGCCGCTGCGTTTGACCAGTAACTGCAGTGTGCTGCCTTCCTTGCCCTGGGCCGTGGCCGAGGTGAGGCTCAGGTTGCCGGTCGGGGCTTGCGGATAGCTGATGGCAATCAGTATGGGATCGTGATCCGAGGAGCTGTAGGGGTTCTCGGACTTGGCCAGGCTGCCGGTATATTGCGGGCTGTACTCAAACAGATTGCTCTCGGCGGCGTTGATATGCCAATCCTCGATCCCTATGACCTTGGCGGCTAACTTGCGGTTGGCCAACGCCTGATCCAGGTTGCCCAGCTCGCCTTCATAGCTGTAGGAGTAGGTGTCGGTGCCGTGGAACCGGGTATTGAGGTTGATAAGCCCCAGTCCCTTGTCGATGGCGCTGCCTGTGACCTCGTACTCTTCACCCGCCAGTCGGGTATGGGCGGCGGTGGTGATGGCCCGCTCACCGGCCACGGCCTGGTAGTCGGTCAATACCCGCACCGGATCTTCCTGGCCGTAGGCGTTGAGATCGCCCAGCAGCAGCAGATCGCCGCTCTCGTCGGCGAGAGTGTCGCGCA
Source organism: Pseudaeromonas sp. HNCC25DJ180 (assembly GCF_055413345.1). Taxonomy (NCBI): domain Bacteria; kingdom Pseudomonadati; phylum Pseudomonadota; class Gammaproteobacteria; order Aeromonadales; family Aeromonadaceae; genus Pseudaeromonas; species Pseudaeromonas sp. HNCC25DJ180. The sequence goes on from NZ_JBVAYF010000002.1 coordinate 248,959, forward strand.
GCACCTTGGCGGCGGAGACCCGCAGGGCGTTGCAGTGGCCCTGCAGATCCAGCGGTTCGGCACTCACATAGTCGGGGTAATCTTCAAAGCAGGCCGAGCCCTTGGACTTGAGGTGGTTGACCACCAGAGTCAGCGGCGCATCGGCGTTGGGGGCGGTGAATTGCTGCAGCAGGGCATCGCGCATGGCCTGATTGATGGTCACGCTGTTGCCCTTGGCATCTTGTGCCGTGGCGCTCTGGGTCGGCATGGGCAGAATGCGGGCGCTGCCAGTGGGCGTGACCCGGGCCGGACGATAGATCAATCCCACCGTGATGGCATCGCTGCCGATGGGCTGGCCATCGGGGGAGGCGACATAGGCGTAGTGATCGTCCGGATTAGCCAGGGTGGCGTTGAGTGTCGTCACCAGATTGGCGATGGCCGAGTTGCTGCCATAGCCGTTATTTTCGATCTCCATCAGCCCGACCACATCGGCATTGAGCAGGCGCAGGGCGTTGACTATCTTGCTGCGCTGCAGCTGGAAGTCGGCCTGGGTGGTAGCGCCGCGATTGGTGCCGGTAGGGTTGGCATCGCCGCCTATGGCTGTGGTGAAGAAGTTAAGCACATTGAAGCTGGCCACCCGCAGATCGCCGCTGTTGGCAAGCTCCGGCTCGGCACGGCGATCCCAGCCGCTGGCGTCGATATCGGCGGCGCCAATCTGGTTATCGGTCAGCAGCCGGTAGTGATCATAGGAGTAGCCCAGCACTCCGCTTAAGTTGCTGATGCGGGCGCCGATGCGCAGGTAGTTGCTGTCGGCATCCAGCGCCGGATACCAGGGCACCACCCCATCGGCGGCCTTGGTGTCGCTGTCCACCACCAGTTGATTGAGGCGATTGGCGGCGGCCAGCGCCGTGGCCTCGGCACTCAGGGCCGGATATTTCTGGGTCGGCTTGAAGAGGGGCGCCCCCTGGGAGAGCAGCATATTGTTACGCTTGGCGGCGTAGTCGTAGCCAAAGTTACGGGTGATGCGCAGATCGCTCTGGGGGGTGAGGCGCACCCGCATCCCTTCGTGACGCTCCAGCAGGTTGGCAAGGCTCTCGCCCTCCTCCGGTATCAGGGCCACGGCCTCGGGCAGTTGCACGTTGCTGTCGGTGACCACCATCTGCTCGGCGGCCAGCTCGGTCAGCTGGTAATACTCCTTGATCTTGCCCTGAACGCACACCTCGACCCCGGGTTTGATGTCGGCAGGCACGCTGGTGCTGTAGACAAACAGGCCATCGGAGCTCTGCGGATCACCATCGCCGGTGACATCCTGCAGGAAGAAGCCCTTGTAGAGGCCGCTCACCACCTGGGTGACGCGCCCCTTGGTGGCCAGGGCGCTTGGGGATTCACTCTGTCCCTCGGCGATAAAGGGCGTGCGATCCGAGTCGCCCTGCAGCGCCGGGATGGGCACCAGCACTGAGGGGCAGACAAAGGCGACCGGCGCCTCGCCACAGCTGGCTTCGCCACTGCAACCCAGCCCGGTCACATCATCCTTGGCGGCGGCCACATACTCGGCAGAGGGGTCAAAGCTGGCGGTGGCATCGACCCGACCCTGGGTGATCCCGGCCTGACGGCGCAGTGTCATATCCAGGGTGGTGAGGCCGTTGCCGATCCAGGCGGTGCCGGGATCGACACCCACCTGACCTAAGCTGTCGATCACTTCCTCATTACGGTAGAGCACCAGCGCATCATCACCGTTGAAGTTGGCGACGGCAGAGAGCAGGGTGGCCTTGGCCTTCAAGGTGGCATCCGCTGAGGAGTTCACCAGCACCATGGAGGCACCGGGGGCCAGCGAGCCGGAGAGGCTCTGGCTATTGGTGGGGGTCTCGCTGATGGCACGGCCGTTGGCAAAGAGGGCGAGGCGGTATTGGGCCAGATCCAGGGGCGCGGTGCCGCTGTTGGTCAGTTCAATGGCCTTGTTATTGCTGCTGCCTTCGAGGTATTCGGTGATCAGCAGTTCGGCCCGGGCCGGTTGGGCAAGCGCCACGGCGATAGCCAGCGCGGAGGCAGAGAGACGCAGGGACATGATTCTTCCTTTGATGATTTGGGCTTCCTTTCGGAAACGAAGCCCCCGCAGCATCCTCCCGATTTATTGCGTGGCCTTGACATCTGGATGGCGTTTTAATGACTCAGTCTGCTAGGAAAAAAGCATTAGTAATCAAGGTGATAGACTAGATTGGCTACCGCTGGCCCCGGCGTGCCGTAAATTAGCGCCATACACAAATACCAATAAAATCAAATAGATACAAAATATTGAATAAAATCAACATGATATATCTTGTTGATTTTATTCAATATTTTATTCGTGTTCCCAGTGGCGGGGGGACGAGGAGGGCGGTGGCGCTGCTTAATCAAAGTGTCATCCGGCGCGAGCACTCTGATGGTGGTGGTTATTCGCGGTTTACGCCTTGTTACCCGTCAGGCCGCGCTATACCTATGGTGGATAACAAAAAATGTTGTTGTAAGGAACCCCGTCATGAATTCCTGTTTTGCCCGCTCTCTACTCTCCGTTCTGGTTGGCTCCTCCCTCTGCCTGCTGCCAGGCTGCAATGTGGATAACAGTGAGTATCCCAAATCCGAGCCCTTTACCCTGAATATCCTGCATATCAATGATCACCACTCCCACCTGCAGGAAGCCAGCGCCGAGCTGACGCTGGCGGGCAAGACCACCCAGGTGCAACTGGGCGGTTTTCCCCGGGTCACGGCGCTGGTAAACCAGCTGGCGGCCAGCAAGCCTCACCCCCTTAAGCTGCACGGCGGTGATGCCATCACAGGGGATCTCTACTACACCCTGTTCCAGGGCGAGGCCGATGCAGCCCTGATGAACAGCATCTGTTTTGATGCCATGGTGGTGGGTAACCACGAGTTCGACAGCGGCGACAAGGGGCTCAAGCAGTTTATCGACTTCCTGCATGGCTCCGCCGCCTGCCAGACTCCCGTGCTGGCGGCCAACGTGGTGCCCGAGTCCGGCGTCTCGCCGCTGGCGCCCAAGGGCGGCAACTACCTCACCCCCTATACCATCAAGCAGTATGGCAACCAGCGCATTGGCGTTATCGGCATCGTCACCGGTGTGAAGACCCAAAGCTCCTCCAGCCCGGATGCCAGCACCCGCTTTTTGGATGAAGCCGCCACGGCGCAGCAGTATATTGATGAGCTAAAGCGTAAGGGGATCGACAAGATAGTGGTGCTGAGTCACTACGGCTACAGCGGCGATCAGGCGCTGGCCGCCAAACTCAACGGCGTGGATGTGATCATAGGCGGGGACTCCCACTCCCTGCTGGGGAGTGGCTTTAGCGAGCTGGGGCTCAATCCGGAAGGGGCCTATCCGACCCAGGTGACGGATGCGGCGGGGAACAGGGTCTGTATCGCCCAGGCCTGGCAGTATGCCAGCGTGGTGGGTGAGCTGGATGTGGCCTTCGATGCCCACGGTCGGGTGGAGAGCTGCAGCGGCACCCCTCATCTGCTATTGGGCGCCAGCTTCAAACAAAAGGATGCCAGCAACAACTATGTGGCCCTCACCGGTGATGCCCTGAGCAGCCTGACGGCGCAGGTGACGGCCAACCCGCTGCTGGCAGTGGTGACGCCGGATCCGGTCGCCCAGACCCAACTCAGTGATTATGCCGCCCAGGTGCAGAGCAAGACGGCCATCACCATAGGCACAGCCAGTGAAGCCCTCTGCCTGTCGCGCATCCCGGGCGACAAGCGCAGTGCCATCTGTGCCCAGAGCGATACCAACGCCCACGGCGCGGACATCAGCAATCTGGTGGCCCAGGCCTTTTTGGCCATGAGCCCGGATGCCGAGGTGGCGATCCAGAATGCCGGTGGCGTACGTACCGATGTGGCAGCTGGCAATATCACCATAGGCACGGCCTATACCCTGCTGCCCTTTGCCAACACCCTGACCAACCTCACCATGACCGGCGCCGAGATCCGCCAAGTGCTCAATGAGGCGGTGGATTACGCCTTTGCCGCCAACGGCTCTACCGGCTCCTACCCCTATGCCGCCGGTCTGCGCTTTGATGTGGATCGCTCCCGGGCTGCCGGGGCGCGGCTTTACAATATCCAGACCCGAGTCAAGGGCAGCAGCCAGTGGCAGGATCTGGACGAGAGCCGCAGCTACAAGGTGGTGACCAACTCCTTCACTGCCATGGGCAAGGATAACTACCTCACCTTTGGCGCGGTTACGGCCAGCGGGCGCGCCGTGAACACCTACCTGGACTACGCCCAATCCTTTGTGGAGTACGTCAAAAAGCAAGGCGTGCTGCAAAAGCCCACGTTGGGCGATTACTCCACCCAGCACTTCTACGACGCCAACGGCCAACTGCAACAGTAGTCCCCACGCTGACAGGCCGGGCCTCAGTCCGGCCTGCATGGCAGGTCAGCAATAGGTATAAAAACAAAAAGGCCCCCCTCTGCCGTTGGATGGGGGCTTTTTATTACTTGGCATATGCCGGAGGGTTACGCCGAAACGCGGTGGCCTGCCATGACCAGGATAATAAAAACTCATCAAAGAAGTACTCATCCGGCGAATTGGCAGCAAAGATGGCGGCGTCCCCCTGTACCGTTAATAACTGTTCTGGAAACTGCAGGGCATCGTTAAACGGGATAAGTGCTACGGCCTTGTTACTACCGGTAGCAAGAGCCAGAAAGGTAAATTGACTGAGCGAGCTAAGGCTTAAGAACTCGGCAAACCGGGCTGTATCGGCAACCCAGAGATCCAGTGTAATAACCGGACGGGTGATCTTCTGATAATCCACCCTGTTATCAGACCAGGGGAGTTGTTCAATATGGTGCCAGAATTGTGCACCCACGCTGGCTGGTAAAAATAGCATTCCGGTTTCCTGTGGTTATGCTGGAGTCATTTGCCCTGCCTTGGCAGGCGTGCTGACGGGACATCCACTTTAGATTGCTGGGTATAAAAACAGCATGTGCTCTTTGAACAGGATAGTTCGGTCGGAGTGGATAATGACTCTACGGATGTCCCCATGGGACGCCGCTTTATCGATTAAAGCCAAAGGCGAAACGAAAAGGACACTCATCCGCTCTGGATGGGTGTCCTTTTTGCTATTTCTAGATTACTTCGGCCCATAGTTCAGACAATTGGCGTCCCTTATAGATGCCACTCGGGGGGATCATTTTTTCCACCCAACCAGCGGCCTCGGAGAATATATGACGCAGTGTGCCTTGAGGTAGCGTCAGCTCGGCGCCACCACAAGAGGCATGCAGTACTATCCGCTCCTGATCCCGGTCTGAAAAAACACCTATCAGGGTTTCGTCAAATGCCATTTCCATTCGCAGTATTGTGCTCTCGACAAGAACATCGCCATCTGCCTCCCCAAATAACACAGGGCTATAACAGCGATCGTATACAGAATTAACCAGTGAGCGATATTGTTCGGCATTGATATTCATCAAGTGCGGGTAAACACCGGACAGGGACTTAAAGCCATTGAACGCAGCATAAAAAAACAAGTCCAGCTCTTCATCAAAGCTATCTTGGCCAAATCTTAGGCCTGCTACCTCAAGAAAAACTCGCCCATACCCGGCATGATCTGATGATGGCGCGATAGACAGGGTTAAACCATTTAAGGAAAACTGTTTCTGGCTCATTATTTACCTTTTAATAACGGTGCTGCCTATTTAGACCGATTGCTCATGCGGCAGTCAATCAAAGAGGGTGTGTCCGGCGGATCTTGTGCAACTGGAGCGGAATTAGGATCAGGACCGTAGGGCGCAATAGCGTAGCGTATTGCGCCGGATAACGCCGATAGCCGACCATAAAAGGCCATTGCATATTGCGCCCTACTTGCTGCTGGCTCCGCCTCGTTGTCCCGTAAGTTGTGGCTGAGTTGGGCGAAGCCCAACGGGTACCACCTTCGTTGAGTTTATAATGGGTTATGTCACTCATCTTTACAGACGATTATGGTTATATTTTTTTGCTTGAATTGAATTTCAATGTTTGCCTTTAAATTTTCAATTTTTATTAAAGACATTACGTTTTGGATATCTGCGTAATTGGCAGCGCCATCCACGACAATAGTCGAGGTGTTCCAGCCTGCGGAAAAGTGAACGCTAATATCGCCACAATACTCAAGATTTTTTCTGGCTTCATTAGTGCAACCGTGATTTATGAATATCACATCACTAATTTCACCAGCTAAATATGACCCTTGTTCGTGAGCAGGACCACCACAACCAGATAGCGATGCAGTTAAAAAATATGACGAAGAATAGTTTAACCATTGGTTTCAAGCTGATGCCTCTTTAAATATGGCTATGTAAAACAATCACTAGATTAATAACTATGGCGTTCGGTGTTGGCCTGCTCGATTGACCCATGCGCGCGATTACGCTTCGCTAATCGCGCCTACGGGGTTAGCAGGAAACGATCAAAAGGTAGTACCTATACACTTTTCTAAAATGGAATACATAGGTTGGTATTGGCAGTGATAACCTGCAATGTTGGCGTGTAACCACTCATCGGCATCGGTCAGTGACCAGTCAATCTCATAACCGCAGTTGATGATCATGTGCTCGAATAAAATTCGTTGTGCTCGCCCGTTTCCTTCGCGAAAGGGATGAACAATATTTAGTTCTGCATAGAATTCAGCGATGCTTTTTATTAGTTCCTGGCGAGGTAGCTCGATAAAAAGCTGGCCATAATTGACACCCGCGAATAATTTACCTGCTTCAACCTGTATGCGCGGGTATGAGCAAAAACGAGTCTCACCCTTTGATATATCAATGGTTCGGAGTTTCCCAGCCCAAGGATATAGATCACTAAATAGTGCTTTATGAGTCAGTGCGAGGTAGTTAAGATCGTAAGGTGGTGGGGCGAACTCAATGGCGTTGGCACATAGAGCCGAGATGTCGCGTTCAGCCTCCTCGAGCCATATATCATCATGAATATCGAGAGCGTTGATCAGAATATCGGTGTTGGGATAACAATAGGGATCAGCTCCGGCTCCGTACTTATCCCGGCTCATTGGGTCACACGCGACCGATATTTTTGCAGCAGACTCTCTTTGCTGGATGCGGTATCGGTAACCGGCTTGAGCCCTTCGAGACGCAGGCTGGCAGCGTAATTTCGGGCGCGAACCTTGGCGGCAAAGGCCTGCTTCTCTTCCAATGTCGGCTTACTCATCCTGATCTCCGGAAAAATTCTGTTTACGGATTATAAATCCAGCGACCAAGGCTGGCTATGTCTCTTTGCTGGCCATTAGCCTGCGGAAGAGTCGATCCCTGGGCTGATCCGTTTTCGCCTGTGGCTGGTCTACCGTACAGGCTTTGGAGCTCCGCCCTTGGTTGGCCCGGTTGATTCAACCAGGCACGCGATTACGCTTCGCTAACCACGCCTACGGGGCTTGGGCAAGGGGATGTGAGGGGATGGGGTAGCCGAGGCGTTGCCCCTTCTCGAAAAAGACAAATAAAATCAAATTGATATAAAACATCCAATAAAATCAATGACATGCAATGTGTTGATTTTATTGTGCATTATATTTGCGTCGGGTGGATGTCCTTCTCCTGATCGTGGGTAAGGATAACTACCTCACCTTTGGCGCCGTCTCCGCCAGCGGGCGCGCCGTGAACACCTACCTGGACTACGCCCAATCCTTTGTGGAGTACGTCAAGCAGCAGGGGGTGCTGCAAAAGCCCGCGTTGGGCGATTACTCCACCCAGCACTTCTACGACGCCAACGGCCAACTGCAACAGTAGTCATCACGCTGACAGGCCGGGCCTCAGTCCGGCCTGCATGGCAGGTCAGCAATAGGGTATAAAAACAAAAAGGCCCCCTCTTCCGTTGGAGGGGGCTTTTTATTACTTGCCATATGCCGGAGGGTTGCTGTTTGTTTTTTGAACTAAACTTCAATCAGCGTCTTCTGAACCAGGTGTCCCGAAATTGGCTCAGAAGAGGGCTCAACGCTGCAATTGTAAGGTCTTATTTAAGGAGTGAATCATGAAACGATTTTTGATGATGGTCGCGGTGAGCGCGTTCTGCCTGGTGGGTTTGGCTGCTTGCAGTTCCCAATATGTGATCAGCACCAAGGATGGCCGGATGTTAACAACAGATAGCAAGCCGAGACTCGATGACACCACAGGCATGTATATCTATGACGATGAGGAAGGACGCGAGACTATGGTTAAAAAGGATGATGTGGTCCAGATACTGGAGCGTTGAGAGTGATGCGTGAAGCGCTAGAGGGGCTGAGCGGCTCCTGGCGGTGGTAGGGTTTTGGGCTTATCCGGGACCCTACAAACTGATATGCAAGGGTTATTTGCAAACTACCAGGGCATGCCAGCAGCCTTGTTGCCGTTGGCCGGCATGCGGGTGGTGCTTTGTGGCTTGCGGCTGCCGAGGCGGATGAGAAGCTGGTGGTGGATGTCCCTCTGGGGCGTCCATAAGCGATAAACGAAAAGGACACTCATCCGCTCTGGATGGGTGTCCTTTTTGCTATTCTCCCTCAGTGGCGCAACCCCTGCGCCGACTGAATAAACACCGCGAGCAATAAGATCAGATACACTAAAGCCAGAAAGGCTCTCAAGGAGAATGGGCAGTGTGGCAACAGATTTGGAGTACAGTGCTGTCGGAGTTTTCCGACATTCCCGACACGGCACAAATTACACGTATCATGCTGCGTCTTCTGGTGGCGGCTCTGCTTGGCGGTCTGCTGGGATACGAGCGGGAACAACATGGCAAGAGTGCCGGGGTTCGCACCCATATGCTGGTTGCCATAGGCGCCGCACTCTTTGTGTTAATCCCCCAGCAAGCAGGCGCCTCCACTGCCGACCTGACCCGGGTGTTGCAGGGACTGATCGCCGGAGTCGGCTTTCTCGGGGCTGGCGCCATCATACTGGGCAATAAGCAGGTAGAGACTCGCGGTCTGACTACGGCAGCAGGCATCTGGGTCACAGCCGCCATCGGCATCGCCGCCGGTATGGGCCGGGAATCAACCGCCGTACTGAGTACTCTGGTTGCTCTGTTTATTCTCTCCGCCGTCCCCTGGTTACTGCGGGTCAAAAAAAACACCAAGGAATAACGGGCCTTGGCGCGGACTGGAGATGAGGGGACGTCTGGAACACGCCATGCGTAGGTTTCACATTTTCTTTGCCCGTAGCGCTAATAGGGATTTACAACTGCCACCCAGGTTTAGAATGGTTAGCCAAGTGACACCTTATGGCTGGCTAACAGCACGTTTGTGCTGGAGGCTCGGTGAAGCTGGCGGTGGATGCCCCCCTGGGGCGCCGTCAGTCATGATAGTGACGTCGACAGTGGATCTGACGTTGCCAATTATTTGGGGTCACAATCCAAACGCTTTTCTTTGTTCATCAGTCAAATACTTGCTGGATGCGCCATGACGTATCAGTAATTGCACAATGGATGCGTGTCCTCTATTGGCGGCATAAGTTAATGCGGTGGCATGCGTTGCCTTATCTGCCCAATTAATATCTGCACCGTTTGCAAGTAGGTATTCTACCATTCCAATATGCCCGTTCATCGATGCCAGCATTAATGCGGTCGCTCCGGTCCAAGGTTCCACGGAATCGATATCATCAAGTTCTGCGAGCAGAGCTTTTAGTTCTTCCATATCACCTGACATGGTTGGGCCATAAAGTCTTTCTCTCAGCTCGATATTTTTTGCTATTTTCGATGCATTAGAACAACAGATTGGTATTAGAACCTGACTGCCAGGTTCTCCTGACATGCCACCACTAATATTTTTGCCTCCTTCTTTTTTAATCCATGTGACAATATCCTGTTCAATGGTCCCTGATGGAGTGCCAATCATATCCAGTGTCACGCTGCTTTTTCTACGATTGACGGATGTAGGTATCCACCAGGAATCAAATTCAATGTCATGTGTTTTATTGATGGATTGTAAATATTCGTGTAATGCTGTGTCACTGTTGCTTTCGATATGTTTTTTGGCACCCTTTACTAAGGTAACAAAGTCGGACGCCTTTGCATCATCTTCAAACTTTACTTTTATCTTGATTTCACATTCTGACATATAGTGTTCTCGTTTTTTGTTAATCGAAGCAAGTAGGGCGCAATACGCTACGCTATTGCGCCTTACGGTCCTAAGCCGGAGATATATCAAGCTGCAGCGCCACTTTCGCCTTCGCGAGTTTACTCATCAGCTCGGGTGAGAAAATTAAACCGTAGTTTCGCTCTCCATAAAGCCCAACAAAATAGTTCATTGTTCCACCCGTAGCAAAAAACTCGGCAAGTTCTTTTTCGTGATTCAGGATCTCGCTGATTGAACGCTCCAGAATGTCTTCAAGTTGCCACTCCTCTGATGAAGTTTCTTCAGTTGTGACATGGGCCGACCAATAACTTTCTGCTCTTGTTCCACCCAGCGAAGTGCCCTTAGGGGTTTTGCGCTCGTCACCAGCAATCCAACAATGGCGTTGCTCCAGCAATAAAATATCCGAGAGGAATGACAGGTCGCGCATTGGATGATCGGCGCGCAATGAAACAACGAAAGAGTATGGATGCATATATGGCCTTAAAATTTTTTAGCGGGAGCAATTCCACATAAGATTACGGAGTGGTGTGGTCTGTAATGGTTGCCAGCAGCGGGAAACCCCAAGGATTGTTTGCGCTGCGAGATGCTTGGATACTGCTTCACCATTCCAAGTTAAAACCCTTGTGCAGAGTGCACGCAGGGGGTTGTGGTGACTAGAAACCCCCGGCTACCCGATTATGTAATTTCAACTCTCGATTAAATCACCGAATTGGTTGTGAACAAGGCGATAACCAAGCCATTCGCTCTTGGGTGTTGCGCCAAGTGATTCATAAAATTCAATTGCTGGAGTATTCCAATCCAAAACACTCCACTCAAAACGACCGCAGTTTTTTTCTTTGGCAATTTGTGCAAGCTCACGAAATAGTGCTTTCCCTGCGCCAAGACCTCGAGATGTTGGTGTAATGTACAGGTCTTCAAGATAAAGCCCATTTTTACCTTGCCATGTCGAATAATTGAAAAAATAAACAGCAAAACCGATGGGCTGATTATTAAGCTCACATATCAGCGCGAAAGTTGATGTATCAGAGCCAAAAATTGAATTTTTAATGTCATCCACAGTTGCGGTCACTTCATGTTCCGCTTTTTCATATCTAGCCAATTCGACCACGAAATTCAATATTGTGGCGGAGTCGTTGATGTTTGCTTTTCGAATTGAAATCATGAGATAGAAACTCAAAAAATAACATTTTAGTTATGGGGCGCGCGGCTTTATGCGCGTCCCAGTGAGCGAAGCGAACGACTTAAACTATTTATTATGCCAGACTGATTATTGTTTTACCTATTCTATTTGCAGCTGCATTTTTTATGGCCGCTTGGAAATCGCTTATGTGAAATACCTGTGAGACAGGAGCTAACTCTGGCTTTTTACTTAAACATGACCAAAGATCAACTTCAACCTCTGCTAGTTTTTCATTAGAAAGCTGATTCAGCCAGGCATCAATACCAAAACCTAACCACGTTAAATTTTTAAACAAAATCGTAGATGTCTGTAGTGTGAAACTTGAGCTATCTAAAATACCGTATGACACAAATGTACCTAGTGGTTTTACATGTTGTATGAGCATTGGAGTTTCTTTACCACCAACCGCATCAATGATGACATCAAAATTAACATCAGCGTACCTCAGGCACCAGGGCGGGAGCATACTTCGTTTGTTTTTCGTCCATCAGGCGTATGACGTTAAAAATCTCGGAGAAAAATGATTTTTCCTGCTGAGTTATGAAATATAGCGCGCCATTTTTGAGTAAAAAACATTCAAAATCAAAGTGTGCTCCCGCCCTGCCTCAGGCACTCCGCTACTGTGTCTGCGCTACTGATAGCTTGTCTGGTTTTCAGATCCAACAACTGATAGCAGTCTTTGTCACGAATCAAACCAAATGGTTTGTGACCTTGTTTATCTGCAATGTAAGCTGATTGCTTTGCAACTACAGAATTTGCCGCAGTATATAAAATCTTGCTGCCTGGATGTTTGATTGAAAAGTCTAGCAGACCCCAAGCTGTTAGCGGGTTTAGAGCAAATTGTGCGGCAACTTCTTGCGCAATGTTTTTGGGTACAATGTATGTTCTGGACACATGAGCGACAGCATATTCAGCCCAAGCCCCCGTTGATCTAAATGCGACTAAATCACCAACCGTTCTGGTTCGTACCTCAGAACCTATAGCGACAATCTCACCATAGCCTTCAATGCCAGCTATTTGTGGAAAGATGGGTTTGACTCGATATCTGCCATTAATAAACAAGAAGTCAGCCGGTTGAATAGTTGCTAATTTGACTTTAATGAGCACTTCGTCAGGAGTTGGAATAGGAGTGTCTTGTGTTGTTAAATGAAGAACTGAAACCGGATCGCCAGAATTACTAAATGTAATGGTTTGCATAGTTGTATGACCTCGTTGAATAGTCATCACAACATACAAGCTAGAGCATGCTCTAAGTCAAGTGTTTTAATTTGTTACATTTTTGCATTTTTGCATCTAGGACGGATAAGTGTGATTGTTCTGTTCTGATCCGCTCATCTAAGGCTTTACGATGAGATTCAAGGATCGTTCTTCGTTGTTGATATGTTGATTCACCGACAGCTTGCAATGCTTGGTATTGTTTAATTTGCTCAAGACTCATACCAATCGATTTCAATTCGGAGATAAAAGTAACCCACTCGATATCTTCTTGTGTATAGATTCTACGGCCAGAATCGTTACGAGAGATATTTGATAATAAACCTAATTTCTCGTAGTAGCGTAGAGTGTGAACACTCAATTTTGTTAACTCAGAAAACTTGGAAATGTTCATTGTCTTCTCCAGGGGCATAAATTTGACTTGTGGGGCAGCGTAGCTGCTGT
>NZ_JBVAYF010000020.1:0-59899 GCF_055413345.1 Pseudaeromonas sp. HNCC25DJ180
TGACGATTGCCGGCACCACGTTGACCGTGGCAGCTGGCGACACAGTGGCCGACCTGGTTGGTAGTGTGGTGGATACCCAGTATGGTCAGTTGACGCTGGACAGCTTCGATGCCGCAACGGGCACCTTCACTTACGGCTATCAACTGCTGCACAACGTGGACAACGACTCACAACCGGGTGCGGATACTTACGGCTTCACCGAGACTATCAGCCTGTCTGTGTCTGATGGTACCAGCAGTGCCGATACCAGCTTCGGCGTCTACATTGCTGATGACACCCCTGTCGACATACAGCCCATGTCTGCCGTAGTGGCTAATTCAGGTGAGGCTCTGGGTAGTGGTGCGCTGGATCTGTTTGGCCATAGTGGGGCCGATAAGTTGGGTTCAGTGGTCTTTGTTGGTTCAGATGGCAGCCCATTAACCGGATTCTTTGAAGGTGTGACGAAGAACATAACTTCAGGAGGGGCGAACATTATTTTGACCGGCTTTGGGACCAGCACGCTTGTTGGAACCTCTGCGAAAACTCTCGAGACTGTCCTGACTGTCACGCTTAATCCCGATGCGGATATTCAGAGTTCAGATCGCTATACCATTGAGTTTAAGCATCCCTTGGATGATGGCTCAAAAATGGCATTTGATAACTTCAGTACGGCCCCGGCAGGCCAAAACTACTGGATCGGACTTGACTCTGATGGCAATGCGATAGGGGCAGATGCCAACGACAGTACGGATCTGCTGATCACCGCAGCCGGTGGGGCCGCCAAGGTTAATACCTCAAGCAGTGACTTGGGCGCCGATAATCAGCATATTGATGGTGGTGAGGGGGTTCGTCTTGACTTGGTGATCGATGTTGATCGGGCGCCTGGTAAGGATGAAAAAGATAGCGGAGGCTTTGTATACGATCAGCATTACAGCACTCACGATTTCACCTTCAAGTTGATACAGGTGATCCAGGCGCCGTGCGTGGTGCAGTTGGCGGCTTATAACTTTGATGATCTGGCTAACAAGACTGATCTGGCTGCAGGTAGCACAGCTGTGGGCATTGTGGCTTCAAGCATTGAAGTCAAAGATGCGTATGGTGACCCACTAACATTGGGAACGGACTATCAAGTGTTTGAGGATGCAAGCGGCAAGGTGTTCCTTACTAACATGAATGCAGGTTATGAGGTGAGCTTTGCTGGTCAGGATATGTTTGAGGCTGTGGTTATCACTAACGCCGATGGCATGACGAACCCAGCGACTCACGATACCTTTGTCGGCGGTTCGTTTGATATTGGTGGGTTTAGCTATGATGCCTCTGAGGCTGGTAGCAACATTGACTTGAGTTTTGCACTGCAGGTTACAGATGCGGATGGTGATACATCGAGCGGGCAATTGGACATGACGGTTGTGCCGAATGGTAATGTTCTGCTAGGCGATGGCGACGCCAATTTGCTGGTTGGCGATACCAGAGATGAGCGTCTGGAAGGCGCAAACGGTGCCGATACCCTGCTGGGTGGTGAAGGCGATGATACTCTGCTCGGTGGGCAAGGTAATGACATCCTGGTCGGTGGTGACAACAATGACTTATTCGTCTGGAAGAGCGGTGATGCTGATGGTTCAACGGATAGGGTGAGTGACTTCCAGTTGGGGGTCGACCAGTTGGATTTCGCTGATGTACTCGATGGTGGTGTGAGTGCGAGCAATCTGGCCAACTATCTGCAGGTTACCCCCGATGGCAGTGATACCGTGATCAATGTATTCAGTAATGGTGTGGTGGGATCGGTTCCTGATTTGATCGTGGTGTTGGAAGGTTGCTCTGCCGATATTCAGCAGTTAGATGACCTACTGACTAACAATGGGGTGATTTATTGATCGTGTACTGAGTGAGAGGGGCCTCTTATGGGCTCCTCTTTTCTGTGTGTGATCTTCGGCACTATCGGTGGTCAAAAAGGTTTGCTTGTGAGAGCAGATGTTGATTCACTACCATCAATCGGGCTGGATTATTTGATAATGGAGGGGCTATGTCGGCTATTACATGGCTTGAGGTGGAAGGGGTTCGCTATGAAGGTCAGGGGGATACTATCCTGTGCCGGACTGCGATCGGCTTTCACTCCCAACTCCCTGGGCATAGTCTCGAAAATCTGGAGGTTTCTGATAGCCAAGGGCGTTCATTAGGCTTTCTCTCGGTCAACTTTGACTCCGGCGAGATGGTCTTATCTCCTCTGGTAGCTCATCGCGAATTGACCGGCACCGAGCTTGTGTTAGGGGATAGGCAGGGAGTCCATATCCTGGGGCTGGATGAGTTACCGCTTGCAATGGCCGGTGATACTGCTTTGTTAGACGCTGAGCCAGAGTTAATGTATCCAGATAGTTTTAGTGGCTATGTTCATGCCCCCGTTGGTGCGGCTTTACCGTTAGATTGCCTAGTGTCATCGGCTGATGAAACCTTGGATGCTTTTTTCGGTGAAAGTGCACTACCTGCGATATTACCTATTGCGGGTATGGATGAGCTATCTGTCAGCCTCTCTACGCTTTATCTTGAACATGGTACTGAGCCTGGTCTAATGCCCATGCTCCCTGAGCCTATTGATTTACCTCACATCATCTAAGTCACATTAAAGGCGGGTTATGAAGAAAATTTGGTTATGTTTTGCTCTGATTTTCAGTGGCTATCTTCATGCTCAAGAACCCGGAGTGCCGGTAGCTCCCCACCTCATCACCACTGGTAATGCGGAGCTCACGGCTCAGGCCGACATGGCCACACTCCATTTTTCTATTACGGCGCAGGATAAAGACAGCCTGAGGGTGAGACAGGAGGTTGATGTCAAGGTTGCGGCTTTTGTCAACGCTCTGAATAAGGTCGGAATAAAAGCACAGGATTTGGAGGCAGGAAATTTACAATTATCGCCAGAATACCAATATATGACCGATCAAGCCCCAAAATTGAGTGGATATCGGGCCTTGCGGGATGTATCAGTTCGGCTTTACCAATTGGAGCGGGTTAATCAGGTCATTGATAGTGCATTGAAGGCCGGACTAAATGCGGTGAACGATATTTCTTATGGGGTTCGCGAGGAGCAACGCTATGTCGCCAAGGTCCGGCAGTTGGCCATAGAGGATTCCAAGCTGAAGGCCAGTGAGTTGGCCAAATCCTATGGCATGACGCTGGGTAAACTCTATGCGGTTAGCTACGAAGATAAATCCCCCCCTCCTGTGGTGATGGCCAAGATGATTGCCCCTGCATCCCCCAGCGAGGTTGACCCGAATCACTATATAGCGAATCAACTGCGGTTTACCGATAGTATCCGAGTGGTATTTTCGCTGGAATAAAAGAGCGGAGAGATCAGGAGCTGGGGCCTTATGGCCCCAGCTTTTTACCAATTGGATTTAGTTTTCTCAATCAATACAGCAGAGTGTAGAGATGGCGGCGATAGGTGGATGCTTGGGGATCCCCTGCCATGGTAGCCAGTATGTCCAGAAAAATTTTCTTAGCATCCCCAAATGCTAAATCTTGCCGCAGAATAGTCAGTAACAGTTCCAGCGCCTCCTGTTTTCTTCCTGCCTGGCTGTATTGGATGGCCAATTCCTGCTTCAGCATTCCATCCTCTGGAGCTAGGAGCAGCTTGGCTTCGAGAGCCTTGATCTCCGGAGAGTCGGCTGCTTGTTCGGCCAACTGTAATGCGGCGAGCAATCGTTGGTAGTCACCGTCTTGATCGACCATCGGAATAGAGGCAAGTAGTTGGCTGGCCTGAGATAGTTTTTGCAATTCAAGGCAGGCGGTTATCAGGATGAATTTGATATCGCTGCGATTGGGTGCGGCCGTAAGGGCCTGCTGGGCCGTGTCATAAGCTTGTTGGAACGCTTGCTGCTGAAGATGTTGATGAGCTGTCTCCAGCAATAGGTCTTCTTCTTTAGGCAGGTAGGGCGCTAAAAACTGTTGGGCTCCTGCTAACTGCTGTGACCCCATGATGGCATCGACAGGGCGCCCTTCCTTGAATATGACTAGCGCTGGCAGAGCTTGCAGGCCTATCTGTATCGCCAAACTCTGCAACTGAGGGTCGGTTACATCGACCAGAGCAAGGGTAACGGCTGGATTATTATCGCCAACCAACGCCATAACCACTGGGGTGATGGGTTGGCATTCGGGGAGCGCTTCAGCGTAAAAATAAACAGCCACACATTTGTTAAATGAGGCATCGATCAGTTCTGCGCGAACATTTTCCGGTGTGATTTTGATGATCATGGCATGAATGTCTGATGAGGGAATGCGAGTAACGAGTAATATGGTGGCAGTGGATCGTCTTTGCAAGAGGACTGCGACGCTACGAGGTGCAGCGTCGCAGTCAGTGCACTCAGTGTTGAGCGCCCCGAAAGCGATTTAGATCGCTTATTACCTGCAGTAACATAGGCATATTGGCTTTGCCATCCTCTAATTCCTGATAACTATTGCTGTCAAATAACCGGAAATTGCCTTGGCGATCGAACAGCGTAGTCTCTTTGTCGGAATAGATGACAAATTGCCTGTTATCGCCGATGACTAACCAGTCTCGGTGACGTAGATCGAACAGCGATGCTCCGGTAGAAAAATCATGCTCAGGTGAGCTAGCCCCGAGTAGATTCCGCAGTAATGTGGGGACTAGGTCGATGTGCCCTGTCAGTTGCGAACTCTGTAATTGGGATTTACCAGGCCAAGCCAATATCATGGGTACCGCAAGTTGAGGGCGGGAGTAGTTGGAACCAGCTCCCCAACTGCCTCGATTGCTTTCATTAAATTCGAAGCCATGATCGGCTGTGATGACCACCACTGTATCATCCATGTGTCCACTCTGATAAAGCTGATCAAGCAGTAAGCCTAGCTGCTGATCGGCAAAAAATGCCGCGTTTTTATAGCGGTTGATCAGTAACTCCTGCTGGGCTGGGGTGATGCTGGAGAAGGGATCCAGCTGTTTTAGTTCAGGTTGAAATGGCCCAGTAGCATTGGTGGGTAACACCAGATTTCCCGGTGCCGTTAGATTGATATAAGAAAACCAGGGCCTATCCGTCGTCAAAGCATGGAACCACTGACTCCAGGCTTTGACTACGGTGGCGTCATCAGCCAAGTTGATGAGTAGCCGCTTTTTATCCCGGACACCGCTGAAAATGCCGTCATGGTAGAGAGTAGATGCTTGCTGGCTGGCTATAAATGAAGTGATCAAGTAATCCTGCCGTTGTAATTCATCAATCAGCAAGGGAGCCCGTTTGTCGGCCAGCATATCATCAGCGTATTGGCCTGGCAGACCATAAAATAGAGAAAATAGGCTGGTGTCTGACTGATTGTCACCCGCTATATGGTGGGTGAATTGTTGGTGTTGAGCGGCGAATCGGACCAAGTTAGGCATGATGATATTGTTAACCGCATCCTGGCGCAGCCCTCTAAGAGTGATGAGCAATAGGTTCATCTTGGGTTCAATGGGTTGAACCTGCAGCGGTGCCAAGGGATATTGCAGCCTACTATGGGGTTGATGCTCTTGCGTCATGGCTTTTTGCTTGAAGGCCTCGAGATCAAGCCAGCCGTGTTTGGCGAGGAAGGTTCGAGCCGTCATGGGATATGACAATGGAAAGTTGGATTTTTGTGCCGTGATTGGTCCATAGAAGATGGCATCAGCCCAGATATGGGCCAAGTGGGTAATTAAAAAACAGCTTACAAATAGCCCTACGACTACACGGCCTACCCAAGATGGACGACGCTTGAATTGCATGCGCCAAGCTTGAGTTGAAAACAGCAGCTCCAAGAAAAAAATAACGGGGATGGCAATGAACAGAAAACCCCAGTTAATATCCGTATTTTTTTGTGTATGAGCAAAAAGAACATCCCAGACAAACGGGGTGATATGGAACTTCAATAGTTGATAGATCTGAGTATCGATCAACAACAGGGTTAATATGGTGGTGGCGAGAAGAACGGCCAAACCTCGCATCACCTTTTCATTACTGAAGACAAAGGTGAGGGGAAAAATAGTCAATAAGAAGCAGATGAAGCCAATATAGCCAAAGTGGCCAATCCAGCTGACCAGGAGATAGAGTTGCCCAAGTCCTGTGGCTGGCCAGGGATTTGCCATGACGTAGCGTATGGCTATCGCCATAGCCAGCACTATGTTGAATAGTACGAACCAGTGCCCCCAACTGATGAGCCGGGAGACATTCTCTTTGTATCGAGTACTGGTCTGTATTGAAAAAGCATTCACCATCAAGGGGCTCCAGAATCTAGTGTGAAAGCTTGCTCTGCTTGATGGATTGCAGCAATGCAGTCGCAAATGAATTCGCGATAGATTCTTGTTGCGCCACCGGGATCCGCTCAACGATGAGATGAGTAGCCAGGTTGCCAATGGCAAGCAGCGACAGGTCAACAGGCGCCTTGTGCTGTTTCAATACGGCCAGCATCTGCTCAATGAGTTCTTCTATCTGCTGGTTGCTATATTTTGAGACGAGAGGCATGAGTGGGATCCTTTGTGAGTTAAAGCGCTCTATAATACTGCACATTCATTCCTGAAACCACGGCTGCTATGAGTGTACAAACGCAAACCATTATCTTACATACCTTACGTTACACTGAGGGGGAGGGGGTTTCGGCCCTGTTGAGCGGTACAGAATTGGCCGTATCTGAATCTGTGGAGCAGTTAACTGCCGCGCTACATCAGAATTTTCAACTGAAATCCAATCGGAGTTATGCACATTTTTCCGATGAGCCTGATCAATCAGTTGAGTCTGGGTCAGAAGCGTTTGTCAGTTTACTCGAGTCCGCGTTGCTGCAAAAACTGCCCTATCTTGAGTTTTCCAATAAAGCAACTCAACTGTTGGTCGAACAGGTAAATAAATACTCGCTAGTGTGCCAAGGATATCTCTATTTCATCAAGTATAAATATGTTGGTGCTGATTATTTACTGGTTGGTTTATTAGAGCCGCAGGAAAGTGTTAACTTCACCGATGGATTAGATATTCAACGGGTGAGTTATATTGATCTGGAAAAAATGAGTCTGGTTGCTAGGGTAGATATTACTGATTATCAAAAGTCTCCAGAATTACAGCGTTACCTCTCGTTTTTGAAGGGGCGCGCTGGTCGAAAAGTTGCGGATTTTTTCTTGGACTTTTTGTCGGCCAAAGAAGGGGTGAGTCAAAAAGTACAAAACGAGGCGTTGGTTAAGGCGGTCTGCACCTATGCTCAAGCACATGAATTGCCTGCCGATCAACTGCAGGGAGCTAAAAAAGAAATTCTTGGATACTGCAAAGAGCAGATTAAATCGGGAGAAGAGCTCGATACCAAGGCACTAGCCAGCTTTATGCCAGATGCGGACGGCATGGATTTCTACTCATTTTTAACAACGGATGTTGGTTTGCCTGAAAGCTTTCCTCCCAGTCAAACGGCGTTACGTGCACTGACCAAATATGTGGGGTCGGGAGGCGGTTTGACGATCAGTTTTGATGAGAAGTTGCTCGGTGAGCGAATTCACTTCGATGCCGCTGCCGATACCCTGACGGTAGTCGGATTACCGCCCAATCTGAGAGATCAGCTGCTGCGCAACAATCGCTGATATTTATGTAAGCTGTCGGTTGACATACCAATGCTGGAATGCTGTTTCCGACAGCTCAATTTTTAGTTAGCTCATTTTCTCTTCAAAAATGTAGTTAATATAGGATAGACACTCAGTGAAAGCCTTTTCTCGGGGTTGGTTTTCTCTCCTGTTCAATTTAGCAGATAGACATTTGGCTTCTGATAAAATGAAACCGATACCAGAAACTGTTTTCAATGGTTGGTCTAGATGGTTTCTAGCTTAACTTTGCAAAAATGCGAGATCCGTCATAGGAGCAATAGGGGGCTTGCTCTAATATGCACACCGCACACAGGCTTATTACAGCGTGTTCAGCGTGGGACTAACAAACTTAGTAAGGAAAGGCTAATGAAAAAGAAAATTCTCGCGTCTTTTATCGGGCTGGCTACCTTGGGTATGGCTTCTGCTGCTAGCGCAGCGATTGAAGAAGGTCAGCTGACGATCTGGATCAACGGCGACAAGGGCTATAACGGCCTGGCCGAAGTGGGTAAGAAATTTGAAGCAGCTACCGGTGTTAAGGTTACTGTTGCTCACCCTGATCAGGTTGAAGTTAAGTTCCAACAAACCGCTGCTACCGGCAACGGCCCAGACATTTTCATGTGGCCTCATGACCGTTACGGTGAGTGGGCTAAGTCAGGTTTGCTGGTTCCGGTGACCCCGAATGCCGCGACCAAGGCTAAGTTTGTAGACCTGGCATGGGATGCCATGCAGGTTGACGGTAAGTATTTCGGTTACCCGATTGCTGTAGAAGCTGTGGGCCTGATCTACAACAAGAAGCTGATCTCCACTCCGCCGAAGACTTTCGAAGAATTGGCTGCTCTGGATGACAAGCTGAAGGCTGACGGCAAGCGCGCCATCATGTGGGCTTACACCACTCCGTATTTCAGCTACCCACTGGTTGCTGCCAACGGTGGTTATGCGTTCAAGAAAACCGCCGCTGGTTATGATGTGAAAGATACCGGCGTTAACAACGCAGGTGCCAAGGCTGGGGTCAAGTTCATTGTTGACCTGGTTAAGGGCGGTCACATGGAAAAGGGTGTTGACTACGGTGTTATGGATGCCAAGTTCTCCAAGGGTGAAGTGGCTGCCATCATCAACGGCCCATGGTCTTGGAGTAACTACCAAGCCGCTAAGGTTGACTATGCTGTAGCTCCGCTGCCGACTCTGAATGGCAAGCCAGCTAAGGCATTTGTTGGTGTGTTGGGTGCGACTATCAACGCCGCTAGCCCGAACAAAGAACTGGCTACTGAGTTCCTGGAAAACTACCTGCTGACCGACGCTGGCCTGAAGGCGATGAACGACGACAAGCCACTGGGCGCTGTTGCTCTGAAGTCCTTCCAAGTCAAGCTGGAAAGCGATCCGCGTATCCAAGCCACCATGCTTAATGCTAAGAATGGCGAGCCGATGCCGAGCGTTCCTGAAATGATCCGCTTCTGGTCTTCTTTCGAGACCGCACTGAAGAATGCAACCACTGGTCGTCAAACTCTTGACGAAGCACTGGATACTGCAGCACGTCGTATCGTGCAATAAGAGCATGGGAGGCCCCTTACGGGGGGCCTCCACTTTTTTATTTTTGGCGTTTTGAAGGTTTTTGGGCATGGAACAAATCCAGTCTGTCGATAGCAAAGCGGCAGCCACCTCCAAGAGCTCTTGGATAAAGTGGTTAGTTGCAAGCTTGGTAGTACTCCTGAACGGTTATGCCATCATCATGATGTATGCCGGTGGAGAGATCGCGTTTGCGCTGTTAGACCTAGTTCTGGTCGGAACCGGCGTTTATGTGTTTTTGAACAAGACGACTTATGCTCATCGTTACATCTTCCCAGGTGTTGCGGGCATGGTCGCTTTTATTATTTTCCCTTTGGCATATACGATCAGTATTGCCTTTACCAACTACTCAGGTGCCAATCTGCTGTCACTTGAAAATGCGATGAACTATCACCTGAAGAAGTTTTACAAGGTTCCAGGTGGTGAGTTTGATTTCACCTTGATTGACCGAGGTGAAAAGCGTTTTCAGTTGGTGCTCAAGCAAAATGATAAAACATTTGCGAGCAACCCGATCCAGCTCTGGACAAATGGTGACCTACAGAAGTCGAAAGGATTGATTGCGAAATCAGCTATCAATCTGGCGCCTCTGGATGGTGACCTCCCTGGTACTCCAGCTGCAATTCGGGAAATCGTAGATCACAAGGGCCATTTGGCTCTAATGTCGTTGGTGTTGCCGGATGGTACACAACTGAGCATGACGGGTTTGCGTAAGTTCGAAGCGCAGAAGTCGATGTTTACTCGGTTACATGATGGTTTCAATTTGAAATCCGGTATCCATCTGAGTGACCCTTATATTCTCCGTAATAATGAAACGGGTGAACTGCTGTTACCTAACCGTGAAACCGGCTACTTCCAGTATATTAACGAAGATGGTCAGTTTGTGGGGGCGTCTCAAGCACCTGGTTTCGTTGTCGGTGTAGGTTGGAAAAACTTCCTCCGTGTGTTGACTGACCCGGGCATTCAGGGACCTTTTATCCAAATCTTTATTTGGACAGTGATCTTCTCTGCTTGTTCTGTTGGTTTTACCCTCATCATCGGTATGGTTCTGGCTAGCTTGGCACAATGGGAAGAGCTCAAGGGGCGTGGTTTCTACCGGATGATGTTGATCCTGCCTTATGCCGTTCCGGCCTTTATCTCTATTCTGGTGTTTAGGGGCTTGTTCAACCAAAACTTTGGTGAAATCAACATGTTCTTGTCACTATTCGGTTTTGAAAAACCAGAGTGGTACACCAGTCCTATGCTGGCACGAAGCATGTTGCTGACCGTCAATACTTGGTTGGGTTATCCCTACATGATGATCCTGTGCCTGGGGATGTTAAAGTCCATTCCAGAGGATCTTTATGAAGCCTCGGCGATGGATGGTGCAGGCCCCCTGCAAAACTTCTTCAAGATCACCGTTCCCTTGTTGATGAAGCCATTGACGCCGCTGTTGATCGCATCCTTCGCGTTCAACTTTAACAACTTCGTGTTGATTCAGTTGTTGACCAATGGTTCACCCGATATTTTGGGTGCCACGACTCCTGCAGGTACCACTGACCTTCTGGTTAGCTATACCTACCGGATTGCCTTCCAAGGCGCGGGTGGACAGGACTATGGTCTGGCTGGTGCGATTGCAACCGTAATCTTCCTGATTGTGGGTGCATTGGCTCTGCTCAACCTGAAGCTTTCCAAAGTTGAGAAGATTTGAGGATTAGAAAATGGCTATCGTACAACCGAAATCCATTAAATATCGGTTACTCGCGACGCACTTGGTGATGTTGTGCTTTATCATAGTGGTTGCTTTTCCGCTGGTGATGGTTGTGGCTATCTCCTTCCGGACGGGTAACTTTGCGGTCGGTGAGATTATTCCCAGTAATCCAACCCTGGATCACTGGCGTCTGGCCTTGGGAATGAGCATTGTCAATCCAGATGGATCTGTGACCCCGCCACCGTTCCCGGTGCTGCGTTGGTTGTGGAACTCCATCAAGGTTGCTGGCATTTCCTCTGTATTCATTGTGGCGCTCTCAACTACCTCGGCCTATGCGTTCGCTCGTCTGCGCTTTCGTGGTAAAGAGACCATTCTGAAAGGAATGCTGGTATTCCAGATGTTTCCTGCCGTGCTGGCATTGGTTGCCATCTATGCGCTGTTTGACAAGATTGGTAACTACATCCCGTGGTTGGGTTTGAATACCCACGGTGGTTTGATCCTCGGCTATATGGGGGGGATTGCACTGCACGTCTGGACCATTAAGGGTTATTTCGAGACAATTGATCCCTCTTTGGAAGAGGCGGCCGCAATTGATGGCGCAACTCCATGGCAGGCGTTTCGTCTCATTCTGTTGCCGCTGTCGGTGCCCATTCTTGCTGTGGTGTTTATCCTCTCCTTTATCGGAGCGGTCACCGAAGTACCAATGGCATCCATCCTGTTGTCTGACGTTGATAACTTGACGTTGGCAGTGGGTGCGCAACAGTATCTCTATCCGCAGAACTATCTGTGGGGTGATTTTGCCGCTGCGGCTGTAATGTCTGGTTTACCTATCACCATAGTATTCCTGCTGGCTCAACGCTGGTTGGTCGGCGGTCTGACTGCCGGTGGTGTTAAGGGTTAATGAATGTGGGTGAAGGCCTCGGTAGGCCTTCACCATAATGGTTTCCTAATAATTTTTGATTTCCACAGCGGAGCGACTCATGGCTGAAGTAGTTCTGGATAATGTTCGCAAAAACTATGATCCTTCTTCTCTGAAAGACACACTGCGTAACATCAATCTAAATATTAAGGAAGGCGAGTTTGTCGTCTTCGTAGGTCCGTCAGGTTGCGGTAAGTCAACCTTGCTGCGTATGGTTGCAGGTCTGGAAGATATCACCAGCGGCGAGTTGCGCATCGGTGGTAAATACATGAATGATATTCCGCCAGTTGAGCGTAATGTCGGCATGGTATTCCAGTCTTACGCTCTGTACCCACACATGAACATCTATGAGAACATGGCCTTCGGTCTGAAGCTCAAGAAGTTTGACAAAGAGACAGTCCATAAGCGTGTTTCTCGTGCGGCTGAGATCCTCGGTCTGGAGCCGTTGCTGGAGCGTAAGCCCAAGGCGCTGTCTGGTGGTCAACGTCAACGTGTGGCTATCGGTCGTTCTATCGTACAACAACCTTCCGTCTTCTTGTTCGACGAGCCTTTGTCAAACCTGGATGCGGCGTTGCGCGTTAAGATGCGTATCGAAATTGCCAAGCTGCACAAAGAGCTGAACTCTACCATTATCTATGTGACTCATGACCAGGTTGAGGCCATGACGTTGGCTGACAAGATCGTGGTATTGAGTCCATTGAAGGACACTGCTGAGACTAACCTTGAGCAGTATGGTTCACCTCTTGATCTGTATCACAACCCGTCTAACAAGTTTGTTGCTGGTTTTATCGGCTCTCCGAAGATGAACTTCCTGCCTGGTGAGTTGATCGAAATTGGGGAAGACAAGTGTAAGATCAAGCTGAATACTGGCGATATCATCACCGCTTGCGTTGATGCCCGTCGCGGTAAGATCGGTGACAAGGTTGAGTTCGGTATTCGTCCTGAGCATTTGGTACCGGTTGATCACCCGGATGCCGCCGGCCGTCTTTCTGGCCATGTTCAAGTTGCTGAACATTTGGGCGCTGAGTCTTTCGTCTATATGGAAGTGGATGGTCACGACTTCACCGTCAAAGCGGCCAGTGAAATCCCAGTGGATACTGGTGATACTCTGGAAGTGGGTGTACCAGCTCAGGCTTGTTACTTGTTTGATGCCAAAGAACAAGCTTTCCCGCGTACTAGCAAGTACAACCGTACTTAATTAGTGGCGCCGGGTAGACACAAAGCGGGGAATTCCCCGCTTTTTTTATTCCGGGCTCGGATGACGTAAAAACAAAAAACGCCGCATATAGCGGCGTTTTTATTGACCCGCTCGGGGTCTTTACAGCTTATCTGCGTTATTAGCCAAGTAGTTGGCAACGCCTTCTGGGGACGCCTGCATGCCTACTTGCCCTTTTTGCCATTGAGCGGGGCAAACTTCGCCATGCTCTTCATGGAATTGCAGGGCATCCACCATGCGCAGCATATCATCGATGTTACGACCTAACGGCAGATCGTTAATCACTTGGTGGCGCACAACGCCCTCTTTATCGATGAGGAATGAACCACGGAATGCGACACCTGCATCGGGGTGTTCAACATCATAAGCTTTGCAGATTTCGTGTTTTACATCAGCAATCAGTGGGTATTGAACGGCACCAATGCCACCATCGGCAATCTTGGTGTTACGCCAGGCATTGTGCGTAAATTGCGAGTCAATAGAGACCCCAATTACCAGTACACCGCGCTTTTGAAACTCTTCAAAGCGGTGGTCAAATGCGATCAGTTCGGAAGGGCAGACAAACGTGAAATCTAAAGGATAGAAGAAAACAACTGCAGGCTTACCCTTGATAAAGGCTTGCAGGTTGAAGCTGTCGATAATTTCACCATTACCCAGCACTGCAGCTGCTGTAAAGTCGGGAGCAGGACGTCCTACCAGTACCATATGATTCACCTCAGTGTATAAGTGTTGTGCCGTTAAGGCATTACGCCTCTATATATTAGACAAGACTCAGTGTAGAGAGTGTGCTAATTTTGTTAAATTAAAATTAATAGATAAGTGTAATCGTATTTTTCTATGAGCAGATGGCCGAGTTTGAAGCAACTGCACTATTTGGTCGCACTGGCCGAGCATAAGAATTTTAATCGTGCCGCTAAAAGCTGTTTCGTCAGTCAATCAACCCTGAGCACAGGGATCCAGACCCTCGAAGAGTTACTCTCACTGCAGCTTATCGAACGCGATAATAAATCCTTCATCATGACAGTTGCGGGTCTGGAGGTGGTTGAACGGGCCAAACTGATCTTGGCGCAAACCAGAGATTTAATGGAGTTGGCAAGCGCGCAAGCGGGGGGGCGGAATGGGTGTTTACGCTTGGGCTGTATACCCACCATAGCGCCTTTTTTACTGAGTGCCTTAGTTAATCGCTGCAGTGAACGTTTTCCTCACTTGGAGCTGTTGCTACGTGAGGATACATCGGCCAATCTTATCAAACAGCTAGAGGCGGGTGAGCTAGACTTGCTGGTCTTGGCGCTACCTTATGAGATTGGTTTGTTGCACTCCAGGGTGATCAGCCAGGACCCGTTTAAACTTGTTCTGCATCGAAATTTAGCCGCTAGGATGAGTTCTCCGATCGATTATCGCCAGTTACCTGCCCACTCGATTTTTTTGCTGGAGCAGGAGCATTGCTTGACCGGTCATGCACTGGCCGCTTGCCATATGGCCGATAAGAGCAAAATTAATCCCTTCTCAGCCACAACGCTGTATACCTTAGTGCAGATGGTTGTCGCGCGCTGTGGTGCTACTTTTTTACCGCAGATGGCGATCGATGCGGGCATATTGACGCAAACCGATCTACGCGCCATACAGCCCTATGGCGAACATTCATTGCGCGATATTGGCATGGTTTGGCGCCCGAGTTCCACACGGGTAGAGACATTTTATCTCATAGGGGACTTGGTGGCGGAGTGTTTAGATCATGGAAATAAAAGGCTGCCGACTTAAGATCGGATTGTGGGTATGACGCGTCAAACTAACGGAGTTACCAATTTCTAACTGCATGGTTGGTCGCCCCAGGTAGACGAACGATATGTGTTGACGCCGTGTTGGCACGTTATATTGAAAGTTAACTACATTATTTGTGTTTATTGCCGACCAAAGCGAGTGAACAGTCGGCTTTTGATCTGCTTTTATTACTAATTCCTGCTCGGCGTTACAACCTATTTGAATCCGCATTTCATCACATCTTCCGATAACTGAATTGGGCCTGTGTTGGGCGGCTTGATCCCTGACTCAGGGCTCACTAGACTGTTGCCCTTCTTGCTCTAGGGGGATGTATGCAGGTCTCGGATTTTAATTTTGCGTTGCCAGATGAGCTGATAGCTCGCTACCCGATGGCGAGTCGAACGGCCAGTCGTCTGCTGCAGTTAGATGGCAGATCAGGAGAAGTCTCTCATGGCTCATTTCTCGACATCCTGGCCCTGGTGAATCCTGGTGATCTGCTGGTGTTTAACAATACCCGCGTCATCCCCGCCCGCATCTTCGGTCAGAAGGCGAGTGGCGGCCGAGTTGAGGTGTTGATCGAGCGAGTACTGGATCAACACAGGGTGCTGGCTCATGTGCGTGCCTCTAAGGCGCCTAAACCAGGATGTGAGCTGATTTTCGAGCGCGGCATATCGGCCCAGATGGTGGCCCGGCATGATGCCCTATTTGAGCTGGTATTTGCAGGCGAGGAGGGAGTGCTGACCATTCTCGAGCAGATTGGTCATATGCCTTTGCCTCCCTATATCGATCGTCCGGACGACGATGCGGATAAAGAGCGTTACCAGACGGTTTACAATGCCAAACCGGGTGCTGTCGCGGCGCCCACTGCGGGCTTGCACTTCGACGAGTCTTTGCTGAGCGCTTTGCGTGGCAAGGGGGTCGAATTTGCATTTGTTACCCTGCATGTAGGGGCTGGTACGTTTCAGCCTGTGCGTGTGGCGCAGATAGATGATCACCACATGCATCGGGAATATGTTGAGGTATCCGATGAGGTGGTGGCGGCAATTGCTGCTACGCGAGCGCGTGGCGGTCGAGTCATTGCCGTGGGGACCACCTCGGTGCGATCCCTGGAGAGTGCGGCCAGAGTTACTATGGCACAGGGCTTGTCATTGCAGCCTTTCTACGGCGATACCGATATATTCATCTTTCCGGGTTATCACTTTCAGGTGGTGGATGCCTTGATCACCAATTTTCACCTGCCTGAGTCGACCCTCATCATGCTGGTTTCTGCTTTTGCGGGATATGAGCATGTGATGGCTGCTTACCAGGAGGCGATCGATCAGCAATATCGTTTCTTCAGCTATGGCGATGCCATGTTTGTCACGCGCCAAACTAATTGATGGCGTAACTAGAGTCAGACTGTTTCTCTGACAACTTGAGGTACTCATGAAATTTGAACTGAAAAAGCAAGTTGGGCGGGCCCGTCGGGGCCAGTTGGTATTTGAGCGCGGCACGGTAGAGACGCCGGCCTTTATGCCTGTTGGCACTTACGGTACGGTCAAGGGGATGACGCCAGAAGAGGTCAAGGCCACAGGCGCGCAGATCTTGCTGGGCAACACGTTTCACCTTTGGATCCGACCAGGTCAGGAGGTCATCAAAAAGCATGGTGATCTTCATGACTTCATGAACTGGCAAGGACCGATCCTGACTGACTCGGGGGGGTTTCAAGTATTCAGCCTGGGCGATATTCGCAAGATCACCGAAGAGGGGGTCCATTTCCGGAATCCGGTTAATGGCGAGAAGATCTTTCTGTCACCAGAAAAATCCATGGAGATCCAATACGATCTCGGATCAGATGTGGTCATGATCTTTGATGAGTGCACGCCTTATCCGGCTACTTGGGAGGTGGCCAAGAAGTCCATGGAGATGTCGCTGCGTTGGGCTGCCCGCTCACGACAGCACTTCGATCTTCAGGAGAACCCTAATGCTCTGTTCGGGATTATTCAGGGCAGCGTGTATGAAGATCTGCGCGATATCTCTTTGCAGGAGTTAGTGAATATTGGCTTTGATGGTTATGCCATCGGCGGTCTGGCCGTTGGTGAGCCCAAAGAGGATATGCACCGCGTTCTGGAACATGTCTGCCCCCAAATCCCGGCAGATAAACCCCGTTACCTGATGGGCGTAGGCAAGCCTGAAGATCTGGTTGAGGGGGTGCGTCGTGGTGTGGATATGTTTGATTGCGTCATGCCAACGCGTAATGCCAGAAATGGTCATCTCTTTACCACGAATGGTGTAGTAAAAATTCGGAATGCTCAGCATAGAGATGATACATCTCCCTTAGATGCAGAGTGCGATTGTTACACCTGTCAAAATTACACGCGTTCCTACTTGCACCATTTGGACCGCTGTAATGAGATCCTCGGCGCTCGCCTCAATACCATACATAACTTGCGTTATTATCAGCGCCTGATGCAAGGTTTGCGGGACGCGATCGATGCGGGTACATTAGACGCCTTTGTTGAGGATTTTTATCTTCGACAAGGCAAGCCGATGCCGAGTCTGGCGGATTAATACAACATCAACATAAGTAATAATGAGGAAAAAGAATGGATATTATCTCCAAGGCCTATGCTGAAGGCGCGGCGCCAGGTCCAGCGGGTGGTGGTTTGGAAATGATCATCATGCTGGCCGTGTTCGGTCTGATTTTCTACTTCATGATCTATCGTCCTCAAGCTAAGCGCGCTAAAGAGCATAAGAATCTGATGTCATCCCTGAGCAAGGGTGATGAAGTGCTGACCTCAGGTGGTCTGGTTGGCAAGATTAGCAAGATCACGGCAGATAGCGATTATCTGGTGCTGGCTCTCAATGACCAGGCCACTATCACTATCAAGCGCGATTTCATTACGGCTGTGCTGCCCAAGGGCACAATCCAGTCCCTCTAAATATCCACTCAGGAGTTAGCCGTGTTGAATCGGTTTCCGCTGTGGAAGAACCTGATGGTGGCCTTGGTGGTCATCATCGGTATCCTCTATTCAGCTCCCAATCTATATGGTGAAGATCCCGCTCTGCAGGTTTCAGCCGCGCGCGGGATGGATATCAAGGCGTCCAGCCTTGACGATATCAAAAAAATCCTTGATCAGAATGGTATCAAGTTCAAATCAGCGGTCCTGGAGAAGGGGCAGGTCCTGGTTCGTTTCAACAACACCGAAGACCAGCTCAAATCCAAGGAGTTGGTAGCCGAGAAGTTGAGCGAGCAGTATGTGGTTGCGCTTAATCTGGCGCCCGCGACTCCCGCCTGGTTGACGGCCATTGGTGCCGGTCCGCTTAAGCTCGGGTTGGATTTGCGCGGCGGTGTCCATTTCCTGATGGAAGTGGATATGGCTGAGGCAATCAATAAAGCCCAGGATCAACTGGTGCAAGATTTCCGCTCTGAGCTGCGTGAACAAAATATTCGCTATGCGGGTGTCCGTCGTGAGGGGGGCAGTGTGCTGGTGTTGTTCCGTGATGGAGAACAACAGCAGGCGGCTATGGCAGAACTGCGTAAGCGCCACAAAGATCTGCAGTTGAGTGATTCTGAACTCAACGGTCAGTATCGCATCCAGGCCAGTCTCACTGAGGCCAAGCTCAAGGAAATCAAAAGCTACGCCCTTGAGCAAAACATCACCATTATCCGTAATCGGGTAAATGAGTTGGGTGTTGCTGAGCCCTTGGTACAGCGCCAGGGTGCCGAGCGGATTGTGGTTGAGTTGCCTGGTATTCAGGATACCGCCCGTGCCAAGGAAATTCTGGGGGCTACTGCGACTCTGGAATTCCGTCAGGTGGATGATTCGGCTGATCTGGCTAGTGCTGCTGCAGGGCGTGTTCCGCCGAACTCCCAGCTCTACTCGGATCGCAATGGTCGGCCTGTCGTGCTGCAGAAGCGCGTTATCTTGACTGGTAACCATATTGTCGATGCTCAATCTGGTATGGATGAATATAGTCGCCCACAGGTAAGCATCAAGCTGGATAGCCAAGGCGGCAATAAAATTTCAAGCTTCAGTAAAGACAACGTGGGTAAATCAATGGCCACCGTCTTTATTGAGTTCAAGCCAGTTGGTGAACCAGGGCCAGACGGTAAGCGTAAGTTCCGTAAAAATGAGGAAGTGATTAACGTTGCCACCATCCAGTCTCGCCTGGGTAGCAACTTCCGCATCACGGGTATTGATAATGTCCAAGAGGCACACAACCTCTCGCTATTGCTGCGCGCAGGTGCCTTGATTGCCCCTATCCAGATTGTGGAAGAGCGCACCATAGGCCCAAGTCTGGGTCAGCAGAACATCGACAGTGGCTTGCATGCCATGGCGCTGGGGATGGGGATTCTGGTGTTCTTCATGGCGATCTACTACCGGAAATTTGGCCTGGTTGCCAACCTGGCGTTGATTTTCAACGTGGTGTTGCTGATTGGTATCATGTCTCTCATTCCTGGGGCGACCATGACACTGCCCGGGATTGCCGGTATCGTCCTGACTCTGGGGATGGCGGTGGATGCTAATGTGCTTATCTATGAGCGCATTCGTGAAGAGCTACGCGCAGGCCGGAGCCCACAACAAGCCATCAGCATGGGGTACGAGCGTGCATTCGGCACCATTGCTGACTCCAACATTACCACCTTCATCACGGCCTTTATCCTCTTCTCTGTGGGTACTGGCGCGGTGCGCGGTTTTGCCTTGGTGCTGATGATAGGCATTGCTAGTTCCATGTTTACGGCCATCACTGGTAGCCGTGCCGTGGTTAACCTGTTGTGGGGTGGAAAACGCCTCAACGACCTCTCGATCTGAGGTGATCAAATGTTCCAACTATTAAAACCGGGTCATGTTATCCCCTTCATGCGGATGGCTTTCCCTGCAACAGTCATGTCGCTGTGTATCATTGCCTTTTGCATATTTAGCCTGGCGACCCGAGGCCTCAACTGGGGTCTGGATTTTACCGGGGGGACCATAGCTGAAGTAAGTTTTGAGCAACCGGCAGATCTGGATCTGGTGCGTGGGGCCTTGACCAAAGAGGGGATAGATGGCGCGGTTGTGCAGCATTTTGGTTCAACTCGCGATGTTTTGATCCGTCTGGCGCCCAAAGGCGAAGTGGATCAGCAACAGTTGGCTTCTAAGGTAACCCTGGCGGCACAGGCGGTGTCAGCAACGGCCAAACTTAGTCGCCTTGAGTTTGTCGGGCCTGCAGTGGGTGAGGAGTTGGCCCAGAATGGTTTCCTGGCGATAGTGGCTTCATTGGGCTGTATTTTGGCCTATATCGGTTTTCGCTTTGAGTGGCGTATGGCGACTGGGGCTGTTATGTCCTTGGCTCACGACGTGATTGTAACTCTGGGGGCCTTTTCATGGTTCCAAATGGAGTTTGACCTCACAGTGCTGGCTGCTGTCTTGACGGTAGTGGGTTATTCACTCAACGATACGATAGTGGTGTTTGATCGGGTGCGGGAAAATGCGCGGAGACTACGCAAGGGCGATATGCGAGAGATCATTGATATCTCCATGACCGAAACCTTAAGCCGGACCCTGATCACCTCGGGTACGACCCTTGTTACCGTTATTGCGTTGTTTGTCATGGGTGGCCCGTTGATCCACGGGTTCTCTACCGCGCTGCTCATAGGTATCGGTTTTGGTACCTACTCTTCTATCTATGTGGCCAGTGCCTGGGCTATGTACTTGAAGGTGCGCCGCGAACATTTGCTGCCTGCCGAAGTGGAGAAGGAAGGGGCTGAAGAGCAGTACGAGGAGTCCTTATAGCAAGCCCTGTTTGCTTGGGTTCTGTAATTCTTAGGTTGGGTGCCAATGGGCGCCCTATTTTTTTGCATCTTGCGCTATCAGCGGTATTGTTACTGATCACAATCAGTCGTGAACTATGAAGTGGGAGGCGAATTGGGCCCTCGTTGGAGTTGAATTAGAACTGAATGCGAGTTGGCGATATTTAGAGTGACACAATTGCAAATAACTGCGGCAACAGCACATGACAAATGGCACCATCCCCCTTAACATAGCAAAATCAAACCTGTATGGGGTTTTGGAGTTTTCTTTGGATTTCAGGAATCAAGTTACATCTCTGATTGGCACCTTGGTGTTTTTTTCTTTGGTTGGCTGCAGCAGCATGGATGGGCAGGCTAACCTCGGATCTTCCGTGGATAAGCCTGCCGTGGTGTTGGCCACACCGCTCCAGGTTTCATATCAAAATGAGTTGGCCTTGGCCCGCCTTGGGCAACTGCTCTCTACCCGGGATTTGAATCCAGATCAGCGCGCTGAGCTCTATTACGAACGTGGTGTGGTATTCGATCGGGTTGGCTTGCAAACCATGGCTCGGATTGATTTCAATCGTGCCCTGCGTGAGCGTCCTGATTTTGCCGAAGCCTATAATTTTATTGGTGTCTATCTCACGCAGCAGCAGAACTTTGACGAAGCCTATGAGGCGTTTGATTCCGCGCTGGAGTTGGCGCCAGATTATGATTATGCCTATCTGAACCGTGGCATTGCGCTCTATTACGGCCAGCGACCTGGTTTGGCCGCGCAGGATTTGGCGGAGTTTTATCGCCGTCATCCCGAAGATCCCTATCGTGTGCTGTGGCTATTTTTGGCTGAAAGTCAGCTGAATAAAGCGCAAGCGATTAAAGATTTAGAGCGACGTTATAAGCAGCATTCAGGTAAGGAGTGGGGCTGGACCATTGTCTCCACCTATGCCGGCTTGCAGTCAGGCGATGAGTTTCTTGCGGCCGTTGCCAAGCAATCCACCACAAATCGGGAACTAGCCGAACGCTTGTGTGAAGCCTATTTCTATCTCGGTAAGTTAGCTCAAGCCGAGGGTAAACCCGCATTGGCCGAAAGTTATTTCAAGCTCTCTTTAGCCAGCAATGTGTATGACTTCATTGAACATCGCTATGCGCGGCTGGAATTAAGCTTGCTCGCACCAGAGCCGGAAGAGGACGTACCCTCCATCTGATGTTCTTTACTGGGGCCGTTATCCTCTGTTACATCCAACACCGCCACCTAATGTGGCGGTTTTTGTTCTCTGACTTTTGTCTGGGCCTTTTCTATGGTTCTGGCCTCGTTAGGATTAGGATAAGAGAGTTATTCTTTGCGCTGCTAGCAAGACAGCAGAACATTTATCGACAGGGATCCCTTGTCTATTGGAGTATGAAGCGTGAATGTTATTTTTGATCTTGGAAATGTAATAGTTACCTGGGATCCGGTAGCCATAGTACGGTCAGTGATCGAAGGGCCTGGCGCGGTAAGGCTTGCGGAACAGCTGTTTGCGCATGCTGATTGGGTAGAAGTCGACCGCGGTACTTTGACGCTGGATGAGGCGGCTCTGCGTGCTATCGAGAGAACTGATGTTGACGCTGATATTATTCATGCCATCTATCGGGCTGTGGCTCCTTCCCTGCAGCCGCTCCCCCAGAGTGTTGAATTACTGCATAGTCTGAAAAAGCAGGGCCATGAGCTCTATGCTTTATCTAACATGGGGCATGTGAGTGCGGATTATCTGCAGCAACATGGTGCTTTTTGGCCGTTATTTAACGACGTGGTTATTTCCGCGCGAGTGGGGCTGGTCAAACCCGAATTAGCTATCTATCGCCATATGTTGCAGCAGTTTGGCTTGCGCGCAGAAGAGGTGGTTTTTATTGATGACTCATTACCTAATGTTCTGGCGGCTCGAGAGTTAGGTTTACGTGCTATTCACTATCTCTCCCATGCCCAATGCTTGGCTGAGTTGCTGGTCGAATAAGCAAGGATTCATCTCGGATGGGGTGGGCTGATAGCGCTTTCATTTTGTGGTGCTTGGTTCAGCACACTGATCCTAATCAATATAGCCCCATTTCCCTACTATTGCGTGTTTGCTCACTTGGCTGATCTAGTGGTAATTTTACTACGCTTATTTTTACTAGGGCCTTCCCGTGACCCTGGCAAGATATCTCAGTCCACGGACAAACGACTACGCATATCCGGTGCTTAAAGATGAGTCGAATGGCGGAGCATAGACCTTCTCTTATTTTGGTTCATTGTCTGATATGTCAGATGGGTGTCTCTGAACTGTTTTGGGACGCATATATTTAGTGGCCATCGCAGAATGCTCCGGGGGAGCTTCGCCCTGACCTTGAACAGCGCGGTGCCGCCTGAGCACCACAGCAAAGCGAGGAGAGAATGGATACAAGTAACAACCAGACTGTACTGGTACTCAATTGCGGCAGCTCTTCACTGAAGTTTGCCATCATCAATCCGGAAAGTGGTCAACAGTTCCTGTCTGGTTTGGCTGAGGCGCTGACCCTGCCGGAGGCGCAGATCAGTTGGCGTTTTGGTGAGGATGGTGAGAAACAAAAAGCAATGCTGGCCGCTGGGGCAGATCACACAGCGGCTTTGACCTTCCTGGAAGAGCAGGTATTGCACGGGCGGCACGATCTGCTGGAATCGCTGATTGCTGTCGGTCACCGGGTGGTGAATGGCGGTGAGTATTATTCTGAACCTGTGCTGGTTGATGATGAAGTCGAAAAAGTCATCGAGAAGTGCATTCCTTTAGCACCGCTGCACAATCCAGCTCACCTGCTGGGTATTCGTGCTGCGCGCCGCCTGTTCGCATCCTTACCTCATGTGCTGGTGTTCGATACCGCTTTCCATCAGACCATGGCGCCGGCGGCTTTCCGTTACGCTTTGCCGGATGAGCTGTATAAAAAACACGGCGTGCGTCGTTATGGTATGCACGGCACCAGCCACTACTACGTGGCGCTTAAGGCGGCCGAGCAGCTTGGGCAGCCGCTGGAGCAGACCAATGTCATTACGGCTCACCTGGGCAATGGTGCCTCTGTCTGCGCAGTCAAGAATGGCCAGAGCATAGATACCAGCATGGGCATGACCCCGCTCGAAGGGTTGATGATGGGTACTCGATGCGGCAATGTGGACCCATCCATCGTTTTCTTCATGGTCGATGAGCTGGGTTATACCTTGGAGCAGGTCAAGGATGTGCTGAACAAGCAATCCGGGCTGCTTGGCATTTCCGGCAAAACCAGTGATTTCCGCGGCATCACCCAGGGCGTGGAAGAGGGCGATGAGAATTCCATACTGGCGTTTGATATGTTCTGTTATCGTCTGGCCAAGTTCATTGCCTCCTACTATGTGTCGTTGGGACGAGTCGATGCTCTGGTGTTTACCGGCGGGATTGGTGAAAACTCCCTAATGATGCGTAGCCGAGTATTAGAACTGTTGGCTCCCTTTGGCTATGTTGAAGATGTAAAGGGTAATGAGGCGGCGCGCTTTGGTCAGGCTGGTTTGATCACCACCCCCACATCAGCCAAGGCATATGTCATTCCCACCAATGAAGAGTTGGTGATAGCCCGAGGGGCGGCTAAGTTTGCGGGTTGAGCCCGCTTGATCTGCTATTAATGGCTTAGCTAAAACGCCACCTCAAAGCCTGTCGATAGACAGGCTTTGTTTTTGTGCATCAGGCATGGCGCGTTGCGACAGGCGCTTTCGGCTATACGGCAGACGTTGCATTGTAGTCACAGAATCAAGATGAGCCGCCGTGAGCGTCCTTCCTACTCAATACCCGTCGCGTTTGAGTCAGATAGTCGTTATGATCTTTGCACTTTAATTTAAGTAGCAATACATTGCGCTTGTTGTTGTAGGCCTGTTGGCTCGTTATCAGTTGTCGTGCTAACGGTAGTGACGGTGAGTCTGCCGAAGAGTCACCGATATGATGCGCAATGAAGGTTGACGGTTGACGGTAGCACTACGCTATATTCACAACCAATGAATGCAGGGATGGTAAAAGTTCAATGGGTTCCTCGAATCGCTTAACTCAGTTTTTTGTGATTGTCTTTGCACTGTATGTTCTGCTGGGTGCGCATTTTTTCATGCATAACCCAGGCGGTTCGGGGTTATCCCTGCCGTTTAATATGGTGGGCTGGATCTTCGTCGCCATATTGATTGCGACAGGATTTTGGTTGGTGACGCAGCAGGGAGCCTTACGGCTCAGCCACAGCCATCTGCTGCTCTGGGCTGGTGCTTTGCTGCTGATCTTGCCGGTCCTCTATACCCAGCCCCAGTGGCGAGATCTGGCCTTGCCTAAGTTGTTTGCACTGGTTGGTGGCTTGTTATTTTATTTTGCTCTGCTGCAGTGTCGCTTTAGTCGGCAGCAGCGGTATGTCTTGCTCTATCTGGTCGTGGGCTCAGTGTTTATCGAGGCACTCTTTGCCTTGACCCAGTACTACCTGCTGGCAGCCGGGAACTGGATTGGCTACAACACGACAGTAAATCGTCCCTATGGCATATTCCAGCAATTCAATGTGTTGGCCAGTTTCTTGGCTACTGGGGTGGCATTGGCGCTTTATTTGCTGCGTCATGACCCCTTGGTTGAGCGCCATAGCTGGCGATTGTGGCTCTGTCTGGCAACTCTGGTCAGCTGCTCGTTGCTTCTGTTGGTAATTGCTTCGCGGATAGGTCATCTGGGGGCGGTGCTGGCTGCTTTGATACTCTGGCCCATGTTGTGGCGCCACTCTAGCCGGTTGGCTGGTTGGGCGTTGGCTGCGCTGCTGGCCGGAATTATCGTGGCCGTGGTCAGTCAGCATTGGATGGGGGGAGGCCGGGATTTGGCCGCGTATCAGCAGGCGGGGATGCGCTGGGTATATTGGCCGAAGGCTATTGAGATGTTCTTACTCAAACCCTGGCTGGGCTGGGGATATGGTGGCTTTGAATATACGTTCGTACACCATTTCTATGCGCCTGGAAATTGGCATGATGGCATGCCGATTATGGAGCAAAATCTGGATCACCCTCATAACGAGACCCTCTATTGGGCCGTGGAGGGGGGCGTTGTGGCCCTCTTGGGCTTGGTCACCTTGCTCTGTGGTTATGGTCGCTCCCTTTATGTGGCCGGCAGAGGCAAATGGCTGGCGTTGTTGGCCTTGGCGCTACCTATCTTACTGCATACCCAGACCGAGTACCCGCTCTACCACTCGCTGCTTCATTGGGTGGTATTGATGCTTGTGTTTTGGTTTGCCGATGAAGAGGCTGAGGTCGGCATATGCAGTTATCCTTTTCCCTACTGGTTACTGCTCCGGAGTATAGCCATAGGGGTTGTTGTCTTGGTGGTTGGTTATATGGCGACTGGCCTGCAGACAGCTTGGTTGGTGACCAAGTATGAGCGCAGCCAAACGCCCCAACCCCAACTGCTGATGGATGTTCTTAACCCGCTGCCTTGGCTTACTCGAGTTGAATTCGATGTGATGACATTGCGCTTGATACTGGCATTGCAAAGCAACGCAGGCCATGAGCTCGAGGCCTATGTGAATTGGGGGACCGCATTTATCCATACGACACCCAGAGCCAATGTGTATCACAATATGAGGCTGGCGTTGGAGCGGTTAGGGCGCCATGCGGAGGCGGAGCAGTTGTTGATTGAAGCCAAGCGGCTGTATCCTGGCGATCCATTTTTCTACCCTGTTATCCAGCCTAAAACTGGACAGGAGCAGAGTGAGCATGGCTCATCTGGCGCTATCTCAGCTAGCAAGGCAAGTACCCGTTAATAGGATCACCGGCATGGCTGAAGTGGAGGCCATGCCGTTAGCAAGCTTGCGGGTGCAGTCGGCGGTTAAATCACGTAGTATGCAGCTACTTGGCGTTGGTCTGTTATTAATGCTGTTTGTTGAGGCGTGGTGAGTCGATCTTGTTATGATGACCTATTTTCTCTCTTTTTTTGTATTCTGTTTTGCCCTGACGGGGATCGCCCGTCGCTATGCCTTATGGCGCCATGCGTTGGCAATCCCTGAATTTCGGCATCACCATCTTGAACCTGTGCCTCGAGGGGGGGGGATAGCGCTGGCAATTGCCACCATTACCCTGAATCTCGTGATGTATCGCTATCACTTAATTGATATTGCGGTGGCTCGGAGCCTCTGTTTTTCGGGGTTATTTTTACTGCTGGCTAGTTTGGCGAATGATCTTCGTCCCCAGTCTCTATGGGTTCGACTTGGCTTGCAGGTTATTGCCGCCGTATTGGCATTAACTTGGTACAATCGGGACCTGATTGTCATTATCTTTGACGGCTATGTCTATCTCACCGGCTGGTGGTTACCGCTGCTGGTATTATTGCTGGTTGGCTCAATCAATCTGAGCACAGTAATGAATGAGGTGGATGGTTTGGTGGCCTGCCAAGCTTTCATCATGGTATTTGCTGCCGCTTGTCTCTTGGCCATTTCTGACGAATTACAGTGGAGTGTGCCGCTGATTCTCGTTTGTGCGCCTATTTTGGGGTTTCTAGCTTGGAATTGGCCTCCAGCTCGGATCCTGATGGGGGATGGCGGGAGCAGTTTTCTCGGGTTATTTATCAGTGTGTTGGGGTTGTATCTTGCTGCGGATACCCCGATCAATCTGTGGGTCTGGTTAATCTTGATGGGCGTTTTTGTGGTAGATAGTGGCTGGACACTGGTTACCCGTGTTGTCTGTGGCCTATCCATTCTGCCTTCATCCCATAAGAGTCATGCTTACCAGATCCTGGCCAGGCGTTGGGATAGCCACTTCTATGTAACTTTGTTGCTGTGTGCCATCAACTGGTTGTGGCTGTTCCCAATAGCTTATTTGGCGATGGAGAGTGAGAGCTGGGGTTTGCCTCTATTACTACTGGCGTACGCACCCGTCATGGTGGGGTGTGCGTTTTTGAAGGCGGGAATAGCACAAGATTCATGAGTGCTTTCACTGAATGGAATTGAAGATGGCCCACATAAAACGTGGGCCATCTTTTTTCGGTTAGTTTGTGGTGGTTTGAACACCCGTACTTGAGCCAACGAGCAGCACATCGGCGCCGCGTTGCGCAAACAGCCCTACGGTGACAACCCCAACAATGTTATTGATTTTAGTTTCGAGGGCTTTGGCTTCTGTGATGTGCAGACCATGAACATCCAGGATCTGATTGCCATTATCAGTGGTGATGCCAACACGAAATACGGGATTTCCCCCTAGGCTACGCAGCTCTCTTGCCACATACTCACGAGCCATGGGGATCACCTCTACAGGTAAGGGAAAGTTACCCAAGACATCGACTACCTTGCTCTGATCGGCAATACAGATGAATTTTGTGGCGACGGCAGCAACAATTTTTTCTCTGGTTAGTGCCGCGCCCCCCCCTTTGATCATCTCCATCTGGCCATTTATTTCATCTGCACCATCGACGTAGACATCTAGTTGCTCAATATCGTTGAGATCAACAACAGGGATACCTATGGCTTTAAGACGCTCGGTTGAGGCGACTGAGCTGGATACAGCAGCCTTGATTTGATCCTTGATACTGGCCAAGGCATCGATAAAGTGGTTGACTGTTGAACCTGTCCCAACTCCCACAACTGTATTCGCTTCTACATAAGCCAACGCGGCCCAACCGACTGCTTTTTTCATCTCATCTTGAGTCACATGCATCTCCTGCTGTTTTGCTGTGCGCAGATTATAGCGAAGATGGCGAGCGCAGACAGCTGCAGTTTCAGCTTGGCCAGTGTAGACGGCGGGTAGGCGTCAAGATTTCCGGTAAGGGTACATCCCAATGTTCGGTTGGAACCGCGTCCACTTCTTGGCAGTCATGCGCCAGTCCTATGGGATAGGGGCCCAAGCGCTGGTGGTGCCATTGAGTGAGGGTGCGGTCATAGAAGCCTCCCCCCATACCTAAACGGTTTCCCTGCTGATCAAAGGCGACCAGTGGTGTACAGATGATATCTATGGTGGATAGGGGAACGATCTGCTGACAATTTAGCTGAGGTTCGATAATCCCAAACCGATTGGTACTCATGGGACTATCTGCGGTGAAGTGTAAGAAGAGCAGGTGTCCTTTACTGAAGGGGTGTAACACGGGTAAGCAGACTGCAATATGCTGTTGCCAACACCATTCGATGACTGGGCTGGTATCGAGTTCACCATCTGTTGCCAGATAGAGTGCGATGCGCTCGGCTCGAGAGATGAGTGGGTGTTGCTTGAATTGTTCTATCAGGATTTGGCTGGCGGAGGTTTGTTGCTCTGGCGATATCTGTTGCCTGCGGCTTCGGATAACTTGCCGTATTTGCTGACGGTTTTGCATGGTGGAACCCCGGTGATGCCGTTACAGGTCGTGGCCCTTGAACCCTAAGGTCCAAGGCGGAAATCTGACTCCAACCGCAGGCTTCTCGGTACAAGCCGAGCATGCACAATAGTCGGAAGGCGACTTCCTAAGGTGTAAATATCGGCTCAGGGACTTAAACCCGCTGACGCACACCCCAGGGTAATTACCATAATCTAATCTGTGCTTGGTTAGCGCCGCAACAGTCTGCCTTGCTCTTGCAGTGCCTCTTCAATTGTAGTCTGCAGCATTCTGATGCGTTGATCCATAGTTTCAGAATATTGCCGATTCTTGTCTTTTTCAAGTGCCAGCTCATGACAAAAATTCAAGGCGGCCATGACTGCCAATTGTTCATTATTACTGCTGCGTGAACGTTGGCGCATTTGCCCCAGCGTATCGTTCAATTCGTCGGCTGCGGTGCGCAACGCGGCACTTTGACCAAGTTGGCAGGAGAGTTTGTAAACACGCCCCATGATGTTGATCTCTACAGCTTCAATCTCGGTGGTCATGCATTCCTCAATGTATCTGGCTGTATCTTAGGTGGCCTGCCTCAATAAGGGGGGACTATATAGCGCAGATCTGCAACTTTCAAGGGGCTGCTGGTTGTAAGCGGAGGCAAGTGCTAGGATCTGAGTTTTTACAGGCAGTTATTGCTGATTTCTTGTACTGGATAAGGTCGCCGGAATGAGTAGCGAAGTATTGAATCAATATATTACAGCTAGTGATTTGCTTGACGCCCATGAAGTCATGGCAACACCAGCAGAAATACATGGGGTCCTGACGGGGCTGTTATGTGGTGGCTGCAGTGTGCAGCGCGATGAGTGGTTGTCTGAGTTTTTCGAATTGGTTAATGATGGCCACCCCATGCCTGCAGCGGTAACTGAGTGGTTACTCGAGCTGTTCAATGCCACGTTGGCTGGGCTCATTGATCAAGCGGGTATTGAATTACTGTTGCCCGAAGAGGATGTGACCCTGGAGGAGCAGTTGATTGCGGTATGTGATTGGGCCCAGGCTTTTTTAGCCGGATTTGCGGTCATGCAACAGGATTTAAGTAAAGCGTCTGAAGAGTTGCAAGAGATGTTGGGTGATATCAGTAACATCACTCAGCTGGAAGTTGAACTCGAAGAGGATAGTGAAAACGAGGCCTCATTTTATGTTTTGTATGAGCATATGAAGCTGGGGGTCATGATGGCGTTTGAAGAGTTTGGGCAGCATCCGCAGCCCGATAAGAAGCCCACGCTGCACTAGCAAGTAGTTAGGGCTCTTTGTTGTGCTATGAGTGAATGCGGTGACTCTGTTGTGCTGTCAGACATAGGGTTGTGTGTCTCAACATCTGGCTGGGCTGCGCTGAATGCAACAATATGATTTTGCAATTGTTGGTGGGGGCATGGTGGGCGCTACATTGGCTCTGGCCTTGGCTACCTTGAACGCAACGGGTGGACGAGCACCGCGCATCTTGTTATTGGAGGCCCAAACGCCCAATTTTGGCCACCATCCTGGTTTTGATGCCAGGTCGATAGCCCTGTCATATGGCAGCGAGCGTGTTCTTACCTCTTTAGGGTTATGGCCGGCAT
Source organism: Pseudaeromonas sp. HNCC25DJ180 (assembly GCF_055413345.1). Taxonomy (NCBI): domain Bacteria; kingdom Pseudomonadati; phylum Pseudomonadota; class Gammaproteobacteria; order Aeromonadales; family Aeromonadaceae; genus Pseudaeromonas; species Pseudaeromonas sp. HNCC25DJ180. The sequence goes on from NZ_JBVAYF010000020.1 coordinate 30,355, forward strand.
TTAGTCACGCCTTCTCTCCGATCACCTCCATTCATGTTAGTGACCAAACTCATTTTGGACGTGTCGAGTTGAGCTCGGAAGAGTATCAGCTACCGCATCTGGGGTGTGTGGTTGAGTTGCAACAGGTCGGTCTGGCGCTCTATCGTCGAATTCAGCAGTGTCCGGCCATTGACCTGGTTGCGCCATCGCGCCTGGCGCAATTGACGCTACGTTCTGAGTGTGTGGAGCTGTCCACGCCTGAGCAACAGTATCAGGCGCGCCTCCTGTTGTTAGCGGATGGGGGGCACTCGCAATGGCGCGAGCAATTGCAGATACCTGTGCATGAGGAGCCCTATGAACAGAGTGCCGTGGTCGCGAATGTGCGGGCTTCTGCTCTGCCGATCGGAAGGGCTTGGGAACGATTTACCGCAGGAGGCCCCATCGCCTTATTGCCGATGACAGATCGGCGTCTTTCTCTGGTATGGAGTCAGCCTCACGCCGCCGCGCGTGAGTGCCAACAACTGAGCGACGAGGCCTTCATTGCGCGTTTACAACGGGAATTTGGTTTTCGTGCGGGGCGTTTTAGCGAAGTGGGTGAGCGTCATCTCTATCCCCTGGTCCTGCGACATGCTCAAGAGATTTATCGGCATCGTACGCTGTTGATTGGTAATGCGGCTCATCTGTTACATCCTGTGGCGGGGCAGGGATTTAACCTGGCGGTTCGCGATATCGCTCAACTAGTATGCACTCTGCAAGCAGGCTGGTGTGTTGAACAAGATCCAGGTGCATTAGCATTGTTGCAAACCTATGCCCATGGGCGGGAGGCGGACGTGTTGCGAACTATCAGTATGACCTCGAGTTTAGCGCGCTTGTTTGCCACCTCGATTCCCTCGGTGAGCATGGGGCGGTCTCTGTTGCTGGGGGCCATGAATCGTTCTTCCTTTTTCAAGCAGTGGTTCGCCGAGCAGGCGCTGGGAATGCGAGCGTCATGAAAATAGTTGATATTGCGATCGTCGGTGGTGGCATGGTTGGTTTGGCCGTGGCCGTCGGATTGAAACAGAGTGGGTTAAAGGTTGCCCTGATTGCACAAGAGGATCCATCCCACCTTACACCATCGGCTCCTCTTCGCGTCAGTGCCCTGAACATGGCCAGCGAGCGATTCTTGCGCCAGCTGGGAGCGTGGCAGAATATCAGTCGTAAGCAAGCCTATGATCGAATGCAGGTGTGGGAGCAGGATAGTTTTGCGCACCTTGAGATGCAGGCCGGTATGGTCTTACAGCCACATCTGGGCCACATAGTGGACAACCAGGCGGTAATTGCCGCGCTTTGGCAGCAGTTGGCGGGGAGCGAGGTCACTGTGATAGCTCCCTCGACCCTGACTCAGTGTGTCAGGGGTGACCAGGGGACCGTGCTGCAGCTAACGGGAGAACAACAACTATTGGCAAGTTGGGTGATTGCGGCAGATGGCGCTCACTCTGCTCTACGCCACCATTTTGATTTTCCGATGAGTAGCTGGGACTACGGGCATACCGCGGTTGTGGCGACCGTAACAACGGGTGAGCCGCACCAGAATTGCGCGCGGCAAATCTTTACCCCTGAGGGACCGCTGGCTTTTCTACCCTTGTGGATGCCAAATTTGTGCTCTGTGGTTTGGTCGGTGAGACCTGAACGCGCAGCCGAGTTACTGGCGGCACCGGCCACACAGTTTGCTCATCAGTTGACCGCCGCGTTTGATTCCCGTTTAGGGCCTGTTGAGTTACAGGGGGAGCGGGCTGCATTTACGCTACAGGCTCGATATGCTAGAGAAGTGGTGAAAGAGGGATGCATTCTGGTAGGGGATGCGGCCCATACCATCCATCCTCTGGCAGGCCAAGGCGTTAATCTGGGCTTGATGGATGCCGCGGCCTTGTTAGAAACGATACTGACCTTGCAGCAACAGGGGCGGTTAGCTCGTTCCACTCAGGTTTTCGACCGCTATGCTCGTTGGCGAAAGAGTGAGGCACTGCAAATGTTGGCTTTGATGGAGGGTTTCAAACATCTATTTGCAGGGGCGGCGCCCTGGCAAAAACTACTCAGAGGCCTGGCGTTGCAAGGGGCTGATACCATGGCTCCAGTGAAGCAAGCCTGTATTCGTCGCGCCATGGGATTAACCGGCGAACTACCAAACTTGGCGCGTTAGCCTGCGTTTTTCCCGGACGTTAGGGGTGGTGCCGCGCATGGGACTGCTTACTGAATTTGCATGCCAGGGCCGAAAGTTGGCTAGCTAAATCACATTCACTCAGGGGGTGGCTAATCAGATAGCCCTGTAGTTGGTCGCACCCCAGCTCCTGCAATAAGCTTGATTGCAAGGCATTTTCCACTCGCTCCCCGACGACCTTCTTCCCTTGAGCATGACTCAGCTGCAAGATCGAGCCGACAAGCTGTCGGTCAATATCACTGTCGATCATCTTTAGCGTGAAAGCTGATGCTAACTTGATGTAATCAAATGGCAGGCGATGGAGATAGCTCAAGGCTGAGTAGCCAGTGCCAAAATTGTCCAAGGAGAGAAGGTAGCCAGCCTCATGGAGCGACAGCATCAGGGCATGAGCCTGTTTGTAATCGCAGATCAGGGGGGCTTCGTTCAGTTCGAGAATGATCCGGTTAGGCATGATGTGATAGGCCAGGGTTAGGCGCGCTAACACCTGGGGTAAGCTGGGTGCAAATAGCTGCTGAGTGGTGAGATTGATGGTGATTTGTAGTCCAGCATGACCGATTCTATCCAGTTGATAGAGCTGTCCCAGTGCTTGTTCCAAAACCCAATCCCCCCACGTTAAGGATAACGTGCTCTCCTCCAGAATAGGGATAAATTCACTGGGGGTGATATATCCCTCTTGGGGGTGATGCCAGCGAGTAAAGGCTTCCAGTCCGACTATGCTGCCTCGAGCCAGATCATAGATAGGTTGAAAATGCAGACTAAGTTGGCCACTGAGCAAAGCTTGAGGAAATTGCTTGGCAATAAAACAGTGGCGTACCGATTTTTCCAGCAGGCTGGGTGTGAACAGTTGATAGCGATTATGGCCTTGGCTCTTGGCTTCTTGCAGGGCTATCTCTGCTTGGGTGAGCAATTCGCTGACACTGCTAAAGCATTTTTGGATAAGGACTATGCCTGCCGAAAATTGTAGTCGATGCTGAGTTGCGCCAAGTTCCAGCGGTTGCTGTAGTTGGGAAAGCAACTTGCTCATCAAGATGTGAATATTCTCTTTGTGTTGTATGTCACTGGTCAATATGGCGAATAAATCCCCATTGAAGCGGCAGAGCAGATCGCTTTCCCTGAGTAGATGACGCATCCGTTGGGCCAACTGTTGCAGTAAGAGATCGCCTTGCTGGAGGCCTAGAACCGTATTAATCCGCTTGAATTCATTAACATCCAGCAATATCAAACTCAGTAGTGAACTATTTCGCTGTTGGTTAGCGATGACCCGATTGAGTTCGAACATGAAACACTGGCGATTGTATAAGCCAGTCAGCGGATCAAGCAGCGTCTGTTGTCTTAATTCGCTGGATTGGGTATCCAAAGCGCTCTCTTTTTCTGCCATTTGCAGATTGAGTGTGGTGACATGGCTCTTTATGTTAGTCATCTCATCACCGATACCCCCTGTGGTCGTCGTCTGGGCGGGGGCAGCTGTTCCGAGCAGAGCTTGCAGGTTGCGAACTCGTTTACCCCAAGTGGCATCGATCACCGTAGCCAAGAGCAACAGAAGCAGAGGGAAGATCAGGCTCCAAGAGTGAGTCATGCGCTCAAGCAATTCCCCCATGCTTACCGAGGGTTCAGGCGTAAAAAAAACAGCCCAAGCCGCGGAGTCGGTCGCAGGGGCGAGTGAATGGGGAGAACCGCTCAATTGACGCTCCCAGATCTGATAGCTCTGGCCCTGATAGCTGAGTCGATTGCCATCCTGCACTGGGGGGGCGGGCTGTACTGCAGCCTTCACAGAGGGGGGAATTGCTGAAATCGAGCTATTCTGACCTGAGTCTGGTACAGCTTGGAGGAAGGCAGTCAGGGTTGATTCTAGCTGTTCAGCCATTCTTTTGGGTTGGATGACCGCAATGATTCCTTGCGCTGATAATTGTGCCAGAAGTGGTTCGAGTGAGCTTTGTACGAGCACTTCATCCACTGAGCCACTTTGGTGTTTGAACACGCTGAACCACAAAGCACAAGAGCCCAGGCAAGACAGCCGGGGTGATAGCTCAGGATAGTTGATATTAAGTCCGTCGTTGGTGGCCTGGGTATAGGTATTGGCGTTCCCCTTTGGCTGCTTGCGCCATTCGATCTGGAGCACGTGATGCTGAGACAGCCAAGCTGAACTCGTTTCCTGGTTTTCTCGCCATTCGCTCTCTGGGGTATCCTGCAATAGTTTCTTAATATGCTGCATAGAGTCCCAAGAGAGTTGCGCCAGTGTCTGCTCACTGAGCTCTCTTTGCTGGCGTTCCTTTTGTTGTTTAATTTCCGGATATAGCCAGAGGCCCTGAGTCACCGACCAGGCAATGAGCAGCAACAGGGCGCCCCCTGTAATTTGCGTTCGTAAGCTGATAAAGCATGGTTTATGCAGCATAGGGCTCCCGGCAGATCCAGCTGACGGCCCAGCACCATAGAAGATAGTGATCTGGCTCATCAAGACTCATGCATTAACCATAGAGCAAATGGTGGGATGGGCTCCAGTTAGAGGCGACTTTTTTGCTAGGTTGTAGCCATCGTCTGTTTTTGCCAGCCATCTCAAGAAATGAGTGAAAGCTTTGTATGGGGTGGGGTTGTGCTGTCTACACTGGCTATATGCGTGTATCAGTGGCCATGCCATGGGTGAGAGAGGAATATCAGATGAATCATATCCCTAGCGAGTTGCGTTTTACTACCTCTCATGAATGGGTGCGATTGGAGGGAGAGGGTGAAGCGGTTATTGGTATCACGGCTCATGCTCAGAGGCTGTTGGGTGACATGGTCTTTGTCGAGCTGCCTGAATTAGGGTCTGCCTTGAGCGCAGGAGAGGATTGTGCCGTGGCGGAGTCGGTGAAGACGGCGGTTGATATCTTTGCTCCCGTCTCAGGCGAGGTGGTGGCGGTTAATGATGAACTTGAGGCCGCTCCCGAGATGATAAATCATGATCCTTATGGTGCCGGTTGGCTATTTCGCATCAGGCTCGCCGATTTGGATGAACTGGATGCGCTATTGGATGCGGAAGGTTATCAGCAACTTATTGCCAGTGAGAGTTAGGGGAGCGTGAGAGTGGCTTGCCACAAGGTAGGCCGCTATCTCCGTGGTGATGAACATACTGCTGGATGAGCTGGAATAAGACGGCCCCTGAAACTCGGGTTAGAAAGTTGGGGCTGGTATCGCAGTTGGAATTGGATCGATAGCTCCAGCGTTGACATGAACCACCGTATGCGGAACGGCACGTTCAGTGCGGTGAGAGGATGGCGGGAGTGATCCCGCCACTTACTCTTGGCGCGTGTCGCGCGCAGTGATGACGCTACTATCTAGTGGCTCTGAACGCTAAACAACACATGGTGCCGTTGGCGGATCTTGCGCTTGATGCGGGAGAGGGCGCTGCGGCGGTTAGGTGCCCGGTTGAGTTGACGTTTTTTTGCAATGAATCGCTTTCTACGGATCATAATATCTTCCTCTAGCCAAACTCAATGGCTTACAGCTGGTAACGCTATCATAACCAGTCATTACAGACAACTTGCTAATAATGCAGATAAAATCTCCCTGTCCACCTCAATTATGGCTGATAAAACAGCAGATTTCAGCCCTGGCTGAGCCAGGTTTTCTACCATGCCGCGGGGCGGGATGAACGGGAGGTGGGAAATGAGGGCTGTAGCCTGTGCCAGGTGTGGCATTCATGGTTTGTGTCTGTTGTTAATCAATTGAAAATAAACATTTTGTTCTAAAATCTTATCGCTTGGGTTGCCGCGGCTTGTTCTAGGGCAGCCGGCGGATAAAGCCAATAAAACGTTGCTCTTTGCGGTCGACATCACACGGGGCGATTCCTATAATACGCCCACTTCCACATTCCCCCCCTTCAACATTGTGAGAATTGGCAAAATGGAAATCTTACGAGGAGCGCCCGCGTTATCCGGCTTTCGTGTCAGCAAACTGCTGCGAAGCTTTGAAGATATGGGCTTGCCCATCCGGGACGTGTATGCCGAATTCGTACACTTTGCAGATCTTGATGCGCCGTTGACTGACGAAGCTCGAGTAACTCTGGGCAAACTGCTGACTTATGGTCCGACCATAGCCGAGCATGCTCCCCAAGGCTTGCTCTTCCTCGTGACCCCGCGTCCCGGCACCATCTCGCCTTGGTCCTCCAAGGCGACTGATATTGCCCATAATTGCGGTCTGGAGCAGATACTGCGGCTGGAGCGGGGGATTGCCTACTATATAGATGCCCCCGAGCTTACCGTCGAGCAGCGCAAGCTGGTGTCCGGCCAGCTGCATGATCGCATGATGGAGGTGGTGTTCTCTGAACTGGCTGCCGCAGAAGCTCTTTTCTCTCATCATACTCCAGCACCTCATACCGAGGTGGATGTACTGGGTGGGGGGCGTGAGGCACTGGAAGAGGCCAACATCAAGCTGGGCCTGGCTCTGGCTGATGATGAGATCGACTATCTGGTGGCCAGCTTCAACAAACTGGGACGCAACCCCAACGATATCGAACTCTACATGTTCGCCCAGGCCAACTCCGAGCATTGCCGTCACAAGATCTTCAATGCCGATTGGACCATAGATGGTGTTGAGCAGCCCAAGTCGCTGTTCAAGATGATCAAGAACACCTATGAGTTGCACAGTGACTATGTGCTCTCTGCCTATAAAGATAACGCCGCCGTCATGGTGGGCTCCGAAGCGGGTCGTTTCTTCCCGAGCCCGGAGACTGGCGAATATGAATACCATCAGGAGTCCATCGACATTCTGATGAAGGTGGAGACTCACAACCACCCAACCGCCATTTCTCCCTATCCGGGTGCCGCCACCGGCTCCGGCGGTGAGATCCGTGATGAAGGCGCAACTGGTCGCGGCTCCAAGCCCAAGGCGGGCATGTGCGGTTTCTCTGTCTCCAACTTGCGCATTCCTGGTTATGAGCAGCCTTGGGAAACCAACTTTGGCAAGCCGGGTCGTATCGTCGACGCCTTGGAGATCATGCTGGAAGGGCCGTTGGGGGCCGCGGCATTCAACAACGAGTTTGGTCGTCCGAATATTCTGGGTTACTTCCGTACCTATGAAGAGCAGGTGGCCAGCCACAACGGCGTCGAGATCCGTGGCTATCACAAGCCCATCATGTTGGCGGGTGGCTTGGGTAACATCCGCACTGAACATGTGCAAAAGGGCGAGATCACTGTGGGTGCCAAGCTGATTGTGCTCGGTGGCCCGGCCATGAACATAGGTCTGGGTGGCGGTGCCGCGTCCTCCATGACCTCTGGTCAGTCAGCCGAAGATCTGGATTTTGCCTCCGTCCAGCGGGAAAACCCCGAGATGGAACGCCGCTGCCAGGAGGTGATCGATCGCTGCTGGCAGATGGGTGATGATAACCCCATCCTCTTCATTCACGATGTGGGCGCCGGTGGTCTATCCAACGCCATGCCTGAGCTGGTGAATGATGGTGGTCGCGGTGGTCGCTTCGAGCTGCGTGACGTGCCGAACGATGAGCCAGGGATGAGCCCGCTGGAGATCTGGTGTAACGAGTCTCAGGAGCGCTATGTCCTGGCCGTGGCACCGGGTCAACTGGCCAAGTTTGAAGAGCTGTGCCGTCGTGAACGGGCCCAGTATGCGGTGATTGGTGAAGCGACCGCCGAACGTCAGCTGGTGCTGGCAGATCGTCACTTTGGCAATCAGCCCATCGATCTGCCGCTGGATGTACTGTTGGGCAAGGCGCCCAAGATGCATCGTAACGTTAAGAGCCTCCAGGCCCAGGGTGAGCCCCTGAACCTGGACTCAGTAACGCCTAAGGATGCGGCCGAACGCATCATGCGCCTGCCTACCGTGGCGGAGAAGACGTTCCTCATCACCATAGGTGACCGTACCGTAACCGGTTTGGTGACCCGGGATCAGATGGTGGGCCCCTGGCAGGTGCCAGTTGCCGACTGTGCCGTCACTGCCGCGTCATATGACACCTATGCCGGTGAAGCCATGTCCATGGGCGAGCGCACACCTGTGGCGCTGCTGAACTACGGTGCCTCGGCTCGTCTGGCGGTGGCCGAAGCCCTGACCAACCTGGCTCCTGCTCATATCGGCGATCTCAAACGCGTCAAGCTCTCCGCCAACTGGATGGCCGCCGCCGGTCACCCTGGTGAAGATGCTGGCCTCTATGAGGCGGTGAAAGCGGTGGGTGAAGAACTTTGCCCCGAGCTGGAGCTCACCGTACCCGTCGGTAAGGACTCCATGTCCATGAAGACCCGCTGGGAGCAGGATGGTGAGCAGCGCGAGGTCATTGCCCCCTTGTCACTCATCATCAGTGCCTTCGCCCGCGTGGAAGATGTGCGCAATACCGTCACCCCGCAACTGCGTAGCGATCTGGGCGAAACCGATCTGCTGCTCATTGATCTGGGTAATGGCCAGAATCGCCTCGGCGCCTCTTGCCTGGCTCAGGTTTACAAGCAGCTGGGGCAACAGGCGCCGGATGTGGACAACCCGGCCCAGATCAAGGCCTTCTTCAACGCCATTCAGGCGCTGGTGGCCGATCGCAAGCTGTTGGCCTATCACGACCGCTCCGATGGTGGCTTGTTTGCCACCCTGACCGAGATGGCCTTCGCCGGTAAGACTGGGGTGACCATAGCCCTGGATCAGCTGGGGAGTGACGATCTGGCGGTGCTCTTCACCGAAGAGCTGGGTGCCGTGCTGCAGGTGCGTCGTGAGGACAAGGAAGAGGTGCTTACCCTGCTGGCTGGTCATGGCCTGGCGGCTTGTACTTATGTGATCGGTAAGCTGAATCAGGATGATGCCATTCGCTTCACCCGCAATGGTCAAGACCTGATCAATGAATCTCGCGTCCACTTCCGTACGCTGTGGGCGGAAACCACCCACAAGATGCAGGCACTGCGCGACAATCCTGCCTGTGCTGACAGTGAGTTCAAGGCCAAGTCTGATGTCAAGGATCCGGGTCTGCATGCCCATCTGAGCTTCAACCTGGAGCAGGATGTGGCGGCGCCTTACATCGCCAAGGGCATACACCCCAAGGTGGCTATTCTGCGTGAGCAGGGCGTCAACTCGCAAAACGAGATGGCCGCCGCTTTCGATCGCGCCGGATTCAGCTGTGTCGATGTCCACATGAGCGATATCCTCAGTGGCCGTCTCAACCTGAACGATTTCCAAGGGGTGGCAGCTTGTGGCGGCTTCTCCTACGGTGACGTCTTGGGGGCTGGGGAAGGTTGGGCCAAGTCCGTGCTGTTCAATAACCGGGCACGTGATGAGTTCGAACGCTTCTTCCACCGCAACGACACCTTTGCTCTGGGCGTGTGTAACGGTTGCCAGATGATGTCCAACCTGCGGGATCTGATCCCCGGTGCCGATCTGTGGCCACGTTTCGTGCGCAATGAATCCGAACGTTTCGAGGCGCGCTTCAGCCTGGTCGAGGTACAGGAGTCACCTTCCCTGTTCTTCTCCGGCATGGCGGGATCCCGCATGCCGATCGCCGTCTCCCACGGTGAAGGTCGGGTCGAGGTGCGTGATGTGCAGCACCTGGGGGCCATTCAGGCCAGTGGCACCATAGCGGTTCGCTTCGTGGACAACTACGGAGTGCAGACCGAGCGTTACCCCTTCAACCCGAATGGTTCACCGGCCGGGATCACGGGTCTGACCACCCGTGATGGGCGTGTCACCATCATGATGCCGCACCCTGAGCGAGTGATGCGTACCGTGGCCAACTCCTGGCATCCGGACGAGTGGGGCGAGAACAGCCCCTGGTTGCGGATGTTCCGCAATGCGCGGGTCTGGCTGGGCTAGTCGGTTACAGGCTAAATAAAAAATCCCCCTCGTTTGAGGGGGATTTTTTTATGCATGAGAGAGGCCTGCGGCTCATGGCGTAGCGGTTATTCCCCCAGTCGGCGGGATTGCCAGTAGGTCTGTTGCCAGTAGGGGTTCTCCATGTCGGAGATGATGACCCCCTTGCTGGTGGAGGCATGCAGGAATTGCCCATCCTGAATGAAGATCCCCACGTGCTGACTACGCCGGCCTGTCTTGAAGAAGAGCAGATCCCCCGGTTGCAGGCCACGGTTGGAGATGGGCGCGCCTAGGGTGGATTGGCCGCGGGTGTCGCGGGGTAACTGCAGCCCAAAGCGTTCGCGAAAGGTGAGTTGGACGAAGCCGGAGCAGTCCACGCCGCGCTTGCTCTGCCCTCCCGGGCGATAGGGTACTCCTTGCCACTCATCATATTGGGCAAACAGCGCCGAGCGCACCTCCTCCGCCGAACCGAGGCGGGAGTGGCTGGCCTGGTTGCCGTTGGGGCTTTGACAAGCGCACAAAAGAAGCAGCATGCCGCACAGGAGTAGAGTTTGCTGGAGGGCTAGGCGCATGGTCTTCTCTTTATAGCTTAGATCTAAGGGGTCTGGCTGGTATTAAGTTGTAGCACGCCAGGTTGCATCTGCATACTCACCACATGGGCCTTGAGCCAGGCTTGATCCTTATCCTTTTCATTCAAGCGATAGGCGGGTTGTTTGCGCAGGCGTTGTTCTAAACTGTTGATCAGATAGCCCATCAAGGGGGCAAACTGCTGTTTAAGCGATGAGGGTTCCAGTTCATAGTTTTTCAGCGCAAACTCATCAAAATAGATGGCGCCCTCTTTTACCTCGTAACGAGGTTTGGCCTCAAAATGGGCCTGGATGCGGCCATCCACGGTCGGTTTGTTGGGTAGGGTGAGCGAGAAGTTGCCCAGTCCAGTCACATTGGCCAGGCCGGGCGTTTGACGTCCCAACTGCACCGTCATACGGTCTAGCTTGATGTTGGCATCAAAGAGGCCGGGAAGGCCATATTGCTGTTCATACTTGACCTTGCCATTTACATACTCGGTCAGTTGTTGTTCGGTGATTTTGACGGGCCCAGGGCCTTGAGTATTGATTGCCAGGGCGAGTAGCACAGATATCAGCATGATGGTTTCTGTCTGTTACCGGATGGATGGTCGCATGATAGCACGCAGTCAATTCTCTGCCAGATCTCGCCTTATCCTTGTTGTCTTACCATTGAGTGAGGATGCCTGTTTTGTCATCACAGACGACGTTTTTCCATCTGTTATACGATGTTCTCGGTCTCCTGCTGTTTGCCTTTTATAGTGTGCTGGTGGTGGGGGTGGTCATTCGGGTGGTGATGAAGCGACGGCCCATAGGGGTGTCGTTAGCCTGGCTTGCAACTATCTTCACCATTCCGTTTTTGGGGGTAAGCCTCTATCTGTTGTTTGGTGAGGTCCGTCTTGGTCGCAAACGAGTGGAGCGCGCTCGTGCCATGTATGAGCCCTATGCCAACTGGATCAAGGCGTTGGTGTATCAATTTCCCCATCAGCCTGTGTTGATGAGCAATAAGGCCGAACCGCTGGGGGCGCTGGTTGAAGCGCGTCTGGGTATGCCTATGCTGGGCGGCAATCAGATGCGGCTGCTCACCGAACCCAATGCGATCCTTTTCTCCATAGCCGATGATATCAATCAGGCCCAAGTCTCCTGTTATCTGGAGTTCTATATTTGGCAGGCGGGAGGTTGGGCCGACGAGGTTGCCGAAGCGCTCATGGCGGCCGCGCAGCGAGGGGTGGATTGTCGGGTATTACTCGATTCCGCAGGTAGCTCCACCTTTTTCAAGAGCCCATGGCCAGCACGGTTTGCCGAGGCCGGGATCCGGCTGATTGAAGTATTGCCGGTGGGTGCGTGGCGTATTCCCTTACAGCGCCAGGATTTGCGTATGCACCGCAAGTTGGTGGTGATCGACGATAAGGTGGCCTATACCGGCTCCATGAACCTGGTTGATCCCCGTTTTTTCAAGGCCAAAGCCGGGGTGGGGCAATGGATCGATATCATGTTGCGCTTGCAGGGGCCGATCGTACCGCTGATTTGGGCACTGTTTGTCCAAGATTGGGAGATGGAGAGTGGTGAGCGGTTGCTGGAGCTGCAGCAACACCAGCCGGAATATGATCCCGAGCAGGATCACCATCTACAGCTCATCCCCTCCGGCCCTTTCATTACCGGGGATTGTATCCAGCAGATCTTGCTGTTAGCCCTCTATCAGGCCCGCGAGTCGCTGGTGCTGACGACCCCCTATTTTGTGCCTGATGATTCACTGGTCGCCGCCTTGCGTTCGGCCGCCGATCGGGGGGTGCGGGTACAGCTGATTTTGCCGGCTCGTAATGACTCCATCATGGTCAATTATGCTTGTAACGCTTTTTTCGCCGAGCTACTGGCCTCGGGGGTTGAGATCTACCGCTTTGAGCACGGTCTACTGCATACCAAGAGCGTGCTGGTCGATAACCAAATGGCCCTGGTGGGAACGGTCAACCTGGATAAGCGCAGTCTGTGGCTCAACTTTGAGACCACGTTACTGGTGGATGACCCCCGTTTTTGCGATGAATTGCAGCAACTGCTGCAGGGCTATCTGAGCCAGGCTAGTTGCCTGCAAGCGGCGACTTGGGCCAAACGCCCCTATCACCAGCGGGTATTGGAGAATGTGCTCTATCTGTTTAGTCCCTTGCTCTGATAGGGGATGTGGCCCTGTGTCAGCCGGATAGTTGCGCTAACTCACAGAGTGGAGCGGCTCTGATCTGGACTTTTTGTCGAGGAACAGGGAGAGTAGCGGCAGCAAATGGGATTCATAAATACCTTTTATGTGATGTTAGATACTTGGTAGCCAGGATAGGCTCTAAACGGGATAGGAATTGCAGATGAAGAAGATATTAGTCGGTGCTGTGGGTGTTGCTGTGTTGGCCGGTGCGGCTTATGCCGGTGGTTGCTGGTTTACCGGCTCCCAATACGACAGCAACGTAGCCAAGCAGTTGGTGCAACTCAATCAGCAAAATGGTGTCAAGGCCCAGTGGCTGCCTGGTCAGAGCGGTTTGACTGCTCGTCATGGGGTGTTGCAAGTGACCCTGGCTCCCGAGTTTTTTGCCCAATTTGGTGGCCCGGCCGATGCTAAACCTGTCGAGCTGTTTTTCAACGTGCAGCAGGCGGTGGCTCCGCTCTATTTACGTGGTGAAGCCACGCTGGATCAGTCCAAGGGCAGCATAGCGGGCATCTTGCAACAGCTGAAGCTCAAGGCGATCCCGCATCAGTTGAGCTGGAGCTATAACGCCCTGACTCAGGGCACCACGGCTGATATGAGCGTCGATAGCTGGAAGCTGGATCTGCCCACCGCCAAGGTGGATTTTGCCAAGTTCCAACTTCACTCCCAGGGTAAGGTCGATAGCCAAGCCGATGTGACCTTCAGTTGGGAGGGGATCAATGTCAGCGATGATCAGCACCAACAGTTCTATCTGGCGCCAAGCAAGGGCCAGGCTCACCTGATCCGTGTCGCTAATGCCTGGGTTTCGCCACAGAATAGTTTTGAACTGCAGGGCCTCAAATTTATCGCTCCGGAGAGTAGTGTTACTCTCGATAAGCTGGTTTCCAGTGGCAGCATAGATGAGCAAAGCAAACAGGATGCCAAGCTGGACATGAGTTATCAGACTCAGATCGCCTCGCTAAAGGTAGAAAATCCTAGCTATCCGTTTGTGATTGACAACTTTGCCCTGGGTCTCAAGCTGACCGGTCTGGATAAGAACAGCTATATGAGCCTGGTCGAACAGAGTAGTCAGCAGCATGTGGATGAAGCCAAGGCCATGGCAGCGCTGGAGCAGTTGTTGAAGAAGGGAGCCGGTTTGACACTGTCGGATCTCTCCCTCAACTTCAACAAAGCCAACCTGCAGGCCAAGGGCAAGCTGGATCTGGCGGCTAACGACAAGCTGGAAGTGGCGAATATTCCCTCACTGCTGGCTCAACTCCAGGGGCAGTTGGATCTGGTGGCGGCCAAAGAGTTGGTGGCCATGGTGCCTAATGGTCAGCAGATGCTGGCTCCCATGATGAGCGCTGGCTACATCAAGCAGGGTGCCGATGGCAAGCTCTCGGTCCAGCTCAAGCTGGCGGATAGCAAGGCCACGGCCAATGGCCTGCCTCTGCCGCTGTAACTCGTGCCATAGATAAGCAAACGGCCCTGCGGGGCCGTTTTGTATTTTGGGGTAGCAGGAAACACCGGGCTTAATCGACCAGGTAGTATTCGATGGTGGAGACAATGCGCACCTTCTTGATGTAGGGCGTGCTGCTGTCTCTGTCCTCAATGGTGAATTGCCCCTGCATGGCGCGCTTGATCTTGCCCAGCTTGCTGCCAGAGTCACGGGCAAATTTCTCGGCCACTTCCCGGGCGTTACGGGTGGCTTGTTCAATCATGGCGGGTTTGATGTCGTTCAACTGGGTAAACAGGAACTGAGTCTTGGCATCGTAATCCTGACCACTGATGGCGATTCCGTTTTGCCCCAGTTGCGCCAGGCTGGCCATGGCCTTGCGTACCTTTTCGGTATCCGTGCTATAGACAGTCAGGGTCGAGGTGCCAGCATAGCGGCCATTGCGCACCTGCTCTTCAGAGAAGCCCTGGGCCTGCCGATCTTGAATACCGGGAACCGCCACCGTGATCTCATCGACAGTGAAACCCTGCTGGCGCAAGAAGGCCTGGATCTTCTCATTCTTGCTCTCCATGCTGCCAAATAGCTCACTCAGATCGTTGTTGACCTCGGTGAAGCGAATAGGCCAGATAGCCACATCGGCGGGCATCTCCTTCTCCGACAGTCCCTTGACGGAAACCACCCGATCCGCCTCTCGGAACTTGATGATCCCCTCGGCTACCATGACCCCTAGCAGGGTCAGCCCCACACAGAGTAGGGCTCCGAGTAGAGCCGAGCTGATGATGCTTCGTTCTTGCATAGTGACTCCTCACAACAGTATGGAATGGCATAGTAAAGTCTATTTTTCAGTCTAGCGGAGCCATCCGGCGAAGAACAGCGCAGGGGCGAGGGGAGTCTCAATATAAGCCCAGCGGCTTGATGGCGCGCAAGGTTTGGCAATTGGGTGCTGCGGATACCAAAACAAAGAGGACCCGCAGGTCCCCTTGTGTTGCCAAGGCCATGGCTTATTTGAAGACGACTGTCTTGTTGCCGTAGACAAAGACTTTTTCATCCAGCACATGGGCCAGCGCTCGGGAAAGCACGGAGCGCTCTACATCGCGCCCGGCCTTGGCCATGTCTTCGGCACTGAAGGCATGGGTCACATGGATCACATCCTGCTCTATGATCGGGCCTTCATCCAGATCGTCGGTAACGAAGTGGGCGGTGGCACCAATCAGTTTGACACCACGATCGAACGCTTGCTGATAGGGGCGGGCGCCGATGAAGGCGGGCAGGAAGGAGTGGTGGATGTTGATGATCTTGCGACGATAGGCGCAGACGAAGCCAGGTGTCAGCACACGCATATACTTGGCCAGCACCACATAGTCGGGTTGATATTGATCAACCATGGCCTGCACCTTAGTTTCGTGCTCTTCGCGGGTGAGCCCCTCGTGGCTGACGGTATGGAACGGAATGCCAAATTTCTCGGTCAGCTCTTGCAAGGTGTCATAGTTGCCAACCACGGCGGCTATCTCTACATCCAGGGCGCCAGAGTAGCTCTTCATCAGAATATCACCCAGGCAGTGAGACTCCTTGGTGACCAACAGCACCAGGCGCTTACGCCCAGCCGGAACCAGGCGACGGCTGCTGCCCTCGGGCAGAGCATCGTCCAGATCTTCGAGGAGAGTTTCGTCATTGAACCGCCCTTCCAGGTCGGTGCGCATGAAGAAACGGCCCTGTTCATGATCCACAAACTCATCATTCTTGATGATGTTGAGCTGATGTTTGTAGCAAATATTGGTGATTTTGGCGATTAGCCCCTTGGCATCAGGGCAGTCGGTGAGCAGAATCTTGCGCTCCATCTGGTGTACATCCTCACAAAACCCGGTGGTCGCACACTATGCCACAAAATCCCCTATTTGCCATATGGTCAGCGGGCGCTGGCGGCGAATATGCGATGAAGAGGCAGGTGCGTATCCTGGCGCAAGGCCAGAGTGCCTCTTGCTGCAGTCGTTGTCCGCGGCTAGGTATGGCAAGAGTGGAAGAGGGCTCCAAGCCCCGCTGACGTGGGAGCTTGGGGGGCCGTCGCCCATCCTAGGGCTTAGTCGCTGTCGGCTTACCATTGATATAGAGGCTCTTGATACTGCCTGCGGCCACATAGCGAATCACGGCCCCTGGTGGGGTGTCAGCCACAAACTGCTCATTGATATAGAGCTTCCCCTCCCTGAGTTTCAGCTGATCACCTGCAAGCTTAGCCTGGCCTGTATCGCCTGAGAGGGTGACCTCTTGGGTGCCAAGGCCGGAAGAGGATGAGGCGCTGGCGGACGCACGTTGGCCGCTGGAAGCCGAGAGCGAGGTGCTGTCGCAGGCGCTGAGCAGGCTGGCTGTCAGCATGAGGGGTATGAGCGGTTTTAGCATTGATCTGATCCTGTTGGGGGGAGATAAGCGTGGCCAATATAAATACTCGATCAGGTCTTTTTGTGCCAGCGCTATTGCTGGCCAATGGTGCCTCGTGGCTGCTGTCGGCTGCTGCGCTTGCCTTGGCCGCTCCGCATTCTTAAGGGTGTTAGCGTTTAGTCGCACGGGCTACCCAATCTTCATGGGGCCGCGTCTTCTCCTTAATAGAGAAGGAATCCTGCTTTTTCCCTACGGCTGCGCTCTGCATTTTCGGCTTCGTGCTATTGGCATCTTGGCCAGGCCATTTTGGCATACGACAAAAGCCGACACAGGGCCTGTTCCTTTCCGTACAAATCGTCTGTGTTTGTTTTGTTCTGTTCTGGGGTTTGTCGAGTGACACAAGAAATAGCCATTTAAAATCAATTAGTTATCTGTTTTTCTGAGAGTGGTACGCGAAGTGCAATGTATTAAGCGTCAACTGTCATCACAAGGAGATAACGACATGGCTCTTCGTCAATGTGCAATATATGGAAAGGGTGGTATCGGCAAGTCTACTACCACTCAGAATCTGGTGGCGGCGCTGGCCGAAATGGGCAAGAAGGTGATGATCATCGGCTGTGACCCTAAGGCTGACTCAACTCGTTTGATCCTGCACGCCAAGGCCCAAAACACTATCATGGAAATGGCTGCCGAAGTAGGTTCGGTTGAAGATCTGGAGCTCTCTGATGTGCTGCAGATCGGTTACGGCGATGTGCGCTGTGCCGAATCAGGTGGTCCTGAGCCAGGAGTGGGTTGTGCCGGCCGTGGGGTTATCACCGCCATCAACTTCCTGGAAGAAGAAGGCGCCTACGAAGAAGATCTCGACTTCGTATTCTACGACGTACTGGGTGACGTAGTGTGTGGCGGTTTCGCCATGCCAATCCGTGAAAACAAGGCTCAGGAAATCTACATCGTTTGCTCCGGCGAAATGATGGCCATGTATGCCGCCAACAACATCTCCAAGGGGATCGTGAAGTACGCCAAGTCTGGTAGCGTGCGTCTGGCTGGCCTGATCTGTAACTCCCGTCAAACCGACCGCGAAGATGAGCTCATCATCGCTCTGGCTGAGAAGCTGGGCACCCAGATGATCCACTTCGTACCCCGTGACAACGTAGTGCAACGCGCTGAAATCCGCCGTATGACTGTCATCGAGTATGACCCAAGCGCCAAGCAGGCTAACGAGTACCGTACCCTGGCTCGTAAGGTAGTCGACAACAAGATGTTCGTCGTACCGACTCCGGTCACCATGGATGAGCTTGAAGCTCTGCTGATGGAATTCGGCATCATGGACGAAGAAGACGAGAGCATCATCGGTAAGACTGCTGCCGAAGAAGCTACGGCCTAAGGACCCCTCCGTGGCGGGCTTGCCCGCCCGGAGTTCTGCTCGATATGGAAGGATACTGCTATGACAGACAGAACCCGTGAACAGAATCAGGCGCTGATCCAGGAAGTCCTCGAGGTCTATCCGGAGAAGGCCAAGAAAGATCGCGCCAAGCACCTGACCGTTAACGATCCGACGCTGGAAAAAGCCAGCAAGTGCATCACCTCCAACCGTAAGTCCCTGCCGGGCGTCATGACAGTGCGTGGTTGTGCTTACGCCGGCTCCAAGGGTGTGGTCTTCGGTCCCATCAAGGACATGATCCACATCTCTCATGGCCCGGTTGGCTGTGGCGCTTACTCCCGTGCCGGTCGTCGTAATTACTACACCGGTGTAACCGGGGTAAATACCTTCGGCACCATGAACTTCACCTCGGATTTCCAGGAGAAGGACATCGTCTTCGGTGGCGACAAGAAGCTGACCAAGATGATCGAAGAGATGGAAGTGCTGTTCCCGCTCTCCAAGGGGATCTCCATCCAGTCCGAGTGCCCGGTAGGCCTCATCGGTGATGACATCGAAGCCGTTGCCAAGCAAACCAGCAAGCAAATTGAAAAGCCAGTCGTTCCGGTACGTTGTGAAGGTTTCCGTGGCGTCTCCCAGTCTCTGGGTCACCACATCGCCAACGACGTGATCCGTGACTGGATCCTGCCAAATCGCGACGATCAAGAGTTCGCCGGTACCCCTTACGATGTGGCCATCATTGGTGACTACAACATAGGTGGTGATGCCTGGTCTTCTCGCATCCTGCTCGAAGAGATGGGTCTGCGTGTTGTGGCGCAGTGGTCCGGTGACGGCACCCTGCCAGAAATGGAAAACACCACCAAGGTCAAGCTGAACCTGGTGCACTGCTACCGCTCCATGAACTACATCTCTCGCCATATGGAAGAGAAGTACGGGATACCATGGATGGAGTACAACTTCTTCGGCCCAACCAAGATCGCCGAGTCACTGCGCAAGATTGCTGCCCAGTTTGACGAGACTATCCAGAAGAATGCTGAAGCGGTTATCGCCAAGTACGAAGCTCAGACTGCGGCTGTTATCGCCAAGTACAAGCCTCGCCTGGCTGGCAAGCGCGTCATGCTCTACGTCGGTGGCCTGCGTCCCCGTCACGTCATCGGTGCCTATGAAGATCTGGGCATGGAGATTGTCGGTGCCGGTTACGAGTTTGCCCACAACGACGATTACGACCGTACCTTGCCGGAATTGAAAGAAGCGACCCTGCTGTTCGATGACGTCACCGGTTATGAGTTCGAAGAGTTCGTCAAGGCTGTCAAGCCTGACCTTATTGGCTCCGGCATCAAGGAAAAGTACATCTTCCAGAAGATGGGTATTCCATTCCGCCAGATGCACTCCTGGGATTACTCCGGCCCTTATCACGGCTATGACGGCTTTGCCATCTTCGCCCGTGACATGGATATGACCCTGAACAATCCGTGCTGGTCACAACTGATCGCACCCTGGAAGAAGTCTGCCTGAGTCAGGTAGGTTTTTTTGGACCGTCATTAACCCGTTAGTTCACAGATGAGTGGCGCGGGAGGAGACAGCATATGAGCCAGAACGTAGATAAAATCGAGTCCTGCTACCCCCTGTTCGAACAGGAAGAGTATCAATCTCTGTGGGCCGGCAAGAAGAACAACTGGGAAGAAGCTCACGACGATGCCAAAGTGCGCGAAGTCTTCGAGTGGACCACCTCTGCCGAATACAAAGAGCTGAACTTCAAGCGCGAAGCGCTGACCGTTGACCCGGCCAAAGCCTGTCAGCCCCTGGGTGCCGTGCTTTGCTCCCTGGGTTTCGAGAAGACTCTGCCGTATGTGCATGGCTCTCAAGGTTGTGTGGCCTATTTCCGCTCTTACTTCAACCGTCATTTCAAAGAGCCAGTCGCTTGCGTCTCTGACTCCATGACTGAAGATGCGGCCGTATTCGGTGGTCACAACAACATGAACGAAGGTCTGCAGAACGCCAATGCGCTCTACAAGCCCGAGATCATTGCCATCTCTACCACCTGTATGGCGGAAGTTATCGGTGATGACTTGCAAGCCTTCACCAACAACGCCAAGAAAGATGGTTTCATCCCTAACGAGATGCCGTTGCCTTACGCTCATACTCCGAGCTTCGTCGGCAGCCATATCACGGGTTGGGACAACATGTTCGAAGGTTTCTGCAACAGCTTCACCAGCGATGCGGCAGAGTACAAGGTCGGCAGCAATGGCAAGCTGAACCTGGTAACCGGTTTCGACTGCTATCTGGGCAACTACCGTGTGCTCAAGCGCATGATGACCGAGATGGAAGTGGGCTACAGCCTGCTGTCTGACCCGTCAGAAGTGCTGGACACCCCGGCCGATGGTGAATACCGCATGTACTCAGGTGGTACCACTCAGGCTGAGATGAAGGATGCGCCTAACGCCATCGACACTCTGCTGCTGCAACCTTGGCAACTGGTCAAGACCAAGAAAATGGTGCAGGACAAGTGGAGCCAACCCGGTAGCGAACTGAACATCCCTATGGGTGTTGAGTGGACCGATGAGTTTTTGATGAAGGTAAGCGAGCTGACTGGCAAGCCGATCCCTGACTCACTGGCCAAGGAACGCGGTCGTCTGGTCGACATGATCACCGACTCCCACACCTGGTTGCACGGCAAGAAGTTCGGTATCTACGGGGATCCTGACTTTGTCATGGGGCTGACCAAGTTCCTGCTGGAACTGGGTTGTGAGCCGAACGTCATCCTGTGCAACAACGGCTCCAAGAAGTGGCAGAAGGCCATGAACAAGTTGTTGGCCGCCTCGCCTTACGGTCAGGGCAGTGAAGTCTTCGTCGGTTGTGACCTGTGGCACTTCCGTTCGCTGATGTTCACCAACAAGCCAGACTTCATGATTGGTAACTCCTACGGTAAGTTCATTCAGCGCGACACCCTGGCCAAGGGCAAGGCGTTTGAAGTTCCGCTTATCCGCCTGGGCTTCCCCATCTTCGATCGTCACCATCTGCACCGCATGACCACTTGGGGTTACGAAGGCGGGATGTACATCCTGACCACCCTGGTGAATGCCGTACTGGAGCGTCTGGACGAAGAGACCATGGAACTCGGCAAGACTGATTATAACTTCGACCTGGTGCGTTAAGCGCCCTTGGGCCGACCTGCTACGGCGGGTCGGCCTTTTTTGGGTGAGCGCCGGTGTCGTGGAGATGCAATGCTCACCCATTTTTCCCAATCAGCAAGGAGCGCGTTATGCCCAATGTCATGTTTCGTCAGCAGGCCGATGGCCTCTACTGCTACATCGCCAAGCGCGATCTGGAAGCCAAGGTGAGTTTCCTGGAGTTTGCCAGTGAAGAGAGCTGGGGGGGGCGCATCGATCTGGATGATGGTCAAAGCTTCTACCTGACACCGTTGGACAAGATGCCCAAGCTGCCTGCGACCTTGCGGGTGACTAAAGCGG
Source organism: Pseudaeromonas sp. HNCC25DJ180 (assembly GCF_055413345.1). Classification (NCBI taxonomy): domain Bacteria; kingdom Pseudomonadati; phylum Pseudomonadota; class Gammaproteobacteria; order Aeromonadales; family Aeromonadaceae; genus Pseudaeromonas; species Pseudaeromonas sp. HNCC25DJ180. Next base: position 51,705 of record NZ_JBVAYF010000020.1, read on the forward strand.
CCACTGTGGATTAGGGTGAAGGAGTCGCGTATGAGCACACTGCTGGAAAGCCAAGTTTACTGGCGCTTGATTGCTCTGGCCCAGATAGTTCCCGATCTGGCCCAGGAAACCCTGTTTGATTGGGTGAGTGATGCCCTGCAGGGGCCGCTCAATACCGCCCATCTGGATAAACTGACGCTGGATCAGTTGCAGGCCAAGCTGCCTGCGGAACTCTCACTGGATGCCAGCCGCTGGCAAGCCCTGCTGGCCTGTCTGCATGGCCAGTTACCCACCCATCTTAACCCCATTCCGGCACCCAATGAGCCTGGTGCCCTGCGCGTGGCCTTTACCAGCACAGACGGCATCAATATCAACGGTCACTTCGGCTCTTGTCCGCTCTTCTTCATCTATCAGGTGACCCCTGGCCATAGCCAGCTCATCGATATTCGCCGTTATGTGCAAAGTGGCAAGGGGGCCGAGGTCAATGAAGAGAAGGCGCTGATGCTGGCCGGTTGCCATCTGCTGTTTTGCGAGGCCATTGGTGGCCCGGCTGCGGCCCGGGTGATCCGTCACGGCCTGCATCCGGTGAAGGTGAAGAAGGATCCGGTGATTGCCCTTCAGGTGGCCGAGCTCGGCACGCTGTTGGGCGGCGTATTGCCCCCTTGGCTCGCCAAGGCGCTGGGGCGCCAGGATGATCTCAGCCGTCGCTTTGATTTGCTCAGCGAGCTGGATGAGTAGCCAGCGCTGAGTTTGAGTTTGGGTTTTGGAGGCCGAAGAGGGTTTCGCTTCGGGGGGAATGGACCCTCTTCGCGCCTTCAGCTCATTAGCTTGTCGCTCTACCCTCTGCTGTCGTCCGATCCTCTCTCCCCTGTGTTCCAGGGGAGGCGGGGGTGACGCCGCGGGGTGCGGTTGAGCCTTGGCCATGCCAGGCTGCTCCCGCCCAAGAGCGGTGACCGGATGGGATGTGATCCTGGATAGAGCCAGGGTGATTGTCGGATTACTGCCGCCCATGTGGGTTTGTCACGCGTCCCCTTGTGGCGCTTGTCACTAAGCCTACAATCACAATTGCTTTATAAACATATAGTTAGGTTTGGTTTGTTCTTTGCAGTACTCCCCTCAGGTACAAGGTACTTGAGTTCTCAAGCATCGACAGGACGTTGAAGGAGTCGATATGAAGGGTAGTGAAATTGCAGCGTTAAAGGATGAACCGGCCTGTAGCCATAACAGCAAGGCCAAATCCGGGTGTAGCGCGCCCAAGCCTGGCGCGACGGCCGGGGGGTGCGCCTTCGATGGCGCCCAGATCACCCTGTTGCCGGTGGCCGATGTGGCCCACCTGGTGCACGGCCCTATTGGCTGCACCGGGAGCTCCTGGGACAACCGGGGCACTCGCAGTTCTGGCCCTGAGCTGTATCGCATGGGTTTTACCACCGACTTGAGCGAACAGGATGTGATCATGGGGCGGGGTGAGCGCCGTCTCTATCACTCGGTCAAACACATAGTCGATCGTTATCAACCCGCCGCGGTCTTCATCTACAACACCTGTGTGCCCGCCATGGAAGGGGACGACATCGAAGCCATCTGCAAGGCCGCCGAGGCCAAGGTGGGGGTGCCGGTCATCGCCGTGGACGCGGCCGGTTTCTACGGCAGCAAGAATTTGGGCAACCGCATCGCCGGTGAAGTGATGGTGAACAAGGTGGTGGGCACAGGCGAACCGGCCCCCTGGCCTGTCGATGCCCTTATTCCGGCCGAGCGGGGCCACAGCATAGGGCTGATTGGCGAGTTCAACATAGCCGGCGAATTCTGGAATGTGCAACCCCTGCTGGATGAGCTGGGGATCCGGGTGCTCTGCACCCTGGCCGGGGATGCGCGCTTTCACGAGATCCAGACCCTGCACCGCAGCGAGCTCAACATGCTGGTCTGCTCCCGGGCCATGATCAATGTGGCGCGCAAGCTGGAAACGCAATACGCCACCCCCTGGTTTGAGGGCAGCTTCTATGGGGTGCGTGACATGTCTGACTCCCTGCGCACCATTGCCAATATGCTGGGTGACGCGGATCTGCAGGCGCGCACCGAAGCGGTGATCGCCCGGGAGGAGGCGGAGGCGGAGGCACTGCTGGCCCCTTACCGTGAGCGGCTGACCGGCAAGCGGGTGCTGCTCTATACCGGCGGGGTCAAATCCTGGTCCGTGGTTTCGGCCCTGCAGGATCTGGGGATGCAAGTGGTGGCGACCGGCACCCGCAAATCGACCGAAGAGGACAAGGCGCGCATCCGCGAGCTGATGGGGGAGGATGCCATCATGCTGGATGAGGGCAATCCGCGGCTGTTGCTGGATGTGGTCTATCAGCAGAAGGCGGACATGATGATAGCGGGCGGGCGCAACATGTTTACCGCCTATAAAGGCAAGGTGCCGTTTCTGGATATCAATCAGGAGCGGGAACACGCCTTCGCCGGTTACAAGGGCATGGTAGAGCTGGCACACCAGATCTGCCTGACACTGGAAAGTCCCATCTGGTCCCAGGCGCGTAGCCGGGCTCCGTGGCAATAAGGGGAACCACTATGGCGCATATCATCAAGGCCAGTAAGCCATTGGCCACCCAGCCCATCAAGAGTGGTCAACCCTTGGGGGCCATACTGGGCGCTTTGGGGCTGGATCGCTGCATTCCGCTCATTCATGGCGCCCAGGGCTGCAGTGCCTTTGCCAAGATCTTCTTCATTCAACACTTTCATGAGCCGGTGCCGATCCAGTCCACGGCTATGGATCCCATCACCACTGTCATGGGGTCGGACGATAACATCATCCAGGCACTGACCACGCTGTGTGAGCGCAGTAATCCGCGCCTGATCGTGCTGATGAGCTCCGGCCTCTCCGAGGCTCAGGGCGCCGATATGAGCCGGGCGCTCAAGGAGTTTCGCCGCCAGCAGCCTAAATTTGAACGGGTCGAAGTGGTGACTGTGTCCACTCCTGACTTCTATGGCTCCATGGAGAATGGCCATGCCGCCCTCATCGAGAGCCTCATAGTACAGCTGGTGCCCCAGCAGGCCCTGCGCAGTGTGCGCAAGAAGCGGGTCAATCTGCTGCTCAGTCATATGCTGACGCCGGGCGATGTGGAGATGCTGCGTACCACGATCGAGGCCTTTGGTCTGCAACCCATACTGGTGCCCGATCTCTCTCGTTCCATGGATGGCCACCTGGTGCGCCAGGATTATCTCTCGGTCTCTCAAGGGGGGAGTGAGGTGACGCAGATCAAGCAGTTGGGGCAGAGTGCCCTGACCCTGGTGATCGGCCCCTCCCTGACTCGCGCCGGCCAATTGCTGGAGCAGCGGACCGGAGTCGAGAGCCGTGCTTTCCCGCACCTGATGACCCTGGAGCAGATGGACAAGTTCGTGGATACATTGCGTTTGCTGGCTGATCGCAATGTGCCCGAGTGGCTGGAGCGGCAACGGGGCCAGCTGCAGGATGCCATGATCGACACCCACACCTGGGTGAATGACCGCAAGCTGGCTATCGGCGCCGAAGCCGATCTGCTCTGTGCCTGGCTCGACTTTGCGCGCTCGGTGGGTCTGCAACCCATCAGCGTGGTGGCGCCGGTCAATCAGCCGCAACTGGGTAATTTACCGGTGGAGCAGGTGGTGATCGGTGACATGGAAGATCTGGTCCAGGGGTGTCACGGGGAGGCGGATCTGATGTTGGCTAACTCCCATGGTGCCTTGCTGGCCGAGCAGATGGGGGTGCCTCTGGTGCGTATCGGTTTTCCCATCTTCGATCGCTTCGGCGAGTTCCGGCGGGTGCGCCAGGGTTATGCCGGCATGCGCGATACCCTGTTCGAGGTGGCTAATGCCATGCAGCAGGCTCACCACCAACTACCGGCCTATCACTCCCCACTCAAACAGCCGACGCCGGTGCGCGTCGTCAAGGAGGTTGCATGACTCCGCATTTGCAGCGTCATCTAAAAGTCAGCGATGAGGCGGCGCCAGCCTTGCAGGTGGCCTTCGCCAGCTCGGATATGAAGACGGTAGATCAGCACTTTGGCTCCTGTCAGAGCCTGTTGATCTACGGGGTCGAGCCCGGACGTCATGAACTGCTCCAGGTGGCCCGTTTTACTGTGGTGGAAGGGCACAACCAGGACAAGCTCCTGAGCCGGATTGATGTGCTCAAGGATTGTTTTGCCCTGTTCTGTGTGGCGGTGGGCGAGGCGGTATTTCGTCAACTGCTGGCCGCTGGGGTGCGCGCCATCCGGGTGGAGAGTGGAACCCCCATACCTCAGTTGCTGACCCAGTTTGAGAGTCAGTCGCTGGAGCAGGTCGCCAAGCGACCGGCCAAGGACAAGAGTCCGGATCGCTTTGCCGAGCTGGAGAGTGCTGGCTGGGAGGAGTGAACCCAGCAACAGGATCCGCATTCGCCGCTACCCAAGGGTGGCAGGGATGCCAACTTGCAACACACAAGGAGGAGAACGCCATGTCTGGCACCTTAATTACTGGTCTTACTGCGGGTGGCGAAAGCTGGACCCCAAAATATGTCACCGCTCTGGATGCACACCGCTGCATCGGCTGTGGTCGTTGTTTCAAGGTCTGCTCACGGGATGTTTTTAATCTGGTGGATAAAGCCGATCTGCTGGGCGATGACGATGATGACGAGCAGGATGACATGATGATGGTGATGACCATCCAGAATGCCGCCGACTGTATCGGCTGTGAAGCCTGCTCTAAGGTCTGTCCCAAGGCCTGTCACACCCACAGCACCCTGTCGGCCTGATAGCGCGAGCCGTTGGTATTTTAAGGAGTTGCTCCAGGCGACTCCAACCCTGTCCTTTGCTGGTGGGAAACCACCACTTTGCTCTGTTGCCCGGCTAGTCCGGGCTTTTTTTTAAAATTTTATCCAGCGGGATCATCCCTCCTCCGACACACTTACAAGGTGGTTCTCCCGTCGGGTTGAAGATTATGATGCGTGCCAACATGTGGTGCCTGTGCTTGGGGCTCAGTAGCTGTCTTGCTCTGGCTATGGCCGCCGAACCAGTACGTCTGGGTTATGCCGATCGCTCCTTTCCTCCCTTGCAGCTTGGGGAGGGGCCCTTGCCTGCCGAGCCTCCTGGCCGGGCGGTAACCAGCGTGCTCAAGAGCGCGGCCAGTTTGGAGTTGCGCACCGAGTTGCAGCGCCTGCCCATCAAACGGTTACTGTTGATGCTCGAACGAGGCGAGCTGGACGGCGCTTTCTCCTTCTCTTATCTACCGGAGCGCGTCCGCAGCATGGTGTTCCCCATGACGTCATCTGGGCCCGACAGCGAACGCAGCCTTGGGGTGCTGGAGTACTATCTCTATACCCGGAGCGATTTTGTACCCCATGGGCTGGATGGTTCCGTGCCGGCGTTGGCCGCTTATCGGATAGGCGTGCTCAAGGATACCGCCATCGCCAGTCTGCTCAAGGCGCAGTCTGTACCCTATGAAGCGACTAAAACCATAGAGCAAAATCTGCAGAAGCTGTTGTTGGGGCGGATCGATATTTTCATTGGCCAGAAGGAGTCCACGCAACAGCAGTTGAGCAAACGTACTGAGTTTAAAACCCTGCGCCGATCGGGCCAGCCCCTATTTAGCCGACACTACTATCTGGTTTTTAGTCATCCATTTTACCGGCAACACCACCAGTGGTGCGAGGCATGGTGGCGGGTGTTGGCCCAGCAGAGCCAAGAGTGAGCAAACCTGGCGGCTTTGGTCGCGGTGTACCCTCGCGCCGTGTGCTGAGACGGAAAGGGGGCGTCCACGCAGGGGACGGGGTCATTTGTATCAAGGGATATATGTGATGCCGTACCTACTACTTATGCAATTAATAATAAATTAGCACTTTAATGTGAGTGAAAAAAATTCCTGCCATGTCATCTGGCTAATATTAGCAGTTGCATCAGGTTTTCATTGGCAGCGCTTATTTTCGATTCTTCCTATATTCCCTATAAAAATGTTCACATCAACTAATGCTTAAGTGCTGTTCGCATTGCATGGCCTGATGCTTTGGTTTTGTTTTTCGATTTAAGGCTAAGTCTTATGGCGTAGTTAGTATATATAACATCTTGTAAATTAAGGATATTCCTGGTCGGTATTGAGGGGGTGAGCCATCGATACATCTTTTCTGTTTTTACGAATGAACTTTGCCGTTTTATCTATTAATTAGATTAATTATTAGAATGATATATGTGCTGTGTAGTGTGGTTGCTAGCAGGGGGGATTCTTTGATTCTTTGTTAAATGTTTTAATGCTCACAGTTGTTTCAATGAAGACAGGGTGAGCAAATGGGGCAGATGATTGAAGTTCATGATGAAAAAATTATTTCTTCAGTGACCGGTGAGGTTCATCTAGTGGTGGATGGTCGTACCTGGGTCGATCTCAAGCCAGGTGACAAGGTGCCCGCCGGTTCTATTCTGCTAACGTCAGCGGGTGCTGCGGTGGATTTTGAGGCTACCGATCCGGCTTTGGTCCGTCATGGTAGTGGGATTACGATCCATCTGCGTACTGCTGAGCTGGATCGCCAAGTATTGCCCCATGCCACCCGTTTGCCGGATGCGCAGGAACACGCTACACATACTGCGGCTCACTCCTCTGCTGTTTCCTCCTCACTGGCTGTTGATGCATCCCAAGACACCGCTATCGCAGCCCTGCAACAGCAAATTTTACAAGGCAAGGACCTGAATGACTTGCTTGAAGCACAGCAACCGGCTGCGGGTGGCACGCCTGCTGCTGGCGGTGATGGTGCCTCCAGTAATGCCGGTTTTATCACAATAGATCGTACCGGCAATGCCACATTGGGTGAGGCTGGCTTTGATACCAGCCATCAAGCGCAGACGCTGGTGGTGGTAGACGATGGCCCGGCCGTCATCAATCACTTGCCGGTGATTTCCAGTTCGAGTGACTCTGGATTGGTTATCGAAGATCGACTGCTCGTGACCAGTGGTCAACTCACCATAGTGGATGAGGATAAAGACCAGAGTTTCTTCGTGGCACAGAATGTGGCCAACGAATATGGCCAGTTCACTGTGGATGCTAACGGTAATTGGCACTTTGATCTCGACAATGGCTCGCCAACGGTGCAAGCCCTGAATGAGGGGCAGAGTGTTACCAAAACCTTTGATGTCAGCAGTGTGGATGGCTCTGCTAGCCATGTGGTGACGGTCGAGATCCAGGGCACTAATGATCTGGCTCAGATTTCCGGTAGCGATAGTGGCCTGGTCAAGGAAGATGAGATCCTCTCCGTTAGCGGACAACTCAAGGTAAGCGATCTGGATCAGGGGCAAGCCCACACTGTGGTTCAGAACGCCGTGGTCGGTCAGCATGGCCAGTTCAGCATAGATAAAGATGGCAACTGGAATTATCAGCTTAACAACAGTGATCCAGCGGTGCAGGCCCTTGTGGAAGGACAACGGTTGCCGAACGAAGTCTTTACGGTGCAGAGCGTGGATGGCGTCACTCATCAAGTGACTATTGTCATAGTCGGCACCTCTGATGGCAGCCCCAGCATCACCATTCCTGATCTGGATGGAAGTACCAACGCCAGTGACTGGAGTCTTCCTGAAGATACCGGCCCTATGCTTGGTAGCTTTGTTATCAAAGCGCCTGATGGTCTCAAGTCACTGGAAATCGGTGGCAAGCTGCTGACTGATACTGAGGTCACGACTTTTCTTACCAAGCAGGTAAGCATCACCACGGCTAGGGGGGTGCTGACTCTGTTGGATTTCGACCCTGCCACGGGTACCGTCTCCTACAGCTATGATCCGAATGTATTGGCCCACACCAATGGCCAGCCGATTATTGATAGCTTCGCGCTGACGGTGACCGATTTGGGCGGTGGCAACGTCACCGACAGCCTGGATATTGCCATCACCGACACGGCGCCGCTGGCTAATCCCGATAGCAACACTATTGTGGAAGATGGCACTAATCCGCTGTCTGGCAATGTGCTGACCAACGACAGTGCCAGTGCTGATGGTGGCAGTGTGGTCACCACGATTGGCAAGCAAGTGGGCCAGTACGGTGAGCTAGTCCTGAAGGCAGATGGCAGCTACGAGTATCAACTGAATAACGCCAACCCGACAGTCAATGCCCTGAAGAGCGGGCAGAGTCTGAGCGACAGCTTCAGCTATAGCATTAAGGATGCGGACGGCTCGAGCAGTTCAGCCCAAGTGACCATCACCATCAGCGGCCACACCGATGGTCCTCCGACCATTGTTATCGAT